>JBCCCT010000135.1:0-9479 GCA_039033355.1 Pseudomonadota bacterium | reverse complement strand
GGACATGCCTCTATCGAATCAGAGACATGAGTGTCACAGTCTCGGCAAATCGTGGGCATATTTGTTCATGCCATGTTCTGCGAATTCAGGCAAATGGAAAAGAAACGTTAACGAACTTAACGATAGATAGTTTGCGGGCAAATGGAGGCCCACGTGATTCGGAACCGAGCTCATGCCAGGTAAGACCTCTCGGAAAGTCCTGATCGTCGAAGACAACGCATTGAATATGCGGCTGTTTTCCGATTTGCTCGAATCCACCGGGTACGAAACCTTGCAATGCGTCGATGGCGGAAAAGCGGTCGGTCTGGCGCTCGAGGAGCAACCCGATCTCATCATCATGGACATCCAGTTGCCGGATGTTTCGGGCCTCGATATTGCGCGCTGGCTGAAGGATGATGAACGGACCGCCGGGATACCGGTGCTCGCCGTCACGGCATTTGCCATGCGCACGGATGAAATGCTGGTTCGCGAAGCGGGATGTGAGGGATATCTCTCCAAACCCATCCAGATCAAACCCTTCCTGAAGACCGTTGACGATCTGATCGCGAACGAGGCGCCCGCATGACCGCCAGCGTCCTCGTCGTCGATGATATGGAAACCAATCGCCGACTGTTACAGGCGAAGCTTGAGGCAAAATACTATACCGTTTTCATGGCGCCGGACGGCCCGCATGCCCTGGAATCAGCGGCGCAGCATCAGCCTGATATCATTCTGCTCGATGTGATGATGCCGGGTATGGATGGTTATGAAGTGTGCCGTCGCCTGAAATCCAATCTGACCACACGCCATATACCGGTCGTGATGCTGACCGCGCTCACCGATCGCGACGATCGTCTGCGCGGACTGGAAGCCGGCGCTGACGACTTTTTGTCCAAACCGGTGGATGATTTTGGTCTGTTCGCCCGGCTCGAAGCCCTTATGCGCTACAATATGGTCGCGAACGAGTTGCGCTCGCGCGAGGCCATCGGGGCGCAGGAAGAGTATCTCACTGATTTTGAACAGGAAATGCTCGAAAAGCCAGCCAGCATCCTGGTCATTGATCAAAACAATTTGCAGGCCAGGCGAGTTGCGAAAGCATTGTCCACCGTCGGCCACACAACCGCGACCTGGATGGATGCGCAAGAGACCGGCATTCGGTTCGAAGAAATCGACATCGTCATCATCGCGCTCTCAGGGCAGCGCCACGACGCGCTGAAACTCTGCGCTCATCTGCGGGCTCTGAAAGAGTCGCGCGATTTCTCGATCATTGTCACGTGTGAGCATGACGATCAAGCCGATGGCCTCGAGGCGCTCCGCATCGGGGCATCGGATCTCATCATGATGCCGCTGGATGCGCTTGAATTGCAGGCCAGGGTGCGAACCCAGACCCGGCGCAAACGTTTTGTCGATATTCTGCGGCGGCGTGTGGATCGCGGGCTCGAACTGTCTGTGATCGACCACCTGACCGGTTTGTACAATCGACGTTACATGCTCGAGCGCTTGCAGCTCTGGATGCAGCGTTCCGGCGTTAACGAACAGCCCGTATCGATCGTGGCCTTTGATATCGATCACTTCAAAGCCGTAAATGACAAATTCGGGCACGAGGCAGGCGATCTCGTCCTGCAAAGCTTCGCGGCTCGTCTGCGCACCAATATCCGGCCTCAGGATATTGCTTGCCGCCCGGGTGGTGAGGAATTCCTGCTGATCATGCCGGATACGCGCGAGGAACTGGCTGAAATCGGTGCTGAACGCATCCGCGAAGCGATTGCCGCCGAGCCATTCCACATTGAACGCGAAGATGCCGATATCAAAGTCACGGTCAGCGCTGGGATCGCTACTTATAATGGCGAGGGCGGGTTGCTCGCGGATTTCCTGCACCAGGCCGATCAGGCACTCTATCGCGCGAAACAGAATGGCCGCAACCGTATTGAGACCAAAGCGGCATAAAAAAAACCGGGCGCGAGGCCCGATTCTTTCAAATCTTTCTATAGAAGCGCTGATCTTACTTGATCTTGCCTTCTTTGAACTCGACATGCTTTTTCGCAATCGGGTCATACTTACGCTTGACCATTTTCTCGGTCATGTTGCGCGGGTTCTTCTTGGTGACATAGAAGAAGCCAGTGCCTGCAGTAGAATTCAGGCGAATTTTGATCGTTGCCGGTTTGGCCATTGCGGTGCACCTTCATTTGAGGGCTAAATCTCGAAAACGCGTCTAATGATGGTTTGTGGCCGGGAAGTCAAGCGGCTGTCAGCATCAAATTCGGTCGGCTGAGTGACCAGATCGCGTCCAGCGAAGGAATGGCGGGCCAAGGTCGTCGGTCTTGGTCAGTCGCTCCTCGATTTCGCCCAGCATGAAGCGCGTCACATTTGGTAAATCGAGCGCCAGCGCGTCCTTCAAGGACACCCATTGCAAGTCATGCAATTCAGCGCCGTCCAGCGGCGGCCGGTCATCGATCAGGACCTTTTCAGCTTCGGCCATGAAAAAGCGCGCATCGAACCGTTTCGGGCGATAGGGCGGGGTGATGGCGCGGCCAATGAAGCGCAAATGTTCCAGGACCGGTGCGATATTCATGTCATATAGCGGTTGCCATCCGGCCGGCGCCTTGGCGGGCATCTCGGCTGATTTGCCAATCAGAAGGCCGGTTTCCTCAAACGTCTCGCGGATCGCAGTCAGCGCGAAGGCGCGTGGCAGGCGTCGCGCCTGAAATCGGAGCCGAGCTTCATCCGCCCGCGGCAATTCACTGACGCTTTTCGCGCGTCCATCCTGTGGATCCACCCGGCCGCCCGGGAACACATATTTATCTGGCATGAAATCATGGCGCCCGGACCGTTTGCCCATCAGGACGCGCGGCATGGCCTGATCGCGGCGCACCAGAATCAGCGTCGCAGCATCGCGCGGGCGCGGGCTGGGTCTGTCCTTCAGGATAACCTCGCCGGCATCTTCGCGATCATAAGCCGTGCCCAGATCCGGTTTGCTCATCGCCTACGCTTTCCTTTTCCGCCCGATTTGCCCTTGCCGCGCTTCATGCTGCCAGAGCCTTTGCGACGATCAAACCGCTTCCCCCGCGTCCGCGGCTGCAATTTTTCGCCTGGCTTGCGGGGACGGGGGTCGGAAATGAGTTCCAGCAGAAGACCACCTTCCAGTGGTGTGACCTCGACCAGACGGACGGTGACGGGCTGTCCCAACTCATAGCGTTTGCCCGAATGCTCCCCGACCAGCGCCTGTGCTGCTTCCTGATAGGCCCAGTATTCTTCTGATATCCGCGATGCGGGGCAGAACCCGTCCGCTCCCGTCTCTTCCAGGCGTATGAACAAGCCGGACGCTGTCACGCCTGTGATCCGGCCCTCGAACTCGGCTCCAACCCGGTCCGCAAGGAAATGCGCCAGATACCGATCGGTCGCTTCTCGTTCCGCCGCCATGGAGCGTCGTTCTGTGCGAACCAGATGTTCGGAGATCTCATCTAGTTGAACGGATTGTTTGTCTGGCGGACCATCGGGTCCGAAATTCAGGGCCTTGATCAGAGCCCGATGCACGATCAGGTCGCTATAGCGTCGGATCGGACTGGTAAAATGCGCATATTTCTTCAGATTGAGCCCGAAATGACCAATATTTTCCGGGCTATAGATGGCCTGGCTTTGCGTGCGCAACACAATCTCGGACACCGCTTCGGCATTGTCGGACTCGCCAAAATCCTTGAGCAAACGATTGAAGCGATGTGTTTGGGTGCGCTCGCCAAGCGGCCATTTGATATCCAGGGTCTTCAGGAATTCCGAAAGCGCCGCGATCTTGGCATCAGAGGGCGTGTCATGGACCCGATAAAGGAGGGGCGTCTTGCGTTTCTCTAGTTCCTCCGCAGCGCACACATTGGCCTGGATCATCAGCTCTTCAATCAGCTTGTGCGCATCAAACCGTTCTTTTGTACGAATCCCTGAGACTGTACCATTTGTTGCGATTTCGACTTTTCGCTCCGGCAGATCAAGTTCGAGCGGTCCTCGTTTTTCGCGCGCCTTGGAGAGTGCAGCATAGGCCGCCCAAAGGGGTTCCAGAACGGGTTTCAGCAAGGGAGCGGCTCGCTTGCTCGGTTTGCCATCAATCGCCTGCTGGGCTTCTTCATAGGAGAGGGCACCGGCAGACCGCATGACGGCCCGCATGAAGGTGTGCGACTGTTTGGTGCCTGATTTATCGAACAGGATCTCAACGGCCATGCATTGGCGATCCTGACCTTCTTTCAGGGAGCAAGCATCAGCGCTCAACTCGAAGGGGAGCATGGGCACGACCCGATCCGGGAAATAGGTCGAGTTGCCGCGTTTGAGGGCTTCGCGATCAAGCGCACTCTCCGGTGTGACAAAGGCGGCAACGTCGGCAATCGCGACAATCACACGGAAACCGTCTTCGCGCGCTTCCGCGAACACCGCATCATCATGGTCGCGGGCATCTGCCGGATCGATCGTAATCAAGGGCGTCTCGCGCAAATCCGTCCGCGCGACTTTTGCCGGCTGTGCGGCGTGGGCCTGATCGATTACGGCCTTGGGAAACTCGGTCGGAATGTCATGCGCGGCGATCGCCAGGAGCGATGCGGCTTGAGGGTCTTCCTGTCGTCCCAGGATCTGTTCGATGCGGGCGCGGACCGGGCCATAGCCGCGTTGCGGGAAGGGGGCCGCGAGTACCAGGTCGCCATTCTCAGCGCCATTGCGGTCGGCTTCGCGCACGTGCAGCTCATGCTTCACCTTGCGGCTTGCGGGCTTCACACGGCCGCCTCTCGCCGTGTTGAGATAGACCCCGGTGACAGGACGTTCTTCGTCGCGGCTCTCAAACAGTTTCATCAGGCGCGCTGTCCAGACACCCCCCGATTGTTTTACCCGGGCGAGACCGCGATCTCCGGCGCCAGGCGCTGGCCCCCGCGACTTGCCGGAATATCCATCATAAAGAATGTCGGGTCCGTAAGCGCCTTCCTTGCCAAAGGCGCGCGCGATCAATTCGCCATTCTCGTCGGTGCGTTCAAAACGAACAACACAGGTTGGTGGTGGCATATCGGATTGCGCCCATTCCCGGCGCCCGGTCCGGGTCAGGGTTCCATCTGCTTCAAGTTCTTTCAGGATCGCGCGCAAGGTTTGACGTTCGCGGCCTTTCAGTTTCAGGCCGCGAGCAATGTCTTGTTTGGTAGTGGCGTCCGGGTTCTCTTTCAGGAAATCGAGAACCGTTTGTTTGTCTGGAAAGCTCATGGCGCGCGCCATACAGCAAGTTGCCGCGCTTGGCTCGTGCTAATTTGTCGGGATGTGTGCGAAGATATCGACTGGTGTCAGCCCAAATGATCCTGTCAGGACGCCCCATTCCCCCGTCATGACTTCATAATGGAGGTGCCTTGGCACGGTATTGCTGCCAGTTTTCCCCATAATTCCAATGGTTTGACCAATAGACACCGTGTCGCCGACTTCGAGATTATCTGCAAAACTCTCGAGATGAGCATAGCGGGCGAAGACGGTGTCACCGTGTTGAATCACCAACATGTTTCCATAATCGTCGCGATAAATCTTCTCCCTGACCCAGCCATCTGCGGCGGCATAGATTGCGACCGGCGCGGCACTGTGCAGATCGATCCCTTTGTGAGGGCGTCCGTTTCGCGGCCCGAATCCGGACGAAAAGCAGCCGGCTTCGACGGGCGCGACCGCCAGGCGCACGCCATTGAGCGACGCCATCGTGGCATAGGTGGCAATCTCACCGTCTGCATTGGCCGGCGGTGCATTTGAAATCGTCATACGCGGACAGAGCGCGAGGGATTTCGGGAATGTGAAATCCTCAGGCACGACAATATCAGGTTTTGGAGAAGGCGGCGATGCGAACTCCTGTTCGGTCTCAGGATCAGGTTCCGGGGTTTCTCCCTCGAGGACCGGTTCCGGGGTGGGCGTCGGATCTGTTTCAACAGATTTGGACGCACACGCGCTGATGACCAGGCCGAGGGCGAGCATTGATAGCCGCAACGGGAATTTATGACGCGCCATGATAAGCCACCTCCGTATATGAGTATTGCCTCAATACGCCCCCGCAAAACTATGCCGAACCGGACGCCCTTTGACTAGGTCTCTTCATTTAGGTTGCGTCTCATTTCCAGGATGTAGGGTGAGAATCCCGTCTTTTCGTAAGCGCGAATGGCGGGTTCATTGTCTGGATAAACGGTGAGATGAATTTCCGGCAGATCCTGATCGCGCGCCCATTGAAACAGGTGATCCAGCACCAGCTTATTCACCCCTTTTCCGCGGTGCGCCGGATCGACATAGAGAAAACCGATATAGGCGTGAAAAGCGGGCGTCACATAATGACGTGACGCCTTCCTGATCGCGTAACCGGATCCGATCGGTGATCCATCGAGGACAGCCACGGCGACCTCCGCGTCGGGATCATCAATCATCGCGGCGATGTCATAGTAACTCACAGGGTCAGGTTTGAGGGTATGATCAAATGGTCGTTCGGCGAGGATGATACCCTGTTCGAACGCCAGGAGCTCTGGCAGGTCAGCGGGTCGCGCAGAACGGATGAGGATGTCAGACATAGCCATCGCCTAACGCTGGTACTGGTCTCTTGTCTACCAGTCTCTCAACGCCGCCGTCGCAGATCAGGTGTTCGCAAACAAGTCAACATCGCAATCAAGTGAAATAAATATATAGTGAAACAACCTTAGGGGGAATTTAATAATAATATTTATAAAGTTGTTGAATCACTCAATACAGAATTACTGCGTTATCATTCGAGCGGCCAGTGACGGGATCCAGATCGTCTGCCTGCCACCGCCGCTCCAGGACCAGAAGCGCCCATGTGGTGCGGAGAGGATGGATAACGTGGCTCTGGATATGGCATTGATTCAATTCTATCGCAGTGCGTCAATTGCAGAGTTGCTGGAAGAAGGCGCGCAGACCTGCGCCGCGATCGGTTTCCCGTTTCTCTCATTGCATTGGACGCCGGCGCCAGGAACGATTCCGACCATGCTGAGCAATCACGGCACAGTCTGGAATAATTATACCGACAGATTGGGAGTTGATGGAGGAGAACTATCCTTGCGAATGGAGGACTCTCTGACGATCGCTTTGGAACATGCCAAATCAGACACACAGGCGTGTCTGCGGTGGAAAACGCAGCAAAGAAACACTTTTCAAATGATCGCAGATGCGTCGGCTGACTATTTTCTGTCAGACTATCAACGGACACTTCCGCGCGAATTTGGCCAGCCCGAATGGCACGATTTTGTCATCACGCCACTGTGCCGTGAGCGGGATCGCACGCTGGTCATTGCGGCCAAATCCCATGCCGAGATCACACCGCAAATGAGCGCGCAGATCACCCATACGCTGGACACGTTCGCGAACGCTTATCGATACTTTCACATCAAGTCGCTGCACCAGCTTCATGACCACCGCGCAGCTACGGAAGATACCGCCTTGTCTCGTCGCGAGGTCGAATGCTTGCGCTGGCTCGCTTCAGGCAAAACCCTGTTTGAAGCGGCGACCATACTCGGAATCAGCGAACGGACATTGCGATTTCACATCACCAATGCCCGCGAGCGCCTGGGGGTTTCGACGACAGTCCAGGCTATTGTTGCGGCGGCGTTTGCTTATGGGTTTGACCCGCATGATGGGCGGCGGTCTGTCTATGCAACGTCACAGTCTTCGTTCACGTAACCCACCCATCGCGTGAGACTCTATCGGAAACTGTCTGATCTGACAGTCGAGGCCGCTCGCGCGCGGTATTACGGCTAGAGACCTCTCAACCAATCAAGAGAAGGGAGAGTCATGAAGAAGATCACGAAAGCTATGGCAGGCGCGGGCGCTGCAGCCATGGTCCTGTCGACCGGCCTGTTCGGCGCCGCGCATGCCGCCTCGTCAGAAGAAGCCAGCTATACCCACCCTGATTGCGAAGGCTCAAATGCTGTCTGTGGTGTCATCGTCATGGGCAATGCCGGGTCCTTTACGCTGGACTGGGTCGCTGTGAATGCGCACAGCGCATAGGAAAGCCCGGCGACGCACGCCTCGTGCAAAGGATTCGACAAAAAACTCAGCGTGAATGTCCCATCTGGAAATTATGACACGTTCATCATTCCCGCCAGTTGTTCCTACAAGCTGAAAATCAAGATCCTCAGCGGCAATAGCAAGGATATGAATCTGTTTCTGACTCCTGGATGCCAGATCATCGCGAAGGTCTCAGGCGACCTCGGTTCCAACAGTTGGAAAACGCTCGAAATTTCGAGTCTTTCAGAAAAGGTAACCACGACAAGCGATGGCAAACCCCTCGACCCCGCTGGATACAAATGCGGCAAGCTGAGCGGTGCTGATAAATACGTCTAGTCCCGATCCGGAGGGGAGTTCTGCCGCCATGGCGACCCGTCTTAGCACCTCCAGATATCTGATGTCGCGGCTCTTATTCTTGAGCGCCGCGATGTCTTCCGTGTTGCTTTGCGGTGCCTGTGTCGCCAATCCTGACTTCGCTCTGGAGGAAGCCCGTTCGGCCATGCTGGACGATTTGCTGCAGGCCAATGCCGCAGACCAGAAGGAAGATATCGAGCGGGAGAGAGCGGCGATCAAGGCGCTGATCCTGCGCCATGGTCCAACGCTGGACAGCATGCGGCTGACCGTCAATCTGGATCAGGCTGACTTGGCCATGGTCATGGACGAAATCCTGCAATCCGATGCGTTCGACTATCTCTCGCCGTCGGTTGCTTTCAGTGGCCGGGTGTCCGCCCGATTTGTCGACCGTCCCTTGCCGCAGGCGATCAACCTTCTGCTCGCTGAAACCGGTATTGTCGCCCGGGTTGATAAGGGCTTGCTCAGCTTCTCTTATGGCGGTGAAATCGTCGCCGGCACCGACGCTGATAATCCATCGGAACAGGCCTATACCAGCCGGGAAATCGCTCTGAAACATCTCGAGGCCGTCGATGTTCGAATCATGATTGGCGAACTCTTCGATGACGATGATGATAGCGATGCAGAGCAATTAACAGTGTCCAGCGTGACGGAGCTGAACACCGTCTTTCTAACCGGCCCTGCGAGTGAGGTGACCCGGGCCGCCAGTATTGTCGCGCGCGCTGACCGGCCCGTTCCGCATGTCATCATTTCAGCCCTCGTGGTGAAGGTGAATACCTCATCCGTCGAAACGCTGGGCGTCGACTTTGCAGATGTCGCGGATGGCAGTTTCAGCATTTCCAGCATCGTGCCCAATACAACAGGCGGCAATATCGTCACCACGTTTGAAGAGCTCGCCGGGAATACGGCGCAGCTGACGGCGACGATCAAGTTTCTCGCCGCGCAGAACATGGCGCAGGTCTTGTCCAGACCTTATGTTGCAACGCGCAGCACCAAGCCGGCGACGATCAAAATCGTTGATGATCAGTTCGTACGCGTTGATACGACGACGGATGATTCCTCCATCATCGCCACTGATTCCATCACGGCCGGGATCACAATGACCATCACACCCATCGTCATGGCGGATTCGTCCGTCCGGCTCGACCTGT
>JBCCCT010000134.1:0-9503 GCA_039033355.1 Pseudomonadota bacterium | reverse complement strand
GCCAGTTCCCTGACGGAACTTAAGGTCGGCGGATAGCTGACCGTCCTCGAACGCTCCAGCCTCTGTGCTGATGCCATATAGGCACGTTCAGGCCTGAGCGCCACCTTCGCCGAGCTGTCGCAAATAGGCCCAGGTGAACAAACCGCTGGAATGGCCATCGCTAAAATGGATGCGTACGGCATATCGGCCGACCGGATCAGCCTTTTCGACATTCAGATCATCGCTGATCACCGGTGGCGGCGGCTTTGTTCCATTGCCATGGCCCTGAACTTCGGCGGATGGGCTTTCGAGGCGCAAAGTCTTGTATGGCAGGGTGAACCGCTCGCCATCATCATAAGTGATGGTCAAGCTGCGGGCGCTGCGCGAAAAGCGCAACTCAGTTGGCCAGGCGCGGTTTTGCTGGGGGTTGGCGCTCATGCTGCGGGCGCGTCCAGGTCGCGGGCTTCGGTTTCGAGCAGAATGGGCAGGCCGTCGCGGATCGGATAAGCCAGTTTGGCCTTTTTCGAGATCAGTTCGCACGCATCCTTGTCGAACATCAATGGTCCGCCCGTGACCGGGCAAATCAGGACCTCAAGCAGCCGCGGGCTGACGCCGCAGGGGCCGGCGGAGGAGTCTGGTGAAGGTTCGGTCAAGGCGGATCTCGCTTAATCATTTGAAGGCTGAATCGTGGAAGCTGCTCTTTTGGCTTATTTTGAAAGTAGGTCGGACAGCATCTGTTTTAAAGTCGACCGGATTGCCTCGTCATGTTCAGGCGTATCCACTCCCATAACGCCTCGCGCATCTTCCGGAATGTGATTGAACGCGTCCGGCGCTTGATCTGAAAAAGCGAAATGCTCGAAAAAGGCCCGCAAAGCATCACGATCAGCGGTCGGTAATCGTCGGATCGAGCGGGTTGCCATGATCAGGCTGAACAAGGGTGAGATTGGCGGCGAGTCCCACCAATAGTTGACCAATAGATTTAATGGTCCTGACGCTTCGACATAATGCCACCAGAGACGCGGAATATAGATCGCATCTCCAGGGTGAAGTGTCGCCAACATGGCGTGTTCCAGAGCCTTGGCGTAATTTGGATACTTGGTCAGGTCCGGATCTCTCGGGTCCACCATGCTGACCGGCACGCCGCCGGGCGTATTCTCGATCGGGCCCATATACAGATTTGCCACCTGCTCCGGTGGAAAAACGAGGAACTGGCGCTGCCCCGACACAACGCAGGCAATGTTATCGGAAAGATCAAAATGTGGTGCCACGCGGGCGCTATTGCCAAGCCAGATGCGCGGTTCTGTTCCGGCTGGAACCAGCGGCATCATGTGTTGGCGCGAAAAACCGGGCAGGACAGTGTCGGCGGTGGCGGCATCCATATACACACCCATGGGGTCGCCCGCATCGGCCTGACGTAATAACTCGGTGACAATGGCGCCAAGTGGTACCTGGCGGCGCGCAAAGTTGCAGGTTTTTACACTCTCAGTGTAAAAGTATCGACCGCCTGTCCCCGGTTCCTTCAAATTTACCGGGATGGGGTTTGGACTCGCATGATGTTGCAGCAGACTTGCCACGGTTTGGATCGAGGCCTCAGCCGCTTGCGTGATGGCCCAATTGTGCACCAGGCTTTTCAGAATCACAGGCTTTCTTTGGGTCCGAATCTCCGCCTCAAACAGGTCGCGAGTCACGTTTTCAAAAACGGGAAGCGGTTCGGGTGCGATTTGCCCCAGCCCAAGTGCTAAATCTTGATCGGTCATTGCAGGGTCGAGCTGTCATCGCCCGGCACGTCCATGTCAAGCAATGTGATCAGGGTCTGAGCGCGCTCGGCGACGCTATTGGCTTCGAGCAAAGCCTGCTTTTCCTGCGTGCCGAACGGACATCCCGCACAGAGCGCATTGATCAAGGTTTCCATCGGGGCGTTTTCAACCGCTTCCCAATCGACTTCCATGGAATTGATCTGAGTATAGCGTTTCAGTGAGTTGATCAGCATCAACCGCTCAGGCAGGCTGCTTTCAGGCGGCGAGACCAGATCATGCGCGAAGGACTGCCAATCCGGCCGCACAAGTCGGTAAGGCGTTTCAACCTCCAGCTCCGCAGCAATGCCAAACCGGCAAATGCCCGTCAGCGAAATCAGATAGCGTCCATCATCGGTTTCGGAATAGGAGGTGATCCGCCCGGCACAGCCCGTCGCCGCCAGGCTGGGATGCGCGCGATCATCGCCCTGTGACTGGATCATACCGATCAGGCGGCTGCCCGACATGACATCGTCCACCATGTTCAGATAGCGGGGCTCAAAGACGTTCAGCGGCAAGGACCAGCGCGGAAACAGGAGGACCCCGGAAAGCGGAAAGACCGGAATTGTTTCCGGCAAATCCGACAGGTTGCGATAGGTCTCGTGCGGCACGCTGACTCCTGTTTTTCGTCTCTTACCATAAAATGGGTCGAAACGGACAATCGGCGAGTCACGATTGATGACGGTTAGGCGAACATCAATGATCCAAGGCGTCGACGTCCGTCCACGGTAACCGGGTCTTTTGGACCGGCCGCTTCAAAGATTTCCAGCAATTTCGCTTTCGCCTTGCCCTCTTGCCATTCCAGATCATCGCTGAGAATGGCGAGCAAATGATCCGCGGCATCCTTGTTCTTGCCCTGGCCGATGAGCTTCTCAGCCAGGTCGAAGCGCGCCTCGTGATTTTCCGGGTTGGCCGCGACGGATTCCTTCGCAGTCGCAAGATCTTCATCGAGCGGCGCTTCAGCCATCAAGTCGAGCGCGGTGCGGACAGATCGGATGGCGGAATGATTGGCTTTGGATTCCGGTGCCGTATCGAGAATCTGACGGGCGCGCTCCGGATCGCCATTGGCGAGATAGCAACGGGCGAGGCCGGCAATCGCTGCGGCATTCTCAGGATCGGCGTCCATGACAGCGCCATAGAGCTGCGCCGCCGTGCCGATATCACCGGCTTGCGCCGCCGCTTCAGCCTGTTCCAGGGCGTCCTGCAACTGTTTAGCATCATCTGTCCCGCCGAGAATCGACTCAATGAACTGACGAACCTGGCTTTCGGGCAGCGCGCCCTGGAAACCATTCACGGGGCGACCTTTATCAAAGGCGAAGACAGAAGGAATGGACCGCACGCCCATCTGGCCCGCGACGCCGGGATGCTCTTCGGTATTGATCTTGACCAGTTTGACCTTGCCATTCTGCTCGCCAACGACCTTTTCAAGCGTCGGGGTCAGGGTTCGGCACGGGCCACACCAGGGGGCCCAGAAGTCGACCAGAACCGGCTGTTCATTGGAGGCCTCGACCACGTCGGCCATGAAGGCCTGGTCAGACGATTCCTTGATATGGGGCGATGTCGCGGCTTCGCTCATGATCGTGCATTCCCTTTTACATGGGGCCTATTTGGGCGCTGCATGCGCTGACTGCAAGCGCTGACTTCATCGGCGCCATTGTCGTGACTGGATTTTTAAAAAGATGGTGGGCGGTTAGCTATTGCCTTCGCCACCCCAGACCTTGGCAACGCGCTTGTCGCGCCCGCAACCGACGCGGTACAATTTATAGCGCGCCGGGTTCTTCTGGTAGTAATTCTGGTGATAGCCTTCGGCTTCGTAAAACTCGGTCTCGTCCAGAACACGGGTGACGATCGGAGCTGGCAGGAAGCCGGCCTGATCAATCGCCTGGAATTGTGCTTCGACCTCAGCGCGTTCGTCCGCGTCGTCTACGAAGACCGCAGTGCGATAGGAATTGCCGCGATCGCAGAACTGACCGCCATCATCGGTTGGATCAATGTGACGAACGAAATAGCTGACCAGCTCGCCATACTCGACCTTAGAGGAATCATAGACGACCCGCACGGCTTCCAGATGGCCTTGCTTGGTGTGCGTCTTGTAAGTCGGGTTGGTGCTATTACCCGCCGTGTAACCTGAGACCGTTTCGAGGACGCCATCCAGTTTGTCGAAATCGCTTTCGACACACCAGAAACAGCCGCCCGCAAAGATCGCAGTCTCGATGTTATCATTGTTCAAGGACACGCTTGGACCGTTCTCTGCACCAGCGCTCATGACGAAAGATGTCATCGCGGCGAGGCCGCCAGCGATCATGGCGATCGAAAGGGGATGGTTCAGTTTCATCTGCTTCGTCCAAATGCGTGTCGTGGGAGAGACGCATATGACGATTCCCGAAACAAAATGCGAGCCTTGATTTCAGTTCTCACAGTTTTTTGTTCGCCTGTGATCAGAAAACGTCACTCAGCTGGCAAGACGGGCAATTTCTTCAGCAGACAATTCTGAATTATCGTAAATGTTTGCGACATCGTCGAGATCGTCGAGCACATCGAGCAAGCGCATCAGTTTGTCCGCATCGTCACCCGCAATCGGCACGGTGTTTTGGGGCTTCCAGATCAGCTTGGTCGACTTGGCTTCAACCTCGCCAAATTTGCCTTCCAGCGCATTGGCCACATCCGACAATTCTTCGCGTTCAGTATAGATGAAATGGCCGTCTTCATCGCTCTCCACGTCGCTGGCGCCGGCATCAAGCGCTGCCTCCATGATCGTGTCTTCATCCCCAGCGTCGAGTGGAAACTGGATCTCGCCAACATTTTCAAAGCCGAATGAGACGGAGCCGGTTTCGCCAAGGTTGCCGCCATTTTTTGAAAACGCCGTGCGAATTTCGCTCGCGGCGCGGTTCTTATTGTCCGTCGAGGCTTCGACAATGATCCCAACGCCGCCAGGACCAAACCCTTCATAGCGGATATCAACATAGTCTTCGCCGCCGCCGCCCTGGCCCTTGTCGACGGCACGTTTGATATTGTCCTTCGGCATGGACTGGCCGCGGGCATTGGCGATGGCCAGGCGCAGGCGCGGATTGCCGTCGGGGTCCGGTCCGCCCATTTTCGAGGCGATCGTGATCTCTTTCGACAAGCGCGAGAAGAGGGCCGCGCGTTTCTTGTCCTGTGCACCTTTGCGGTGCTGGATATTTGCCCATTTACTATGGCCAGCCATGGCGGCTCCTGCTGTGAAAGTCTGTTCTGCGCTGCTTAGCTTAGCTGGATCGAGATTTCAAAGGGGGCGGTGCGATCAGTCGAAAACCTCTGCGACGCCGCCCTGCCTGATTTTCTCATGACCATCAGAAACGGAGCTCAGGATCCGCATCAGTGCCCAGGCGCTCGCAATGCCAACGATGGAAGAGAGTCCTTCAAACCCAAAGGCGACGAACTGAGTGGAAACGTCGATGGATGCGCCAGAGAAACGAACAATGCGGTCTGCGATCGTTTGAGTGACATTGGTCAACAACCAACACGTCCACCATAGTGGAATGCCAGACCCCACCGCCTTTGTTTCACCAAGCGCATGGCGGGTCCCATGCACAATCTGGCTCATCCCCTCTGCTGGTTTGAACAGATTTGCCAGGGGGATAAAGTACCAGCCGACGGTCCAGCCCGGTGACATTTCGGCATGTTTGCTTCCAACCGTGTAGAGGTTGCGCATGGCACGATAGGTAAATCGGGCGACTAAAAATGCACAGGCCCAAAACAAGGCAATGAGCGTGAACACCACAGTCGTGATCGCGAGATCGATCCGTTCGAGCGTTTGCATATCAAATGGTATGACGGTTGTTGGCATATAGAGCCAAACCAGAAACAAGACTGTCAGAAACATGAAACACTCGACGATCATGTATCCAATCAGGCCATACCGAGCCCATGTGAAGAGACCTTTCAGGCTCCGCGGACCATCTTCGAACACGTGAATGCTCGTGGCGCTGTCTTGTCCAGAATTCGCGTCACCTTTATTTGAGATGACGGCCCCGTTTTCCCCAAACTCCACGATACAATCCCTTTATCTTCGGCCTAGGGATTAGAAGTCGCCTGTTTGTTTCGCAAGGTTCAATTCAAGAATCAGGCAATAGTTCACTCAAACGTCCGCCAACCCGGATCGGCTCACAGCGTTTCGCCAGACCCGTCGCGTCGTCGGTTTCAACAAACAGGCCGCACAGGGTCCCGTCGCCGAGCGCGGGTTCATAGCGGTGGCCAGGCAATTGCGTCGCGAACCGACGCAGAGAATTGTCCTTCTGCATGCCGATGACACTGTCATAGTCGCCGCACATGCCGGCATCGCTCTGATAGGCCGTGCCGCCAGTCAGGATCATGTGGTCCGCGGTTGGAACGTGCGTATGGCTGCCGACCACCATGCTGGCGCGGCCATCGCAATGATGGCCCATGGCCATTTTCTCGGAGGTTGCCTCGCAATGCATGTCGACAATGACGGCGTCCGCGACGACGCCAAGGGGCATTTCGTCCAGCGCGCCATCCACGGCGCCAAAGGGATTGTCCAGCAATTGCCGCATGAAGACGATGCCCTGCGCCTGGATCACGCCAACGCGGCGCCCATCAGGCAGCACAAAGAGATGCGCGCCTTTGCCCGGCGCCTTGGCGGCGTCGGGATAATTGAGCGGGCGGAGCAGGCGCGACTCCCGCGCGATATAGGTCAGAGCTTCGCGTTGGTCCCAGGCATGATCGCCAAGAGTCAGGCAATCAGCGCCCGCTGCAAAGAATTCATTGGCGATTTTTTCCGTCAGACCAAACCCGCCAGCCGCGTTTTCCGCATTCACAACGGCAAAGTCGAGCGACAGGGCCGCGCGGACCGTCGGCAGATGCTCACGCACCGCTTGTCGGCCTGGTTTGCCGACGACATCGCCAAAGAAAGCTAATCTCATTCCGCGAGTATGCGTGCTTTAAGTTGTAAAGAAAAGCGCGCGATGCTTTCGCACCGCGCGCCTGTCACACTTTTAAAGCGATGAACGCCTATTTTTGCGTGGCCGAGAAGCCAAGCACATCTTTCGTATAGGCCGCTGGATCCGGGTTCTCCATGATGGATGCCACAGACAGTGGCGTCGCCGGATCGAGCTTCAAGGTCAGCGTGCCGCCATCATTGATGAAGCTGGACAGCGCTGTGGTGGCTTCTGTGACCAGCGCCATATCAACGCCAGATCCCTGGGCCATCATTGGCGCCATGGCCAGTCCCATGCCGATTTGCGATTTCAACTCGGCTGGGTCGGCGCCTTGCGCTGTTGCAGCCGCATTGAACGCACGATCGAGCAGTGAATTGTCATCGATCGAGAGCTCGAAATTGTGGAAGGTCAGCTTGCCCATGGCATTGGTCATTGCCATTGGGTCTGGCTCTGCGCCGGCTGCAAGATCTTCGAAATTGAAGGCCGTGCCGACTTCCTGAGCATAGGTGCTATAGCCCTCAATCTTGCCGCCCATGCTGAACTTGGCGCCATCGACCAGTTCGAAATAGTTCGATCCGGCAGCAAACTCGACAATATCCGTGTCTGGATCATAAGTCGCGACACTGGCGCCCTTCAATTCCAGCTCTTCATAGCCGACCACGCTGAGGCCTTGCAGGAGCTGCTCACCCACTTCGCCACCAGCAGCATCTGCTTTCAGCGTCATGGAATAAGGTTCGGTGATGAATTTCACCGCTTGTCCAGCCGCGTTGCGCTCAACTCCGGCAACAATGCTCGGGATCGCAAAAGAGGCGCCAGCAACGTCAACCGACAAGTCGTCCAGCTTGAAGGAGTCATAGCCGGGCTCCATCGGATTGTCGTAAGCGAGGTCCATAATGGCCGACATCATGGCTTCCTCGTCATCGGCATTCTCCTGAATGGCCTGAACGAATTTCGCGTCGACATTGGTCGCGGTGACACTGCCCAGGCTGATATCGAAATCGATGCCTTCTTCCGTGTCGCTGCCATTCAGGCTCAGGCCGCTAATCACCGCCTTGGCGGCTTTCAGGTCGGTCATGTCGCGGATTTCGATCTTGTCGATCCCGAACGTCCCTTCGGCGTCCGTATCTGCAAAATCACCGGTGAGGCCGTTGATTGACCAGCTGTCAAAGACCACCTTGTCGGCAGACGGGAACGGCACTTCCTGCCCGTTCAGGCTGGCCGCCAACCAGTTCGCAAGTTCTGGCGATGGATTGATCAGTTCGATCGAACCGAGCTTCACATCGACATCTTCTTCTTCGTCGGTGATGGTGATGTCATTCAGGCTCATCTTGCCGAAATTGGCCTGACCGCCATCCATGTCGAGGCCTTCGAATACCAGAGATCCGGCTTTGACGGCATCTTCACCGGTAATGGTCAGGTCGGTAAATGTGGCCGTTGCGCCATCGGTTGTGCTGCCTGCGAAAGACAGGACCCCAGAGCCGCTGTCGGTCAAGGACATGGCGGACAAGGCGTTTGCAGCTTCCGACGGATCGCCGGCGCGAATGGACAGTTCTTTCAGAACCGGTTCTGCGATCGTGACTTCCGGCGTTGCGTCACCGCCGCCATTGCACGCAGCGAGGAGCGCAAACCCAGCTGCACCAAACATTAATTTCTTCATTGTCGATTCCCCTTTTAGGCGGTTTCCGATAGACTTATGGCATATAGATGTCGAGACGTATTTAATGATTATCGATAAAGACGACAAGATGGCACTGGTAACAAAATCCGGTGAATCAATTAAAGTTCGTCTCGAAGTGAACCCCAAAGCGCGCCGACTTATCCTGCGTCTCGATGAACGCAAGCGAGAGGCTGTCGCGGTCGCGCCCAGCCGCAAGAAAATCGGCGAGGCAGCGGCCTTTGCGCGAGACCGAGTCGAGTGGATTGCTGAGCATTTACAGGCACTTCCGGTTCAGGTCGACCTGCGGGCAGGGGCTGAATTCATGTTGCGCGGTGAGCCTTGCAAGATCTCTATCGACGGTCCGGGTCGTCTTGCAAAGCTGGACCCGGGTCCGCCTCAAATTCTTCGCGTTCCAGGAGAAATCGAGACGACAGGCAAAAGAGTCGAACGATTCCTGAGAAAAACCGCGAAAGAAGACCTGTCGGACGCGGTGATTCGCTATTGCGACCAGCTTGGGGTCGAAGCGCGCCGGGTGACGGTCAAGGATACGCGGTCAAGATGGGGATCATGTACATCAGACGGTCGATTGGCCTTTTCCTGGCGCCTGATCATGGCGCCGCCCGAAGTGTTGGACTATGTCGCGGCGCATGAATGCGCGCATCTCCTGGAAATGAATCACAGTCCGGCTTTCTGGGCACATGTCGCGAAATGCCGACCACGCTGGAAGTCCGAACGCGCCTGGCTCCGCCAGAATGGACGGGACTTGCACGCGGTTCAGGCGGCTTAAGCCGGCGCCAATTCGGTTTGCGGTTCGGAGTCCTCTTTCAGCTCCGGCGCAAAACTGAGCAAGATTGCCCCTTCGCCGCCACGCGCTTCGCGGTTTGGTCCGAGCAATAGCAGCGTGCCATCCGGCCGAATTTCGGCGACAATATCAGCTTCAGGTCGATCCTTCCGGAATTGGTCCAGCGAATATTTGTCGGTCAGGCGGGTGCGGGCGAATTCCCAGCCGCGATATTGGTCCCGGATCAGGCTGTCATAGGTGCGGCCGCGTCGGATCAGCGTCCGGCCGCGCGCATTCGAGCTCAGGCCGCGATCATCATTCTCTTCATCATCATTGATCGAGAGCTGGTAGACCATGTG
>JBCCCT010000133.1:0-9537 GCA_039033355.1 Pseudomonadota bacterium | reverse complement strand
TGCTCGCGCTGCACATAGTCCAGAAAGCCGTCAATCAGCGTCATGCACAGAAGTCTCGCCTAACATGCTTAATGCCGGGTTTCCGGACCGCCGGGCTCTGCTAAGGAGGGCGCATGCTGACAGCGCGCATTCTCTTCCCTCTGCCGCTTCCTGAACCGTTTGATTATGCGGTGCCTGAGGGCATGACGGTGGAAGCTGGGTCTTATGTCCGCGCGCCGCTTGGTAAATTCGCGCGTACCGGCGTCGTCTGGGACATAGTCGACAATGATCCGGAGCGGACCCTTAAAGAGATAGAATCCGTCTATCCAACGCCGCCTATGCCCGCCTCCATGCGCCAGTTCATAACCTTCTGTGCACGGTACAATGTGGCGGGGCCAGGCCAGGTTCTGGGTATGGCGTTGCGATCACGCGGGGGGTTGTCACCGTCCCCCACGCAAACCGTCTTTGCAACAACGGGACATCGCACAAATCGAATGACGGCAGCCCGCGAGAAAGTCCTGGATGCGGCGACCAAACTCGGCCCGGCCAGCGCGGCGGACCTGGCACGCGCGGCTGGCGTTTCCGCTTCGGTGATCAAGGGGCTTGCCGAGGCGGGTAGCCTCGCCCCGAACGTCCTTTCAACGGATCTGCCATATGCGCCGCCTGAGCCACACCGTCCCGGGCCGGATCTGACAGCAGAACAGGGCGCAGCAGGCAATGCCTTGCGCCAGGCGGTGAAGGCCGGAGGGTTTCAACCCTTCCTGTTGGACGGGATTACCGGATCAGGGAAAACCGAGGTCTATTTCGAGGCAATATCCGAAACCCTGGCCAAGGATCCCAGCGCACAGGTGCTCGTCCTGCTCCCGGAAATTGCGCTGACACAGGCGGTCTTTGACCGATTTGAAGCGCGTTTCGGCGCCGGTCCGGCGCCTTGGCACTCATCCCTCAGCGATCAACAGAGACGGCGAACCTGGCGGGAAACCGCGCACGGTCGCGCGCGAATCGTCACCGGGGCCCGGTCCGCGCTTTTCCTGCCCTTCGCCAATCTGAAACTGATCATCGTGGATGAAGAACATGATACCAGTTTCAAACAGGAAGACGGCGTGCGCTATCACGCGCGCGATATGGCCGTCATGCGCGCGAAGCTGGAAGACGCCTGCGTGATCCTGGCCTCGGCGACGCCGGCGCTCGAAACCGTCGTCAATGCGGAATCCGGTCGATATCAGCGCCTCAAATTGTCAGCGCGGCCGGGTGCGGCGCGGTTGCCGGACATGCATTTGGTGGATCTGCGCGCCAATACGCCCGAACAAGGTAACTGGCTGTCACCTGTTTTGTCCAAGGCGCTGGTGGAAACCCATGCCGAAGGCGAGCAGAGCCTGCTCTTTCTGAACCGTCGCGGTTATGCCCCGCTGGTGATTTGCAAAGCCTGCGGCGAGCGCCTGAAAAGTCCCGGTACGGAAAGCTGGCTGACCGAACATCGCTATACCAATCGGCTGGTTTGCCATTTGACGGGCTGGTCAATGCCGAAGCCGGATCATTGTCCCATGTGCGGCGCCAAGGATTCGCTCATGGGGGTTGGCCCCGGCGTAGAAAGAGTCGCCGAAGAAGTCCGCGTGCTTTTGCCAGAGGCGAACGTGGAGATCTTTTCCTCAGACACAGCGCTCGGCGGCGAAGCGACGCGCAGCATTGTCGAGCGCATGGCTGAAGGCGAGATCGATGTCCTGGTCGGCACACAAATTGTCGCCAAGGGCCACAATTTCCCGAATTTGACCCTGGTCGGTATCGTCGATGCCGATAGCGGCCTGCAAGGCGGAGATCTTCGGGCGGGAGAACGCACTTATCAATTGTTAAGCCAGGTCGCTGGTCGCGCCGGACGCGCGGAACGCCCGGGGCGGGCGCTGATCCAGACCTACCAGCCGGACAATCCCGCCATGCAAGCCCTGGCCGCGGGAGACCGGGACGGATTTCTGAAGATTGAGCGCGATGTTCGTGAAGAACTGACCCTGCCGCCATTTGGGCGCATGGCTGCCCTGGTCATGTCGGCCCCGGATCCTGACATGGCCAAGGAGATCGGCCTGCTCGCGGGTAAAACGGCGCCGCATGGAGATGGCGTGACAGTCTATGGCCCGGCACCGGCGCCGATCAGTATCCTGCGCGGACGGCATCGCCTGCGCTTCCTGATTACGGCCCCGCGCGACGTGGATTTGTCAGCCTATATGGCCGCCTGGGTGAAGGACCTGAAACTGCCAAATGCGGCGCGGGTAGCAGTGGATATCGATCCTTACTCGTTTCTGTGAGGCAAAAATGACCGGAGGCCGCGCCAGACAGCAAGCCCGACATAAGCCAGGGCAAAAACTGCAATTGCCACCAATAGTAGCCCGGCGATAACGACCAAAGCCCCTCCGACTGGATCGAGAGGAACATGTTCCAGTGTCTCTGAATGCGTGGCGAATGTCGCTTGATACACCGCCATAAAAATCCAGGGAATTGAAACAGAAATTGCCCAAGCCGGTAGAAACAACCATCGCCAACGCGTCAAATATGCCCCGCGCGGTGTAAAACTCACCTCGCTATACTCCGCCCAGCTTTTGACGACATGTTTTGAGTTCGCCCCGACTTTGCGGCCGCGCTTTCGGCGGCGCAGAATATAGGCGATGGATTTTCGGCGCTTCTCTTCATCCGGGGGCATGTTTGAAATAGATAGGAAGTCGAACAGCTGATTTCACCCTCGTAATGGTGACTTTTGGAGCGACATTCTCTAGGTCCTCGACGTGTCGTCGTCTTTCGAGCCAGATTCGCAATGTTCCAACGCCTCGCCATCCCCGACCTCGTTCTCGTCACACCGACACGGCATGGCGATACGCGCGGCTATTTCAGCGAGACGTTTCGCGAACGCGAATATGCCGAAGCTGGAATTACCGGCCCCTTTGTTCAGGACAATCAGGCCTTTTCGCAAGAGTCCGGTGTTTTGCGCGGTCTGCACTTTCAAGTTCCGCCCGCCGCGCAAGCCAAGCTGGTCGCCTGTACGCAAGGCGTCATTTTTGATGTCGCGGTCGATATTCGTCCTGACTCAGCAACCTTTGGCAAATATGTCAGCGCGGAGCTTTCGGCCGAGAATGGCCATCAACTTTATGTTCCGGAAGGGTTTGCGCACGGCTATCTCACTCTGACCGACAATTGTCTGGTTCAATACAAAGTCACCGCCTATTATAGCCCCGAAGATGAACGTGGACTGGCATGGAATGACCCCGAAATTGGCATCGCTTGGCCGCTGAATGGAAACCAGCCGACCGTCTCGGAAAAGGATTCGCGACTCCCGCATCTGAGCGCGTTGCGACCGTCGCTGGAAGAATCGGCTCAATAGTCGCGTTATGAAGCTCCTCTGCATCGGAAAATCAGGACAAGTAGCACGCGCCCTGGCAGAGCGCGCGGCTGCGCAAGACATGGCCTGTGCGACGGTCGGACGGCCGGATGTGGACTTGCTGCGAGCAGATAGCCTGGTATCTGCGATTCAGATCCATAAGCCAGATGTCGTGATAAATGCCGGCGCTTACACAGCTGTGGATGCTGCCGAGACCGACCAGGAACGTGCATTCCTGGTCAACGCAGATGGCGCCGGCGCCCTGGCTGCGGCTTGCGCTGCAATGGGCGTCCCTTTGATCCATCTTTCGACCGATTATGTCTTTGATGGCCACGCGGATCGACCCTATCGCGAGACCGACTTACCTGCGCCCATTAATGTCTATGGCGCCTCCAAGCTGGCGGGTGAGGTCGCGATCCGCGAGGTGACAAAGCAACATATCATTCTGCGTTGCAGCTGGGTGATCAGCCCATTCGGTCAGAATTTCGTGAAGACCATGCTGCGGCTCGCAAAGGAACGCGGCGGCGCATCTGTCGTCGACGATCAAATTGGGTCTCTTACGACTGCGGGTGATATCGCGGAGACGGTTTTTCAGGTTGCGACGAAACTCGTGCAACCGGAAAATCAGGATCTATTTGGCACTTATCATTATTGCAGCCGCGGTCATGCCAGCTGGGCAGATGTCGCCGAACTTATATTCCAGGTTTATCAAAACCGGACGAACCGCAAGATTGAGTTGAAACGCATCCCCAGTTCGGAGTATCCGACCCCGGCGAGACGGCCGCTGAATTCGCGGCTCGAAACAGAAAAAATTGAGCGGGCTTTCAATGTGACCCCGCAGGATTGGACGACAAGTGTGACACAGATCGTGACCAGACTGATCGACGAAGGATACTAAATCGATGAAAGGGATCATTCTTGCTGGTGGTCGTGGCACACGCCTCTATCCGATCACGCGTGGCATCTCGAAACAATTGTTTCCGGTCTATGACAAACCGATGATCTATCACCCGATCACCACCCTGATGTTGGCCGGGGTGACAGACTTCCTGATTATTTCAACGCCGCAAGCCCTGCCTTTGTACAAGGAACTGCTCGGTTCAGGTGAAGATTGGGGTGTGCGCTTTCAATATGAAGCTCAAAGTGACCCGCGCGGTCTCGCGGATGCGTTTCTGATCGGCGAGACCTTTATCGGCGAAGATCCCTGCGCCCTCGCCCTGGGCGACAATATTTTTCACGGCGCCGGCCTGGGCGAGCAATTGCAAGCGATCAATCGCGCGAACACGGGGGCCACGATATTCGGTTACACGGTCGCCGACCCATCAAGTTTCGGGATTGTCGAGCAAGGGGCCAATGGCGAAATCCTCTCGATTGAAGAGAAGCCGACCAACCCAAAAAGCAACCTCGCCGTCACGGGGCTGTATTTCTATGACAATGAAGTCGTCTCCATCGCCAAATCCGTGAAGCCATCCCGGCGCGGTGAAATCGAGATCACCAGTATCAATCGGGAATATCTGGAGCGCGGTGCGCTGGATTTGAAAGTCCTGCCCAGAGGCACAGCCTGGCTGGATGCCGGGACGTTTGATGGGCTGCTGCAAGCCGCGGAATATGTACACGCGGTCGAAAAACGAACCGGCAGCAAGATTGCCTGCCCGGAGGAAGTGGCATGGCACATCGGTTTGATCGACGACGCGCAAGTTTTGAAGCTCGCCGCCGATCACCCTAATGAATATGGCGCTTATCTCAATCGCCTCATAGGCTAGCTCATTTGGCCTTCATCGCAGCTGCGATCTCTGGGCGGGACTCAGCGGTTTCCAGATATTGCGGTTCGACCCGCATCTGGCTGGCTTGCTCATAGGCATATCCCCAGGACAGCACGGCCGCGTCCGCATCCTTGCCGCTCATGATCGAAAAACCGATCGGAATGCCATGCACCTCACCCATCGGAACGGTGATGTGCGGATAGCCGGCAATTGCTGCGAGATAACCTGCACCGGCCCACGCTGGCCAGGTGTCACCGTTGACGGGATCGACACGCGGGCTGAGGGGGCCAGAGGGGGAGACCAGCATCTGGACATCATGTTCGGCCAGCAAATTGTCGATGCCATTGGCCCGTGATGCCGCTTGCACGGTATCACGCGCCGCAATGTATGCCTCATCCGTGATCGGCCCTTTTTCTTCCGAAGCGACGAACAGGCTTTGATCAAAGAGCGCGAGCTCGTGTTCGGCATTGGCTTCATTGAAAGCAATCAGATCGGCCAGAGAGCGCGTGGTCACGGCATCTGGCGTGCTTGCGAGGTACTCGTTCAATGTATGCTTGAATTCATATTGCAGCACGCTCAGTGCATCGCCCCAGAAATTTTCGGCATCCGGCGAGAACTCATCAATCTCGACCAGGATCGCACCTTGCGCTTCCAGCACGGCGAGCGCGGCATCGAACCGTCCCAGAATATCGGCATTCGAGCCTTGCGAGAATCGCAGCACACCTACCCGGGCGCCGGACAGGCTGCCCGCATCAAGGGCTGCCACATAGTCGGTCCTGGCCGCGCCGGTCGCCATGGCATTCATCATCATTGCGGCGCCTTTGACCGATTTGGTCATCGGCCCGGCCGTGTCCTGCGAGGACGAAATCGGAACGATATAGTCTTGCGCGACCAGGCCTACCGTCGGCTTGAACCCGACAATTCCATTCACGTTGGACGGACAGATCACCGACCCGTTCGTCTCGGTTCCAACCGTTCCCGCCGCGAGCGATGCAGCCGCCGCCGCGCCAGACCCCGAGCTGGACCCGCACGGATTGCGATCCAGCATATGCGGATTACGAACCTGGCCGCCCAGCGCTGACCAGCCGCTCATTGAATCATTCGAGCGGAAATTCGCCCATTGGCTAAGGTTCGTCTTGCCGAGAATGATGGCGCCTTGTTCCCGCAAGCCAGCAACCAGCGGGCTGTCGCGACCCGTGATATTGTCTTTCAGCGCCAGCGCGCCGGCCGTCGTGGCCACCGGATCGAGCGACTCAATATTGTCCTTGAGCAGGACGGGTACGCCATCCAGCGGACCCCAGGATTTCCCCATGGCGCGGCGCGCATCGCTTTCAACCGCATCCTCGAGCGCGTTCGGGTTGACGGCCAGCACGGATTGCAAAGTCGGGCCGGATCGGTCGATCGACTCGATCCGCATCAGATACGCCGTCACCAATTCTTCGGACGAGACGTCGTCGGCTTCCAGCGCCGCGGAAATATCCGGCAAGGTTTGCAAGATCAAGTCGGCCGCGCGTTCAGGCATAACCGCCTCGATATCGGCATCTGCTGTTGCCGAGACGTCGGCGACCGAGCTGCACGCGCCGCAAAGCACGCCAAGCGCGACTCCTGCCAATAAATGTTTCATCCCTCATACTCCTCTAGCCCTCAAAATCAGATTTGGAGACCGTTCTAACCGCTCGCGTATAGAGTACAATTCGTTTGCGCCTCCGGTTGATCACTTCTGCACGATCACAACGATTGACAAGCTCAGGATCGGCAGAAATGATAGCGCTAACATAATCAACTCAAAGTCAGGGGAAGCGGCATGGACAAAAAATCGATGGAACGTCGACAGGTCCTCGCCGTCCTCAGCGCAGCCGCCGTCAGCGCCTGCACAGGTGGGGGTGGCAATGCGGCGACGCCAACCGCCCCCATTGCGTCACCGCCGCCTCCGCCACCGCCACCACCGCCAAGCTCAACGGCCGTGCTCAAGGATGTCTTCACCAGCGATTTCCTGATCGGCGCCGCGGTTCAGGCCGGGCAAATCACCGGGGGCGACATTGATCAAACCCTGGCTGAGCAGCATTTCAATTCGATCACCGCCGAGTTCGAGATGAAGGCCGACATCATCGCCCCGAACCAGGGCGGTTTTGATTTCGGCCCTGGCGATACCCTGCTGGATTTCGCGACCATGAATGGGGCGAGCTTGAGAGGGCACGCCCTGCTCTGGTATCGGTCAACGCCAGGATATTTCACGATTGGCAGCGCCAGCGATGTTCGCGACAAGCTTGAAACCTACATCAATGAGGTCCTGACGCATTATGCAGGCGACATTTATGCCTGGGACGTGGTCAATGAAGTGATCTCGGATTCCGCCTCGGACACGTATCGCCAGGATGACTGGTTTCAGGCGGCCGGAAAGGACTATATCGATTGGGCGTTTCAGGCCGCCCGCACCGCGGATCCGGCGGCCAGGCTGTTCATCAACGATTATAATACTGAACTCACCGGAAAGCGCGGGCGCCTGATCACGGTTATCCGCGATTTGCTGGATCGCGGCATTCCGCTCGACGGGATCGGACATCAAATGCATCTGAGCATTGGCGCCAATGCAGATGATGCACTCGCAGCGATCGACGAAATTGATGCGCTTGGCGCCGGATTGGAACAGCATGTCACCGAGCTCGACATTTCGGTCTACAATGATCCCGGCGAGTGTTTCGCGTCCGGCATTAATTGCCAAACGGGCTATGGCACGATGGCGTCAGATGTTCCTGACAGCGTCTATCAGCAACAGGCGCAGCTCTATCGCGACTTGTTTGACGGGTTCAAGGCACGGGACAGTGTGACATCGGTCAGCCTCTGGGGCCTTCGCGACTCAGGGTCCTGGCTGAACAATTTCCCGATCAGCCGATCAAATTATCCGCTGCTCTTCGATCCTGACGGGGATCCGAAAACGGCGTTCGAAGCGATCACCGATCCGGATTTCGTGATCTAGCGCGCGAACTTCTTGAACTTCACCCGCTTTGGCTCGACCGCTTCCGGGCCGAGGCGGCGTTTCTTGTCTTCCAGATAAGAGCTGAAATCGCCCTCGAACCATTCGACATGGCTGTCACCTTCGAACGCCAGGATATGCGTTGCCATCCGATCGAGGAACCAGCGATCGTGCGAAATCACGACGGCGCAACCAGGGAAGCTCTCTAGCCCTTCTTCCAGGGCCTGCAGGGTCTCGACATCGAGATCATTGGTCGGTTCGTCGAGCAGCAGCAGATTGCCGCCTTCTCGCAACATCTTGGCCAGATGCACACGATTGCGCTCCCCGCCTGACAGTTTGCCGACCGGTTTTTGCTGATCCGTCTTCTTGAAGTTGAAGGCGCTGACATAGGCGCGGGAATTCATTTCGACACTGCCCAGTTTGATGACGTCCAATCCATCGGAAATCTCTTCCCAGACATTCTTTTTGTCATCCAGCTTGTCGCGGCTCTGATCGACATAGCCCAGCTTGACCGTGTCGCCGAGCTCGAGCGTCCCGGCATCCGGTTTCTCCTGTTCGAGGATCATCTTGAACAGCGTCGATTTGCCGGCCCCGTTCGGACCGATGACCCCAACGATTCCGCCGGGTGGGAGTTTGAAGTCCAGGTCTTCAATCAGCAGATTATTGCCAAAGCCCTTGCGGAGCTTTTCCGCCTCCAGAACCTTGTTGCCCAGCCGTGGTCCAGGGGGAATGCGAATGGTCGCATTGGACACTGTCTCGCGTTCCGCCTTGTTGGCCATTTCCTCATAGGACTGGATCCGGGCCTTGGATTTGGCTTGCCGCGCCTTCGGGCTGGAGCGAACCCATTCGAGTTCCTTGGCGAGCGCGCGCTGGCGACCTTTATCTTCTCGGGCTTCCTGTTCCATGCGCTTGGCTTTCTGTTCCAGCCAGGCTGAATAATTGCCTTCGTAGGGAATCCCGCGCCCGCGATCGAGCTCCAGAATCCAGCCGGTAATATCATCCAGGAAATAGCGATCATGCGTCACCAGAATGACGCAGCCTTTGAAATTGATCAGATAGTTTTGCAGCCAGGCCACCGTCTCGGCGTCGAGATGGTTGGTGGGTTCGTCCATCAGGATCATGTCAGGACGCGACAGTAACAGACGACAAATGGCGACCCGGCGGATTTCGCCGCCAGACAATGCATTCACTTCCGCCGTATCCGGCGGGCAGCGCAGGGCTTCCATGGCCATTTCAATCTTGGAATCAATGTCCCAGGCATCGGCGGCGTCGACTTGCTCCTGCAGCGCGGTCATTTCTTCCATCAGCTCGTCTGTATAGTCCTCGGCCAGTTGCATGGAGATGGCGTTGAACTTGTCCAGGAGCTGTTTTTCAGGACATTCGGCGGCGACATTCTCAAATACGGTCAGATCCGGGTTCAGCTGCGGTTCCTGCGGCAGATAGCCGACCTTGATACCGTC
>JBCCCT010000132.1:0-9542 GCA_039033355.1 Pseudomonadota bacterium | reverse complement strand
TCAGGTGATTGTGCGCCAGCATTCGACAAGTCGGCCGTCAAGTCATTCAGATGATCAAGCGCCCGCACAATACGCTCAACGGACGGATCGCCGGCGTCGCTGCGCAGGGCATCGAGCTCCGCGCGCATCGAGGCAATGGGTTGGCGAATATCGTGCGAGGCGGTCGACAATTGACGGGTGCGAGCATCCGCTGTGTCGCGCGCCCGTGCATACTGTTTCTCCATTTCCAGCAAGTTTGCACTCGTTTCCGCATCTTTGCGCGCAGCTGAGACAGCTTCCTGCAGCGCCGCGTCGCGCGCTTTGCGCATATCCACCAGCTCAAGCAGAACGCCAAGCATGGTCGGGAAGGCGACAATGACGAAGAAAATCCTAAGGATTGCGCCTTGTTCGATCCAGGCACGACCATCGCTGACAAGGTACAGAACCAAGATGACCAGGCAGGCCAGCAGGGCCAGAATGGCGGTCAGTGCAGGGACGACCCGTCGTCGCGCATCATGCGTTCGCCAGGTCCTCGTCGCGGCGATTTGGCTGGCAATCATCAATACAATCAGCGTGTTCGCGACCCCCATCCAGAGATTGAAGTCCTGAATGATCCACAGGATCGGGATTGTCAGCAGCGCCAGCAATACAAGGCCCCACAGGATGGTTCTGGTGCGCGAGGTCAATTGATCAGGGTGATAGATCTGAACGGCACCAGCAAAACCGATCGCGCATGTCAGCTGCCCCACGCTCAACACGAATGAATCGTTGAGGGGGCGCCCTATATCGGGAAACAGTCCAATCAAGCCGTCTTCCAGCATCCAGATCGATAATAACATCCCGGCAAACAGGGCGGATACATAAAGGCCTGCCGTGTTCCTGACGGAGACGTTGAGACCGAAAAACACCACGAGAATGGTCACAGCAAAGCTGTAAAAGCCGATCGCCCAGGGCGTGTAAGCCGGCGATTGCGGCAGCGCCTGCGCGTGCACGCCGAAGGCACTCGCACAGGCGAGAAATACGCAAATAGCGCTGAAGAATCCGATCCTTGCCACGATCTCAACCCGGTTCACAAAAGCTTCTGAAGCTGGGTCTAACATGATCTGGCATTTTAAAAATGGGTAGCGCTACCCATGGAGCACAAAGGCGCGATTTGGTTCTCTTTCTCCTGAACTTTGGGATCTTGAAAAGTGAGGGAACCATGCAGACCAGGTTATTTTTGTTGATAAGACTGCTCGCCTTGTGCGGCGCGGCCTTCTTCGTTTTCTCCGGCACCGCTGAGGCGGCCTGCGGAGGCAATAATGAGCGCACGTGCAAGATCGGCTTCAAGTGCGATAAGGGCTACGCGCCAGTCGGCAAGAAGTGCAAACCCTGCGGGAAAAAGAACCAGCCTGCTTGCCAGGCCGCGCGTCGTGGCCCGCAATGCTATAATTATCTCGAAAAGATCAATGGCGTCTGCCGGGCTCGCGGCGGGAACGGCCAGAAACCCTATAGCGGTGTCGGCTTTGATTGTCGCCCCGGTTACAATGTCGGCAGCAATGGCAAATGTGCGCCATGCGGCAAGAAAGATCAGGTCGAGTGCGAGAAACTGCGCAAGGGCCCGCAGTGTAAATCTGGCTTGGACAATTATCGCGGATATTGCCGCGCCTGGGGTCAGGAGAATGAAAAGCCCTGGCCAAAAAGTCGTGCTGGATATCCGTGCGACAAGGGTCTGGTCACCGAAAATGACAAGTGCGTAAAATGTGGCGGTAAAAACCAGCCAATGTGCCGGGCCACACGGCCAGGGCCACAATGCCGCGACTATCTTGGCGAGGTGGATGGCTATTGCCGCCCGCGCGGCAAGGAAGGGCAATTGCCTTATGAAGGTATCGGTTTCGACTGTGCGCCTGGCTTCAATATTGCCGACGATGGTCGATGCACAGCTTGTGGCGCTGACGGTCAGATCAGCTGCGAGGTGATGCGCCAGGGGCCGCAGTGTAATGATGGTCTGACGAAAGAGAACGGGATCTGCGTCGCGGATGAAACGTCTGTTCTCGCTGACAAGGTCGAAGCCGCGATGCGAGGTAAGCTCGGCGCCATTGCAAGCGACCTGGTCGACACGATCAACACGGCGATGGCGGCCGAGGAGAGTGATGCGGCGCGGACTTCCTTCGAGCAGTCGCGCACCAAATACAACACCTCGAAGGGCGCGCGCGCGAAGGGGGCGACTGTTCGCACGAATACCGAGAGCCTTCCTGACAATAATGCCTGTCTTGGTGATCAGTTTGCCAGCTGGTCCATCGGATTCGCAGGCGAGGCGGGAATTATTGGCGGCGGTGGCGGCGAAGCTGGAATGGTGTTCCGTTGCGCTGACCACGAGGCTGGGCGCAAGGATTCCAAATTCTATGCCGCCACCATCGAAAACCGATCAGCCGGGGCCGGAGCGTCTGCCGGGGTCACGGTCGGCATGTGGTTGGCGGATTTCGATGATATCGCGGGGCCTAGCCATGGGTTCACCTTGAATTTGAGTGAAGCCTTCTCAACGTTGCAAGCACTGTCCGTATCAACCCGCACCCTGGAAAAGTTCGAGGATTTGCTGGAGGCGTCGATCGAGATCTCGGTATCCATCTGGTACGAGCAGAACGACGATGGGTCGGTAGGTAAGTTCGCAGGCTTGTCAGCGACGGTCAGCAAGGGCGTGGGGATTGGTGCCGGCGGTGTTTATTCCGACGTCACCACCTACCAGCTCCCTTAAGACGAGCGCACCGCACCGAAGAATGCCGTCGCACATGTGGCGGCATTCTTTGTGTTTGAACGGACACTCGTTTTGAACCGTATTGAAGACGCAGCGCTTCAGGGCATGTTCATTGCATCAGCAATCAGGTCTGCCTCGGCGTCTCTGAGGATAGCATCTTCAACGCTGGCGCCATGCACCGGTTCCTTGCCGACTTCCAGCATGACCGGCACCGCAAATGGGCTGATCTTGGGCAGATCCTTGTGTACGATCTTGCCGCGTACGCGCATCAGCATGTCTGACAGCCGCCGGATGTCCAGAAAGCCTGTCGCCGCATCATGCCGCGCGGCTTGTAACAGGATGTGATCCGGTTCATGCGAGCGCAACACGTCATAGATCAGGTCGGTCGAGAATGTGACCTGTTTGCCCGTCTTCTCGCTACCTGGCATTCGCCGCGCGATCAGGCCCGAAATCTGGGCACATTGAGCAAAGTGGCGCTTCATCAGAACGGCCTCCTCAAGCCATTCCTCGAGATCATCTCCCAGCAGGTCCGGCGCGAACAGCGTATCCAAATCAACTTGTCCCATCGGCTCCATCGCCCAGACGGCCATGGCATATTCTGATGCGACAAAACCCAAAGGTTTCGCGCCCATCCGTTCGAGACGACGGGTCAGTAGCATGCCGAGGGTCTGATGCGCCAGGCGCCCTTCAAATGGGTAACATGTCAGGAAGTGTCGCTCGCCCCGCGGGAAGGTCTCGATCAGCAATTCGTCGGCGGCCGGAATGGTTGAGCGCAAATCCTGAATCTCAAACCACTCGCGGACCTGATCGGGCAGGGTGTGCCAGGTGTCGCGATCATGGATCATGGTTCTGACCCGACCGGCCAGGAACTGGGTCAGCGGGAACTTGCCTCCATTGTAACTGGGGATCGCCGGGTTGGTGTCCGCCGGCGCGCGCATGGTCAGGCAGTCCAGTTCCTGCACACCCAGGAAGCGAAGAATTTCCCCTGCAAAGAGAAACGTATCCCCGGGGGTCAGAGTCGAGATGAAATATTCTTCGATCTCGCCCAGTTTTCGACCGGCGCGAAGGGCGGGGCGACCCGTCACCTGACCAGCCTTTTCGCGGCCGACCCGGCTCGCCAGACGGACGTTCAGATGGCGCGCTTCGACAATCGCGCCGACATTCATACGATGTTGCTGACGATCCCGCGCGGTGCGCGCATGCCAGGTGCCGGCCCGCGTTCGAGTGATCCGCTTGAACCGGTCATAAGTGCGCAGCGCATAGCCGCCCGTGGCGACCAGATCGATCACGCGCTCAAATGTCTCCCAGTCGAGCTCGCGATAGGGCGCGGCCTGTCGCACCTCATCGTAAACGTCTTCCAGACCAAACCCTTCGCCGCAAGCGCGGCCCATAATGTGCTGCGCCAGAACATCCAGCGCGCCTTGCCGGATCGGCTCGCCATCAATTTCGCCCGCTTCGACGGCGGCTTCAGCCGCCCGGCATTCCAGAATTTCGAACCGATTGGTCGGCACCAGCATGGCCCGGCTGGCTTCATCCATGCGATGATTGGCACGGCCGATCCGCTGGATCAGGCGGGCTGCGCCTTTCGGGGCGCCCATCTGGATGACCAGGTCGACCTCGCCCCAGTCAATTCCAAGGTCCAGCGTCGAGGTGCAGACCACCGCTTTCAGTTTGCCGGCCGCCATGGCTGCCTCAACCTTGCGTCGCTGCTCCTTTGCCAGCGACCCGTGGTGCAGCGCAATCGCAAGGCCGTCCTCATTCGCGGTCCATAATTCCTGGAACATAACTTCGGCTTGTGACCGTGTATTCACGAAGATCAGCGACATATGGGCGGCCTTGATCTGCTCATACACTTCGCCCACAGCGAACCGGCCGGAATGGCCCGACCAGGGAATGCGTTCATCCGAAATCAAGATGTCGACATCGGCATGAACACCGCCCTCAGCAATGATCAGTTCCGGCTTGTCACCCCGCACGCTGAGCCAGGATTGCAGCACAGCGGGTTCATGAACCGTCGCCGAAAGGCCAATGAAGCGGCAGGCTGGCGCCCATTTAGACAGGGTCGCCAGTCCGAGATTTAACAGGTCTCCGCGTTTGCTAGGCGCAATCGCGTGGATCTCATCGATGATCACGCATTTCAGGTCCGCGAAGAATTCCGCCGCATGATCAGAGGCGATGAACAGGGCCAACTGTTCTGGCGTCGTTAGCAGGATGTCGGGCGGCGTTCGTCTTTGTCGCTGGCGTTTATGTGCCGGCGTGTCGCCGGTGCGGGTTTCGATCATGATATCGAGCCCCATTTCCTTAACCGGCGTCATCAGATTGCGCGCGACATCCACCGCTAGCGCCTTGAGTGGCGAGATATAGAGCGTGTGCAAGGCGGGTCGGTCAGAATTGCGCTGTGCCTTGCCAGACAGCTCGATCAAACTGGCAAGAAAGCCCGCCAGCGTCTTGCCACCCCCGGTTGGCGCGATCAGCAGCGCACTATCGCCTTGCAAGGCTGTTTCAGTCAGCGCCAATTGATGCGGACGCGGCGCCCAGTCTCGCGCGGCGAACCAGTCGTCAAACTGCGCGGGCAGACTGTAGGGAGGGGGCAGCGTGTCAGGCATTGTCATCGATCTAGCGCATTCTTATCCGGAATTGCATTATTTTCATCTGACATTCAGCCTGAACCGGGTTTGTAAGGCTGAAAGATTTAGGAGTCTCCATGTCACGTCCCCTCGCGCTCGCTGCGTTCGCGTTCTCATTCTCTCTTTCAGCAGCGGCTGATCCGGTCCTCGAAATGATGCGGGGCTTGTCCAAGGACGGCCCGATCTATGCGTATGAGATGAGCTATTCCGACACCGACGTCACCGCCAATGGCCTGATCGACCCGAGCAAGCCGGAAGGGGAGCGGATCGAGATTTACGCGCCCGCTGAAAGTGAGTGGAGCAAGGAGTTCCGGGACGGTATCGCTGACATGGAAGCCGAAACGGATGGCGACATCTGGTGCGCGGACTTTGCGCAAATGGTGCCGACCGATGCGACCGCGACGTCCGAAGACGATAGCACGGTCACCTATGCCTTCACGCCGACTCCGGAAGCGGATGCCGACAAGAACGAAAAGAAAATGATGAAACAGCTGAACGGCACTGTCACGCTGGACAAGAGCGACGGGTCAGTTCTGGCCTTCAACATGGTTCTGCCAAAACCCTATAAGCCGGCCATGGTTGCCAAGATCAACCGGTTCGAAATGACCGCCTCCTGCGACCGCGCGCCAGACGGGCGGACCTATGTCGAGCAGTTCAGCATGGACATTAAGGGCTCGGCGATGATGCAGAGCTTTGAAGAAACCGTCACCCGACGGATCACCAAACTACTCGACCCGGTTGGCTAGTTCGCGGGCTCCAATTCCAGCGCAGCGGCCTCGGCAGCTTCCGCAGCCAGACGCGCACGCTCCGCGGCATCGAATGTGGCGACAATATCAGCGGTCAGCTTGGTGATCCGGAACGGCGGTTCTCCCGCGACATCAAAGCCGCGGCGGACAATGACCAGTTCTCGAGACGGGACGATGACGAGATGCTGGCCGCGATTGCCAAGTCCGGCAAATGCATCCGCTGGTGCTCCATCAACGCCGCCAATCAGCCAGAAAGACCCCGCATAGCCATAATCGCCATCGGGCTGAGCTTCTGCCGGGGTCGTCACAAAGTCCGTCCAGCCTTGCGGCAGCAAGCGCTCACCGCCCCACATGCCGTCCTGAAGATAGAGCTGACCCAGACGCGCCATATCCCGGGCGGTCATCCAGACCTGAGACGAGGACATGTAATCGCCATGCCAGTCAGTCTCCAGCACCGTATGCCGGGCACCGATCTTGTGCAGCAAATTCGTATAGGGAAATGCCCGATACCGACTGTCATCATTCAGCGCCTCGCGCAGAGCCCGCATGGCGATCAGTGTGTCGACATTGGAATATTTGAACCGCGTGCCTGGATAGGCCTCCAGCGACCGATGCGCCAGCGTGTCGAGAATGCTAGCGCCGCCAAAATAAAGCCGGTCAGTGCGAGAGCCCGGGTCATTGGATTCCAGGCCGCTCGCCATGTTCAGGACATGGCGGAGCGTGATCTGCCGCCGCGGGTCGCCGCCTTTGTTGAAATCGGCCAGGACCGCCTCATTATCGAGCCCGAGAATGCCTTCATAGACCGCAGCGCCGATTATGCTGGATGTTAGGGACTTGGCCACCGACCAGGTGCGTTGTGGGGTCGTCCGATCGATGCCGCGCGCATATTGCTCGGCCACCATCTGGCCCTTGTGCAGGACCAGAACCGCACTCGTTCGGGTGCCTTCGCCATAGGTATTACCGTCAAAGGCGAAACTGACGGGTACACCGAGCAGGTCGAGCGCAAACGTATTTTCGGTGAGGGTGACATTGTCGCCCAGCGCTGTGGAATTGTCCGGTGCGTCGAGGCTTGGCATATTGGTGAAACTGGGCAGCCAGGCGGTCATATCCGGAGAGGCGCCCACGGGCAAAAGCGAACAGCCAATGCCGGGACGCCAGGCGGCCGTTCTTGGGGGCAGGGCGCCGTCAAATGCGACCATGACGGATTTTGTATTCTCATCAATTGTCGCATTTCCGACCTGCTCCATCAGCGGCCGATAGTCGACATAGATGCCGGACAGCTCATTTTCCTGTATTTCGGCCAGCGACTGTCCGGCGCTGAAATAGCCGCTGCAAGTGAACAGGGCCTTGTATCCGGCGGCCAGGGCACGCTTGGTCGTGTCGCTCGGCGCATAATCCTGCGCAGTGGCGATCGGGCATAGAGCTAGGGTCAGGCCAGCGGCCAGAGCAGCAAGACGACGCATCATACTTTCCTCCGAATAGTCTCTCTACGGATCAATAGGCCTGTTTGCCTAAACCCCGCAAGCGGTGGAAATGCGGCGGTGTTCGTGGCGCAGAAACGCGATATATGAGGGGCATGATCCGTCCCGATCTGCTTCTGCACGAAACACCAAAGGGCCTGTATTGCCCGCCTGGGGATTTCTATATCGACCCGGTGCGCGGCGCGGTTGATCGGGCCGTGATCACGCATGGCCATGCCGACCATGCACGGGCCGGTCATGGCGCGGTCCTGGCGACGGCAGAGACCCTGGACATCATGGCCGCACGCTATGGAGAGGCTTTCGCGGCGAGCCGGCAGGCTTTAGCCTTTGGCGAAACGGTCGAGATCAACGGCGTCACGGTCTGGCTGGCCCCGGCAGGTCACATTCTGGGGTCCGCGCAGGTCGTGGTCGAATGGAAAGGGCTGCGTATGGTCTGCACGGGCGACTATAAACGTCGACAGGACCCGACATGCCGGACGTTCGAGATCGTCCCGGACACGCATGTCTTCATCAGCGAGGCGACATTTGGATTACCCGTTTTCCGGCACCCGGATGACCGGGCTGAAATGGCAAAGCTGCTGGCCAGCGTAAACCTGTTCGAAGATCGTACACATCTGGTCGGCGTCTATTCGCTGGGCAAAGCGCAGCGTGTGATCGCCCTGTTGCGGGAGGCTGGATACGATCGCCCGCTTTATATTCATGGTGCACTCGAAAAGCTCTGCACACTTTATGAAGAGAGCGGCGTTTCACTGGGCGATCTGCGCCCGGCAACGCTCGAAAAGGGACAGCGCGGCGAGAGCGAACAGTTCCGAGGGGAAATTGTCCTCGGTCCACCGGCCAGCTTCAATGATAAATGGGGGCGGCGATTCCCGGATCCCGTCACCTGTTTTGCCTCTGGATGGATGAGTGTGCGTCAACGCGCCAAACAGCGCGGTGTGGAACTGCCCTTGATCCTGTCAGATCATGCGGATTGGGATGAACTGACCCAGACCGTCCGGGATGTTGATCCGGAAGAGCTCTGGATCACGCATGGCCGCGAAGACGCGCTGGTCCGCTGGGCCGAACTGGAGGGCCGGAAGGCCCGGCCGCTGCGTCTCGTCGGATATGATGAGGAAGGGGAGTAAGAGTGAGCTTGACGACACCGTGCGCATCAGGCGGTAGTCTCCCGCATCGTGAAATGAAACAGGGATGGTCAATGATCGAGAGTTCTGTTGCCATATCGTAGTCTCAACCCAGATCTGATCGTTCAGACCACCGAGCGCCTGAGCGAGCGGATGGAGTCGCGTTTTGGGGGTCGCGGGCTGACGCTCGTGTCGAAAGAGCTTACGGAATTCGCTCACGAAGAGGTCGGGCGTGCCAAGCTGATCTCGCGGCCACGCTGGCTGGTGCGCAGCATGGCGTATCTCTTCATGCTGAGCGGCTTTGCCGTCATTGCTTACATTGTCTGGACCGTCAAAATCGACTTTCAGGGCCAACCCAGCTTCGACATGTTCGAAGGGGTTGAGGCGTTTATCAATTTGTTGATCCTGCTCAGTGCGGGCATCTGGTTCCTGCTCAATCTCGAGACCCGGATGAAGCGCCATGACGTTTTGGAACGAATCAATCAAATGCGCTCGATTGCCCATGTCATCGACATGCACCAATTGTCCAAAGACCCGATGTCAGACTTGCATGTCGGGGCAAAGAGTGAATCAGCGCCGGAAAGCGATCTGCACGGCTATGAGCTGGTCCGTTATCTCGATTATTGTGCGGATCTATTGGCGATCACTGGAAAGCTCGCATCCATCTATCTGGAATTTATCGAGGACCCGGTTGTCATCGCATCGGTGAATGATTTCGAAAGCCTGACCGGCGAACTCTCCCGCAAGATCTGGCAGAAAGTGACCGTGTTGGAGCTCCAGGGCGGGTTTCAATCGCAATTCGGGACCGTGTCTGCAGGGGATAATGTCGGCCCAATACAGGGGGCGAGCCCAAC
>JBCCCT010000131.1:0-9609 GCA_039033355.1 Pseudomonadota bacterium | reverse complement strand
GCCGAAATGGCGCAAGGCCGTGCCGAACACGACGGGCGTCATATGCCCTTCCAGGAAAGCCTGCTTGTCAATCTCGGGCAGCATTTCGCGCGCCATCTCGCTGCCTTCTTCGAGCTCTTCGAGGGCGCTCGGGTCCACCTGGTCACGAACGGCATCGAGCTCAACCCGTGGCGACTCGCCCGGCGTCAGGCCTTTGTCGGCTGTTTTCTTGGAATAATGCAGGAAATCTCCGGTTCGAAGATCCGTCATGCCACCAAAACGCTGCCCCGAAGCGGCCGGCCAGTACAATGGCGCACAATCGAGTTGCAACTGATCCTGAATCTGGTCGAGCAGCTCAAGCGGATCGAGCGCTTCCCGGTCCATCTTGTTGATAAAGGTGACGATCGGGATGTCGCGCAGGCGGCAGACTTCAAACAGTTTCAGTGTCTGCGGCTCAATCCCCTTTGCAGCATCCAGCACCATAATGGCGCAGTCGGCTGCGGTCAGGGTTCGATACGTATCCTCTGAAAAGTCTTCGTGGCCTGGCGTATCCAGCAAATTATAGACATTACCGCGGTACTCGAACGTCATCACGGAGGCGCTGACGGAAATCCCGCGATCGCGTTCGATCTTCATCCAGTCCGATGTCGTCCGGCGGCGCTCGCCGCGGGCCGCGACTTCACCCGCCATGCGAATGGCGCCACCAGCCAGGAGCAGGTTCTCGGTCAGCGTCGTCTTACCCGCATCCGGGTGAGAAATGATCGCAAATGTGCGGCGGCGATCGGCCTGTTCGGAAATGGACATTGAAACTTCTCAAGCGATATCAGCCCGTGCGGGTAGCCGAATTCCGGGCCAGCTTCAATTGACCAATTTGAGTTGCCCTGATCTAAGCGCGCTTGCGCTCGTCACGATCGTTCGCAGCACCGCGCTGATAAGCCTCCAGCACCAGGGTGGGAACATCGCGCAAACGCGGCTCATATCCGCCGGTGGCACTCGGCTTCAGGATCAGGCTATTGGCGCCCGTCCGCGCAATCACCAGCGCCGCAATATCGGTTTTGTACAGAACCTGATCTTCCGGGGTTTCAGCGTCCAGTGCCGCAAATCGCTCGATCGCGACCTCAATCGCCTGTTGCGCCCGCAGCTGGCGTGGATCGCCACACCCAATCGCGCGCCAGCGTTGCATCAAATGTGCTTCTGGCGCGTCAATCTCTATCACCGTGTCATTCAGCAAAAACAACATGGTTCACCCCTAGGTTCCCATGCCCATGTCGGTGATAGGCCGTTAATGAAGCGTTACGGAAAATGCAGATGACACTTATTCGACATGCTCGGTCAAAAAGTGGCGCCCATCGCGATCTTCAATCTCGATCACCCAGAGATCACCGTCCCGCTCGGCTGTCCGGCGAACATAATCATCGACGCCGGCCTCATCTGGTCCAACGCCCTGGCTTTCAAGGTCAACGAAAATACGCGTCCCTTCCATTGAGGTTCGCGGCACATAGGCGCGCGCCATGCCATTCAGGTCAGAGACCTTGACCAGAACATCCCCGCGCGATTCATCGCCGCGCTGCAGAATAAAGGCCGAAGCCCCGGCCACCTGAACCCGTCGCACCAGCGCATCGACCCAAACCTTGGTCGGCAGTCTTTCTTCAAACATGATGCCGGGGCTTTCTCATTCCGCTGCGCGTTTGGTGTCAGCGACGTAGGCTGGCAAGGTAACAGACACGGTGGTGCCGGTGCCGGGTGCGGTGCGAATCTCGACCTGTCCGCCCTGCATCTCTGCCAAACGTTGCACGGTGGCCAGACCCAGGCCTGTACCGACGCGGCCCTTGGAATTGCGGCCTTGCGCAAAGGGACGCGCAATCCGGGCTAGATCATCAGCGTCCATCCCGGCACCGGTATCGGTGACCTGCAGCAGGCTGGTCTCGCCTTTTGTTGACGCCATCAGAGTCACAGTGTCTCCGGGTGAAGAATACTTGATCGCGTTGGATACCAGATTGTCCCACATCCGGCGTACGGCATCCGCGTCTGCCATGGCCATGACTTCACCCTGCCCGGCAAACTTCAGCGTCACTTCGGCTTTATCTGCGACAGCTTTGGATTGTCTCAGAACGCTTTCGCCACTCGCAGCGATGTCCATCGGCGCCAGATCCAGCTCATATGTCCCGGCTTCGGACTTTGCATAAGCCAGCATGCCCTCGACCAGGCGTAACAAGGTCTCACCGCTTTCCTTGATCAGGCCAGGATAGTCTTCATACGCTTCGGGCATCGGCCCCCGAAGTTCGGATTCCATGATCTCGGCAAATCCAATCACCGCATTAAGGGGGCTTTTCAAATCATGCCCAAGCCCTGCAAAGAAGCTGGTGCGTTCTGAAAGTCTGTCCGTATCTTCGTCTGTCGTTTGCGGTAAAACAACAACCCAAGTCCCGTCCGTCATAGGCACATGTGTCACGCTGACGCCTGTCGCCTGATCGAGTTGTGGCGCGAGATCCGCACCCAGGCGAACATCCGGCAATAGGCGATCCTGTCCCATCATCGATCGAATGCGGCCTTGCGCCGATACATTGAGGATTAGAACGGGCGCGTCATCAAGCCGATCCGTCTTGATCTGATCAAACCCGTGTTTGACGGTCTCCACCTGGACCGTGGGGCGGTCTACTTCAGATTGCAAAGGCAAAAATATTTGCAAAAAAATAATCGTGGTTAACAGGCCGGCTCCAAACAGAATACCTGGCTGACCACCTGCAATCATTACAGCAAGCGCGCCGATCACTGCGACCAGAACACCGCCTGCGACCACCCAGTTCTTAATGACAGTTGGGCGATCCCGGCGAGGTGTTTTAACCGAATGGTCAGCTCTGTTAGGCATTTTTCCCGTCATGGATTCATTAAATTATGCGTTAGAATCCCAGTTTCAGCAGATGCTAGCCTTTGCGCAACGCAAAAGATAGGCCAGTGTCGGGTCGTAGAGTGAGGGAGCTTTTCATGACCATCAAAACCGTAATTACGGCCGCTGCCGTTTTTGCCGGACTGACTCTGCCAGCGACAGCTCAGATGGTCACTCCAGCACCTCAAAAAGTCTCAGCCGCGGGCGAACAGTCCGACCCGCTGGCCAAAGCTGCGGCGCTTTATGCGACGTATCAGGGTGAAGTCACGGACGTCAAAACCAATGGTTTCTCGTCCGCTCGTGATATTGAAAACTCACTCAACAATCTCGGCGGTCATAATCCAGAACAGCTGACACAAGGCTGGATGGCCTATTCAGCTCTGGTGGCTGCCCAGAACCCTGAATTCCGTGCCGCTGTACTCGACATTGAAGGCTATTATGGCCGCGACAGCCTGATGACCGGCATGCAGAACGATGTACGCTATGCCCGCACGCTAAGCGGCGGTAATGACGCCGTGAACCAGGCCCTGACCGCGGTGAATGCTGACAGTCGTCGCCTGATTGGCGCTGCCGCGTTCGTAAAAGAACAAGCCTACAGCCTGCAAGCCTCTGGTTGGGCCAAGGGCCGGGTCGGTAATTCGCAAGCGAAAGCGACCAACCTGTTCGCCTCAACCCAATCAGGTATTCCGGCGCGCGGTGCACTTGTTCAGGCGATGCAGTCACCAGAAATCAATACGGTTCTGGAACAGGCTGGACGCTCTGGCGCCCCATCTGTCTGGGAAAGCGTGACAGGCGCTGCCAGCACCATTCGCGTCCCATCGGCCGTTGCTGGCCTGGGTCAGTCCCACCGCGTCGCGCGTGGCAAGGAACCAATTGCAGACCGCATCACCACTCTGGCCGCTTATCGGATCCTGAATGCCGATCCGAGCGTGGCCGGCTCTATGCAACAAGCAATGAGCGAGCGTGAAACGCAGGGCTGCCTGAACATGGCCAATCTCAACCTGCAGCAATGCGTTGCGGCGGCTCACAAGCACTATGAAGTGCCGTTCTGTATCGGCGAACACGCCTTGGCAGATGTCGGCAAGTGTATTGGCAAAGTCTCAAACTAGACACTTTCACTGTCTCAACTTTCCACCCCCGGTCGCAGTGCCGGGGGTTTTCTTTTGTGCCCGACTGCCCCAAATGCCCGTCATGAGCATTACTGAACGCGCCGCTGAAATCGCTGAAGATTTTGACTTCCTGGATGATTGGGAAGATCGCTATGCCCACATCATCGATCTGGGCAAGGCGAACCCACCCCTGGACGCCAGCGAACGCACTGAAGAAACCAAGGTCAGAGGCTGCGCCTCGCAAGTCTGGATGGTCCTGACGCCTGAGGCCGATAACCGGTTGGGCATTCGGGCCGAAAGCGATGCAATGATCGTGTCCGGCCTGATCTCGATCCTGATACGGCTTTTCTCAGGCGCGACGCGGGATGAAATCAATGCCTTCGACGCGGACGGGTTTTTGACGCAGATCGGGGTCAAAGGCGCCTTGAGTGCGCAGCGATCAAACGGGCTCGCATCCATGCTCGCCCGCATCAAGGACACAGCCGCCGCGACCGCCTAGCCGGGAAGTGCTGCGCCATAGACGTCCGCAACCGCGCGCAGAACGCTAACCGCCTGCGTGCGCAGGGCGCTCGGTCGCAGGGCATACTGCACCGCGAGGTCGCTTTGGGTCGCAGCACCATTCAGGAAACTGTGCAGAAATCGACAATCCTCCGTCGTCAGGTGCTCGGTGATCAGAGCGAGCCGCACGCACGCCGAGTCCAGCCCGGCATCTTCTCGGTTTGAATTGGAAGAGACATTTGAATCCTGGCGAAATGCACACGCAGTTTGCATCAATCTCGTGCGGTCACGACCCAGTTCTCCAGATTGGATCAGCTGGTCGATATAGGGACGCTCCGACGATGTGAGGCGTGCGAGTATGGACTCTACACCGGCTCCGTGATCTCGCCAGATCAGGACGGGCCGGGTTCCCGACCCGGCCGGCATGAGCACAGCGTGAAGTCGAAAGAGATCGATCACCGCCCCCGGCAGCGCGCCAATTTGCCGATGCCGACGGTCCCGACCGCGCCAGACGCTCCATCGATCGGATGTGGTCTCGGCCGCGACACCGCCGCGATGCAAGGCGTGCAGCAACCGAAGCATCAGGCCGCCTGAGACAGCAAAGGTGCAACCGTGGACAGGCCCTCCTCCAATGCATCCAACCAGAGATCGAACGCAGATTCATCGCGCATTTCTTCAATTCGGTGACACGCATGAGCAACCGTTGAACGATCCCTTTCGAACGCCGCTGCCACGCGCGACAAGCTCATCCCCAGGCCGACATGCGTCAGGTACATTGCAACTTGTCGGGCACGGACCATTTCGCGCGATCCACGCTCCGGGAGAAGGATTTTCTCAGCTTTCAATTCGAGCGCATACCCGACCAGACTAGTCGCAAGATAGGCGTTGTTTTTGTCGTTCCGGTGTTGGCTTGCCACTCTACATCTCCTTCCACTCAAACAAGAGAAGGTTAGCACGCACAATACAGTGTAGGACTATTTTACTAAATAAAGATCAAGTATATCAATGAATTCAGGCAGCTATACTGTGATCTATATTTACAGTTTTGTGGCACTCAGTGTAGGAATGAGAATTCAGTCGGACGTTGGGAATCAAGGCGTCATGGCACAAAACCATTGCACCCGACCGTTCAGATCGCATCGGCAATCGCAACCAGGCGTGGCTGCTCTCACCCTGATCAATCAAACCGCCAATCGGCTGCCCCATATCCACCGCTCGAGACAGACCGAGCGACCACATCTCAAATGTGATCTGATCGAGATCTGACAGCAAACGGCCGCGCATTTCACGTCCGAACAATTGCCGTAACCCAGACCCCGCCAATCGAAACCTGGCTTGTCCGCAATCGGTCATTTCGATCATGGAGATCTCTGAAAGATAGGTTTTGATCGCACCTGGATCGAGGCATTCACGAGACGGCAAGGCGGTACCGCGGCTGCAATCCTGCCAGTGTTCAACCAGCTCGGCCTGCGCCTTTGTCAGGCCCGCAAAACACGTTGACTTTGAAACCATAGCCACCCCCGTGGTGATTCGATTCCCAAGTCATGAATCAGTTCGAATCACCACGCAAGTGCAATTTCAGTAATTTGTTAACCTATACTCGGCGGTTACTTTATTTCGAATTCGAAACCGAATAATCGTATCGTTTCCGATTCATTTCTCAACTTTACCGAGGCCCATTTCTTTCGCCAATGCGGACCGCTTGCGGGCATAGCTGGGCGCGACCATCGGATAGTCATATGGCAGCCCCCACTTTTCGCGATACTGTTCCGGGCTCAGACCATATTTGGAGCGCAGGTGTCGCTTCAAGGATTTGAACTTCTTGCCATCCTCCAGACAGATCAGGAAATCGTCCGTGATCGACTTCTTGATTGGCACGGCTGGCTCGAGCGCCGCCATCGCTCCATTGGCCGAATCCAGCGCATTCAATGTCGCGTGGATGTCCCGGATCAGTTCCGGAAGTTCCGCGCTTTGCATTGGATTATTGCTGACATAGGCAGAGACAATATCGGACGCACATTTCAATATTGTCGCTGGAGCCGCATTTACGCGGTCTAGTTCCTCACTCATTCACGTATCCCCTGTGTGATTTCAAATATATATGAGATCAGTGATAGTGCAGTAAATGAGAAATTGCAGAACTATGCTATTCTACGCCTGAAACTATAGAGAAGGCATGAATGCTGTGATTGCTGCAGCAAAATGCTACACTTGAGTGTATAGCTTGCCTCGACGCACCCGCTTAGGATGCGACGAGCACCACGAGCATCACAATTCCGAGCAAGACCGCAGACCACATCGCCATGCTGACTGTCAGTGGACCGCGCGCCAAAGCTCCGCGCGGGCTGAATGTGGTCTCGATCTTCTCGAATGTTCGAGCCCCCAGACCAGCGAAGAATGCGGTCATAGCCGGCCCTGCCTTGCCCCAGACCGTACCGGCCCACTTCACCATGCCGAAGCCCGGTTTGCGATACAGCCAGTCCGTGTCGAGAATGGTGCCAGGTTTCTCTGGCGGGTACAGACCGAACCGCTTCAATAGGATGAAGGCGAGCACGGCAAACATCAGCAGCTGCAACTGGGTCAACACATGGTCGACCGTGTATGGCGCATAGGGTTTGATTTCCTTGCCTGAAATCATACAGACATCCGCTGGCGCCGTCGTCGTGCAGGGCAGCATGTTGTACAGCCAGCCATAGCCAAATCCGCCAATCGTCGGCAGACCGATCGCGATACAGATAAAGGCCGCCATGCCCATGGCCAGCAACATGTTAAACGGCGCTTCCTTGACCCGTATGCCGCTATCATGACCGAAGAAGGTGAAATACGGAATCTTGATCCCGGAATGCTCGAGCACACCCGCCGAGGCGAACAGCAGCATCAACCAGATGATCACATAGCCTTCGGTTGCCACCGCGCTCATCGTCATCGCCTTGGCGACAAAGCCGGAGAAGAGCGGGAAAGCCGAAATCGAAACGGCGCCAATGATACAAAATATCGTCGTCCAGGGCATCGACTTGTACAGGCCGCCAAGCTCGCTGGCCTTGGCCGTGCCGACCCGGTATAGCACCGCACCCATGCTCATGAAGAGCAGGCCTTTATAGATAATGTGCGCGAAGGCATGCGCCGCGGCGCCATTGATCGCGAGCGGTGTCCCGATCCCGATTGCACAAATCATGAAGCCGAGCTGGTTGTTCAAAGAATAGGACAGCACCTTGCGCAGATCATTCTCGATCACCGCAAAGAAGACCGGGAATACGGTCATGATGGCCCCGATCCAGATCAGGATCTCGAAGCCCGGGAACATGCGGGCAAAGGCATAGACGGCGAGCTTGGTTGTGAAGGCTGACAGCACCACCGCTCCCACGACCGTGGCTTTCGGATAAGCATCCTGCAGCCAATTGTGCAGGAAGGGGAATGCCGCCTTGATGGCAAAGGCGATAAAGATTAGCACCGCACCGGGCTGATCAAAGGACGTGAATGCGTCCAGCGACAGGCTGCCAGTCGATTTGTAGACATAAGCCAGGCCATCCAGAAGCAGGACGCCCGAGAAGATCTGCACGCCGAGATAGCGCATCGCGGCCTGATAAGCCGCCTTGGTCCCTGCCCTGAGGATCAGGAAGACCGAACTGACCGCCGTGATCTCCCAGAACACAAACAGGGTCATCAGATCGCCGGCAAAGGTCGCTGAGACCGCCGCCCCGGCATAGGCCAGCGCCATACCGTCCTGCAATCGGTCATCCGTGTGCAGGGCATATATCGCATTCAGGAACGCCGCGATCAGGAATGCCAGTCCGAAAATGAAAGACAGACTGTCGATACGATACAGGATCAGCTCCAGATCGAGCACCGACACCATGGCGAGATCAGTGCCGCGCTCGGCCAGCGCCAGCAGCAGCATGGCCACAACCGGCGTCCCGACCATCAGCGCCTGACGGACGCGCTGGACCGGGATCAGGCAGCCAATGAAGCCGACCAGAACGAGCAGAAGGCCCGGATTAATCTGTCCCAGCAAGCCGCTCATGAGTCTGACTCCACATCCTGTGGTGTCGTTTCGGCTTCTCCATAATAGTCTTCATCCCGGCGCAACAACTTGCCGAGCGGCCAACCGGACAGGACGGCAAGGCCAAAGGCAGCAAAACCCCAGATCGCGTAAAAACCATTGGCATTGGCGAAATCGAGATATTCATGCCGGTTCACGGCCAGGTCGAACAGAACCAGACCCGCGCAGATCAGGATCACAAGGATTAACAGGAAAAGCGGTGTCCGCGAGGAACTGACCCAGCCGAACAGAATTCTGGACAGAGGGTGCATGTTCTCATCGCTCGGCTTTGGCGCCTCATCTTCCGGTTTTACGAACCGTCCGCTGGAATCGCGTTCTGGAGGAAGGGTCATGGCTGGCCTCCTGTCATATAGACTGCCGGGACCCGCTCTCCGGTGGCTGGCTCCAGGAATTTCGACATCGGCCCGATCGTGAAGAACATCAGGAAGCACAAAATCGCGGTGAAGCATGGCGCGGCCACGGTCAGCATTGGTGCGCCACCCGGGCGTTTGTAAGGCGCCGGCTCGCCGCTGCCTGGTGGCGGCATCAGGGCCAGGATCGGAATGGGCAGCAGATAGGCAATGTTCAGCAGGGACGATACGATCAGCACATAAGGCACGTAATCGAGATCGGCATCCGCAGCGCCCTGCATAAGCTCATATTTCGGCCAATCCCCGGCCAGAGGTGGAATGCCAATAATCGACAGGGACGCAATGAAGAATGCGATGAAGATCAGCGGCATTCGTTTTCCGAGCCCCCTCATCTCGGAAATATTCTGTTTGCCGGTGGCCACATAAATCGCGCCTGCACACATGAAGAGCGTGATCTTGCCAACCGCGTGCGCCGCGATCTGCAGGGATCCGCCCATAAAGCCGGCCGGATCCGCCAGCATTGCGCCGCAAGTCACATAAGCGAGCTGCGCAACAGTGGAATAGGCTAGCCGCGCTTTCAAATTATCCTTGGTCATCGCTACGAGCGAGGCAACGATAATCGTGAAACAGGCCACCCCAAGAATGAACTCCCGCGATGCCGTCGCGTTGAGCAGCTCCTCGCCAAATATATAGATCGCGACTTTGAGGATGGTGAACACACCGGCT
>JBCCCT010000130.1:0-9665 GCA_039033355.1 Pseudomonadota bacterium | reverse complement strand
CAGGCGACAATGTGAAGATGAGCGTTGAGCTGATCCAGCCGATCGCCATGGACCAGGGTCTGCGCTTCGCGATCCGCGAAGGTGGCCGCACCGTCGGCGCCGGTGTTGTGGCCTCTGTCTCCAAGTAAGACAGACCAGAACAAACCAAACAGGAAACCCCGCAGCCCAGGTTGCGGGGTTTTTCTATGCACAAAATAGCGGTGGGCCGGAAAAATTGACCTGACACCCGCTTGAACTCCCGCAGTTTGTGTCTTGAGCGTGCGCCCGGTGCGTGGTGTACCTGAAGCCAAGACGAACACGTCACGCAAATTTCAAAGGCCGGGGAGGCATATTTGACCGACACAAGCATTGCCGCAGAGCGCGACACCAGTTTTTTTGGTCATCCGAAGGGACTGATCATCTGCTTTCTCACCGAAATGTGGGAGCGCTTTTCCTATTACGGCATGCGCGGTCTATTGCTGCTCTACCTCGTTCAGCATTTTCTATTCGGGGATCGTGAAGCTTCTATCATTTATGGCGGCTATATCGCGCTTGTTTACATCATGTCGATCTTTGGCGGTGTTCTGTCGGACCGATATCTCGGTCAACGCAAGGCGGTCACCTATGGTGCCATATTGCTCGTGCTGGGACATTTCGGGATGGCGTTCGAGGGGACCGGGTCGAAGGAGACACTTACTTTTGCAGGAAATGACTATGTCATCGAAGATGTCGGTCGCGATGACAATCGAAAGCTCTACATAGACTATGAGGGCCAGACCCGGCGGATCGTGTTTGATTCCTATCAATATCTGACAGTCGGCGATCAACGCTTTGAACCGATCGACGATGACGGGCAGGGCGATTATGTTGTCCAGAAGAATACACGCGGCCTGGTTCAGAATATTTGCGGCTTGGTTGGTCTCGGCTGCGCCGGTCCGGCGCCTTCGACCGACCTCTTGCTGCAGGAAACGTCTTACCCCGCCACGTTCAGAGCCAACGCGGATGGCACGGAAGAGATGTTCGTGCAGCTCAATGGTGCAGAACAAATCGTTACGGAGTTCAGTCAGAGCGATATTCTGATTTTGCCGACGGCGGATGAGAATAAGGATGCCGATACCAGTATCGTGCTCGCGACCGTGCCCGATGGCAGCTATTCGACCACCGTTGAGAAGCAGCAATTCTTCGTCAATGTATTATTCCTGTCTCTGGCGCTGATTATTGCCGGTGTGGGATTTCTCAAACCAAACATTTCGACCATTGTCGGCGATCTGTACGAGCCCGGCGATGAACGCCGGGATAGTGGATTTACGATCTTCTATATGGGCATCAATCTGGGCAGCTTCCTGGCGACTTGGTCATGCGGCATTCTCGGTATTGTGTATGGCTGGGCGTATGGCTTTGGCCTCGCGGGAATCGGTATGCTGGCCGGCCTGATCGTGTTCCAATGGGGACAAAAGTATCTTGGCGATGTGGCCGAGCCGCCAAACCCTGAAAAGCTCAAGCACAACGTGCTTGGCCCCATAAACATTGAGTGGGCGTGCTATATTGGTGGCCTGGCTCTGGTCCTGGGCGCGATGTCATTGCTGTTCGTGGCACGGATCATTGGTCCGCTATCGATGATCATTGGGATTGTTTTCTTTCTGGGATTTATTCTCTACTCGTTCCTGAAACTACAGGGCGTGCAGCGGTCGCGGATGTGGGCTGCGCTCTATTTCGCCGTCGCGCAAATACCGTTCTGGTCCTTGTTCGAGCAGGCCGGATCGTCTCTGACCCTGGTGACCAGCCGTCTGGTCGATACGACCATATTCGGCATCGATGTTCCGACCCCCGTCTTTCAGTCCTTGAATGCGGGTTTCATTTTCCTGTTCGCACCGGTTATCGCGTGGTTGTGGATCTGGCTCGGTCGTCGAGGTTGGGAACCATCCACGCCTGTAAAGTTTGCCATCGGCGTCTTTGGTGCTGGGCTGGGTTACATGGTCCTGGTATCAGGCATGAATAGTGTGGGCGCGTCTGCACTGACGCCAGTCTTCTTTATCTTCGCAATCTATTGGGTGCACACAATGGCTGAACTGATGGTCTCGCCTGTCGGTCTGTCGGCGATGACCAAATTGGCGCCCGCGCGTCTGGTTGGCTTCTTCATGGCGGCCTGGTTCGTTTATTCCGGTATTGCCAACGCCTTGTCCGGGGTGATCGCTGCGGCCGCAGGAGCCGAGACGGTTGGAGGACAAATTGTTGACGTGGCGGCCGCGAAAGCCGGCTATATCCAGGTCTTCTCATCCATCGGCTATATTGGCATGGGCGTTGGCGTCGTGATGCTTTTGATTGCCCCGATCGTGAAATCCTGGATGAAGGAAAGCGAGTTTGCGGTCGACTCACTCGATGATGAATTGCAGGCAAGCGGGGAGAAACCGGCTTAGATCGACATGTTCCAAGCGAACGGTCTTTGCCGGATATTTCTTGCGGTCGCGCTTTTGATTGCGAATCCGATGGCGAGTGCGCGCCAGACGCAAGACACGCGAATCAAGACCTGGCCAAAGCCGAAATACCCGCCTTTGGCGTCTTGGTTACGGTGGGATGGGTATTGCGAAGTCCGCTTTGCCGTGGACGAAGAAGGATTCCCGTTTGCTATCGAACCTGCGTGCTCAAGAAAAATCTTCTGTTTCGACGCCAAACGCGCGGTTTCAGCTTCAACGTTCTATCCAAAGCTCGTCAACGGCGTGCCAACCATTCGCACGAATGTCGTGTATCCGCTGCAATATAGTTTCAACTTCGCTCAATATGACGAGGATACGCTGAGACAACAATTGGAGCCCTGCGAAGAACGAGCTGTGTCCTAACCCGCGCCGCCTACGGTCAATCCGCCGACTTTCAAGGTCGGCTGACCAACTCCAACGGGCACTGACTGCCCAGCTTTGCCGCAGGTGCCGACACCATCATCCATGGCGAAGTCATTGCCGATCATTTCGACCTGGCTGAGCGCCGTCGGGCCATGGCCAATCAGGGTCGCATTCTTGACCGGGGCGACCACTTTGCCATTCTCGACCAGATAGGCTTCGGTGCACTGAAAGACGAAATTGCCGGATGTGATATCGACCTGGCCGCCGCCAAAATCGACGGCCCAAATGCCTTTCTTGATCGACGCGACAATCTCATCCGGATCATCCTTGCCACCCAGCATCACCGTATTCGTCATGCGCGGCATGATGGTGGCATCATAAGCCTCCCGGCGGCCATTGCCGGTCGGGGCAACCCCCATCAGACGGGCATTCTGGCGGTCCTGCATATAGCCTTTCAGGATACCATCCTCGATCAGGACGGTGCGATTGGTCGGTGTGCCTTCATCATCGACGGACAGAGATCCACGGCGCGCATCGATCGTGCCGTCATCAATCACTGTAACGCCTTTCGAAGCGACCTGTTCACCCACCCGACCGGAATAGACGCTTGTGCCTTTGCGATTGAAATCACCTTCAAGACCGTGCCCGACCGCTTCATGCAGCAGGACAGCTGGCCAACCAGGCCCAAGCACGACTTCCATCTCACCCGCCGGGGCAGGGATGGACTCCAGATTCACTTCTGCCTTGCGGAGCGCCCGCATGGCGAGGCCCTGCCAGCGTTCAGGCGCAATCCACTCATCATAGGCCGCGCGCCCGCCCGCGCCCGCCGACGCCGATTCGCGCCGGCCATTCTGTTCCAGCGTGACGGAGACGTTCAACCGGACCAGGGGACGGACATCGTGAAAGGTCTCTCCCGCGGGGCGAAGGATATCGATCTGCTCATGGCTGCCGGCCAGAGAGACAGAGACCTGTACGACTCGCGGGTCTTTGGCCCGGACCCAGGCATCGATTTCGGCGAGCAGTCCGGTTTTGACTGTGAAATCCGGCGCTTCGGTTGGGTCGATCGGCGCATAAAGCTGGCGATTCGTTGGCGTCGGACCGGTGGCGAGATTGCCGGAATAGCCGCGCTTCGCTTGTCGTGCCGTCTCGGCGGCGCGTCGAATCGCGTCGACGGTCAACTCGCCTGAATGGGCATTGCCACTCGCTTCGCCCGCGACGACGCGCAGGCCGAAGCCCTGGCTGGTATCATAAGTGGCGGACTTCAGACGGCCATCATCGAACACGAATCCCTCAGAGCGGGAGCGTTGAACGTAAAGATCACCATCATCCGCATCTTTTGCGGCATCGGCGAGCAATTGTGTGGCGTCTTGGGTGTCGAAGGGCAGGTCTGTATAGGTCATGCCCTGTATGTGACGCTACAGGGGCGCTGGATCAAGCGCCCCTGTGCGCGTTTTTGTCTAACCGACCGGTTCGAACGAGAATCGGCTCAGCTGCCGTTCCGCCAAATCCCAACCGGGTTTCAGTTCCAGGGATTTCTGGAAGTCAGTATAGGCCCCTGCGACATCGCCTGTATTCTCTTTGGCAATGGCGCGATTGTAATAGGCCGCGAACAGGTCATGCGATTCGAGTTCGATGGCCCGGTCCAGTGGTGACAAGGCCGCAGCGAAATCGCGCCGGTAAATATGTGCGGCCCCTTCGTTCAGATACGCCGCGCCAAGTTCTGGCTGCAGGCTAACGGCTTCGGCATAGTCCGCCAAAGCTTTGTCATACTGGCCTTCGCGCATGCGAAGCACGCCGCGATTGACATATGTGGCCGCCCGATTCTTGCGCGTCATCGCCTGCTCGCGCAGGGCCCGCGTACAGATTTCTTCCACCGCGCGAAAGTTCGAGAATCCACTTTTGGTTTTCTGGAAACACTCACCGCCGAGTCCGTTCCCGATTACAAAGACTTGCGCTGAGGCGGTTTCCGCAACGAGAGCGGTCGCGGCCGCGGCAATCATAAGCTTGAGCTTCATAGCTTTGCCTCCTGTGTGTGAAGTTAACTATACACTAAGCGCAACAATTTATCGACCGACTGCGACATTTTATATGACGCGGTTGTATTGGGTAGACCTGCGCGTCTGTCATATATATGGCTGCAGCCAAGATTGGATGGAGTGACTCTTGCGTTACATCTTTGCATGGATTTTCTCAGTGTTGATGACTGGATCGGCATTTGCACAAGAATTGGTGGGCCAGCCCACACCTGGCGCCCTCGGGTTTCAACCCGCAGCGACGCGAATCATGGAGCGTGTAAACGACTTCCATAATTTCCTTTTGGTGATCATCACGGTGATCACTTTGTTTGTTTTGGCACTCTTGGTCTGGGTATCGTTGCGCTACAATAAGCGCGCGAATCCTGTGCCAAGAAAGTTCAGCCACAATACGACCGTTGAAATCATCTGGACCGCTGTCCCGGTCATCATTCTCGTCGTGATCGCGCTGCCGTCCTTCTCAAACCTGTTCTATCAGGAGAATGAGCCGGATCTGGAAGTCATCGCCCAGAGTGGTGACCTTGACGACCCGAACATCTTTGTGGAAGCGGCCCAGGAAGGCTGGATCACCGTAAAAGCCGAAGGTATGGGGAACTGGGCCTGGACCTATTACTATGTCGATGAACTGGATGCGGATGGGTACCCGGTCCAGTTCGTATCAAACGGCATTCACTTCGGTCTGCCAACAGATCCATTGCCGACTCCGGAAAAGCCGCTTTATCTCGCCACTGATTATCCGATGGTGATCCCTGCGAACCGCTATATCCGCTATCAGACCACGTCTGACCGCGTCATTCACTCCTGGACCGTGCCGGCCTTTGGTGTGAAGACCGATGCCGTTCCCGGCCGTCTGAACGAAGGCTGGTTCCTGGTCGAAGATCCCGGTGTCTATTACGGCCAGTGTTCCGAGCTTTGCGGCAAGAACCACGCCTTCATGCCGATCGAAGTCCGCGTTGTGCCACAAGACCAGTATGATCGCTGGCTCGAAGTGATGCGCACCGGCGATGTCGATGCGGCGACCGAACTAGTCCAAGTAATTGACCCGATGGGCGCTGATACGCGTCTCGCATCGGTCGAGTAGGAGAGGAATTAGATCATGCCTATGGATCAAGTTGCTGCTCACGGCCACGATGCCCACGATCACAAGCCCGGTTTCTTTGTCCGTTGGTTCTTTTCGACCAACCACAAGGATATTGGCACGCTTTATCTCGTCTTCGCTCTGATTGCAGGGATTGTTGGATACACGCTGTCGGGCCTGATTCGCCTGGAACTGGCTGAGCCAGGCATTGGCCCGCTCACCGGCCTGATGGAGGTCATGTATGGCACCACCGGCCAACAGGCGATCGAACAAGCCAAGAGTTTCTACAATGTCGTGATCACGTATCACGGCCTGATCATGATCTTCTTCATGGTCATGCCCGCCCTGATTGGTGGTTTCGGTAACTGGTTTGTGCCGCTGATGATTGGCGCGCCAGACATGGCCTTCCCACGCATGAACAATATTTCGTTCTGGCTGACCGTTGTTGCCTTCGTTCTGGCAATGATTTCCTTCCTGGTGCCAGGTGGCAATGGCGTGAACGGGTTTGGCGGAGGCTGGGTGCTGTATCCGCCGCTGTCGAGTACGGCTGGCCATGCTGGACCGTCCATGGACTTGCTGATCCTGTCTCTGCACACGGCCGGTATTGCGTCCATTCTGGGAGCGATCAACTTCATCGTGACCATCCTGAATATGCGGGCGCCGGGCATGACGCTGCACAAGATGCCGCTTTTCGCCTGGTCCGTTCTGGTGACAGCGGTTCTGCTTCTACTGGCGCTGCCCGTGCTTGCGGGCGCGCTGACCATGCTGCTGACAGATCGTAATTTCGGATCGCAATTCTTTGATCCGTCGGGCGGCGGCGACCCGATCATGTTCCAGCACCTGTTCTGGTTCTTCGGTCACCCTGAAGTTTACATCATGATCCTGCCGGCTTTCGGTATCGTCTCGCACATCGTTTCGACGTTCTCGAAGAAACCGATCTTCGGCTATCTCGGCATGGCCTATGCGATGGTCTCGATCGGCGCGATCGGCTTCATCGTCTGGGCGCACCACATGTACACCGTTGGCATGCCTTCTGACATGAAAGCCTATTTTGTTGCGGCGACCATGGTGATCGCGGTGCCGACCGGGATTAAGATCTTCTCCTGGATCGCGACCATGTGGGGCGGTTCGATTGATTTCTCTGTCCCGATGGTCTGGGCAATCGGCTTCATCTTCCTGTTCACCTTGGGCGGTGTGACCGGTGTTGTCCTCGCCAATGCTGGCATCGACCATGCCTTGCACGATACTTATTACGTCGTCGCGCACTTCCACTATGTGCTGTCGCTCGGCGCGGTATTCGGCCTGTTTGCGGGCTGGTACTATTGGTACGAGAAGATGTTCGGCATCAAATATAACAAGATGATCGGTTATGCGCATTTCTGGACCATGTTCGTGGCGTCAAACCTGATCTTCTTCCCGCAACACTTCCTGGGTCTGAACGGCATGCCGCGTCGCTATGTTGATTACCCTGAAGCGTTTGCTCTGTGGAACAATGTTTCGTCGATTGGTTATGCGATCTCCATGGTTGCGACACTGCTCTTCTTTGGCGGCATGATCGAGTCAATGATCCGTCGCCGTAAGGCAGAAGCCAATCCTTGGGGCGAGGGGGCGACGACGCTCGAATGGACCCTGCCAAGCCCGCCACCCTTCCACCAGTTCAATGAACTGCCAGTGGTGAAGAATGAGGGCGGTCACTAAGTCCCGCCCGGCAAATTCAAAATCGGGCGGCCCTTTGCGCAAAACCAGCGCAGAGGGCCGTTTCCGTAGAAGCTGAAGAGAACCGAACTATGTCCATAGACATGACCGCTCAATCCACCAGCCCGCGCCTGGCCACCGCCCGCGACTATGTCGAGCTGCTCAAGCCGCGCATCATGATGCTGGTCGTGTTCACGGCTCTGGCCGGTCTGGTTGCCGCCGTTGGCATGAGCGGACAGGGGATAAACCCGGTTTTGGCAAGTGTTGCGATTCTCTCCGTGGCGCTCGGGTCGGGCGCCGCCGGTGCCATCAATATGTGGTATGACGCGGATATTGACGCCGTCATGACCCGCACATCGACTCGACCGATCCCGTCCGGGGCCGTGCCGAAGGATGAGGCGCTGGCCATGGGCCTGATCATGTCGGCCGTCTCAGTGCTGCTCATGTGGATTGCCTCTAATGTCCTCGCGGCGGGTCTGCTGGCGCTCTCTATTGTTTATTATGGCTGGTTTTACACGATGGTTCTGAAGCGCCGGACGGCCCAGAATATCGTCATTGGCGGTGCGGCCGGGGCGTTTCCGCCGGTGATTGGCTGGGCCGTGGTGACGGGGACGACTCCAATCGATGCCTGGATCCTGTTCGCCATCATCTTCTTCTGGACGCCGCCGCATTTCTGGGCCCTGAGCCTCGTCGCGCACAAGGAATATGCCAAGGCCGGTGTGCCAATGCTGCCCGTGACGAATGGCGCGAAAGCCACCCGGACGCAGATCCTGATCTATACCATCTTGCTCGCGCCAATCGGGCTTGCTCCATTGGCGACCGGCCTGGGCGGATTGGTCTATGGTGTTGTCGGCGGGCTCCTGACTTTAGCGTTCCTCTATCATGCGGTGAAAGTCTGGCGCAGTCAGGCAGGGGAGGCTGAGGCTGGCGACGCAGAGCGCAAGGTCGCGATGGGCATGTTTGCCTATTCCATCCTGTATCTGTTCGGTCTGTTTGCCGCACTCATCATTGAGCATGGTTTCGGGTTATACTTTCCTCTCGGAGCCTTTTAATGACTGAAGCCACACAAGCCCCTGACGCCCAAATGCTGCTGAAAGCGCAGAAACGCCGCAATGCATGGTTGGCCGTGGCCTTGGTCGCTTTTGTTGTCATTGTCGGCGTCACAACGGCGATCCGGATCCAGGAAACCGATTTTAGCGGTGGCGATCGCCTCTATTTCTCTGGCTATATGGATGAAGCCGCGAGCGAAAAAGCGGACCGTGTCGCCCAGGAACGAATTGCAGCGCGTCAAGCCGCCGAGGCCGCGGCCGCCACCGAAGCCGCTGATACGACGGACAATAGCGATGAATAATACCAGGATCGCGCTTATCGCGTCTGTCAGCGCATTGTTCATGCTCGGCCTGGCATTCGCCTCCAAGCCCCTTTACGACACGTTCTGCCGCGTCACAGGCTTTGGCGGGACCACGCAAACCGCGCAAGCGGCGCCCGACCGGATCAGTGAGCGTGAAGTGACCGTGCGATTCGATGCGAATGTCGCCAATGCGCCACTGAGATTCAAAGCCAGTCAGACCAATCTGCCGGTTCAACTCGGCGCGCACAGTCTCGCCTTCTATGAGGTCACAAATACGTCTTCCAGCGATGTCAGCGTGATTGCGAGCTATAATGTGACGCCGCACAAGGCTGGCCGCTTTTTCAGCAAGCTCGAGTGCTTTTGCTTTGAAGAGCGCATCATCAAGGCTGGAGAGACCAAGAAACTGCCGGTCATTTTCTTTGTAGACCCCGCCATGGAAGACGAAAGCAATGCGGATGATATCCGCACGATCACGCTTTCTTATACGTTTTTCAATACCGACGAATTCACAGGTGCGACCAAAACGGCATCGCTTAACTGAATGGTTGCAGAATCCGTCAACACCGGTCTAAAAGCGCCTGAGATTGTAATAACCATTGCCACAAGGGGTTCCCCGTCATGGCCGAAGACGTCAAACACGACTATCACCTCGTAAACCCATCGCCCTGGCCGCTGATCGGCTCGATCGCCGT
>JBCCCT010000129.1:0-9702 GCA_039033355.1 Pseudomonadota bacterium | reverse complement strand
GGGCAATGCTTTGTTTCCGTACCTTCTGATGATCACGATTGTGGTTCGGGTCTGTTACACATTCTATGAAGTCCCCAGCAGCGCCTTGGTGGCGGAGCTGACGGATGATTATGACGAGCGCACGTCGTTTCTGTCGTTCCGCTACGTCTTTGGCTGGACCGGCGGAGTGGCAATTGCCGCCTATACGTTGACGTTCCTGCTCGTCGAGACTGAGACCTATGGCAATGGTTTCCTGAATGTCGATGGCTATCGCAGCTATGGGAACCTCGCAGCAGTGGCGATCGTCATTTCCATGTTGCTTTGCGCCCTCGGCACACACCGGCAGATTCCCAATCTTCGCAAGCCGCCGGATACCGGCAAGATCACGCTTGGCCGCGTCTTCAAGGAAATTGGCGAGAGCCTCTCGAGCAAATCATTTCAGGGCTTGTTTCTGGCAGCGCTGTTCGGCTTCATGGCGGCCGGTGTCGCCGCCTCGCTCAATTATTACATCAATGGCTATTTCTGGGAGTTCACACCAGCTCAGACCGGGTTGTTGACCGTTTCGGTTTTCCTGTCTGCTGCGCTTGCTCTGGTATTGGCACCACTTGTTGCCAAGCGGCTTGGCAAGAAGCGCGGTGCGATCATTGTTGGTGCCATCGCGTTCTCGGTCGCGCCCATGCCCGTTCTGTTACGCCTGCTTGGCGTGATGCCGCCGAATGGCAGTGACTTGCTGTTTCAGATCATTCTCGTCGTCACCATTTTCGATGTCGCGCTGATTATCGCTTACCAGATCATGTCGGCATCGATGATCGCCGACATTGTTGAAGAGAATGAGCTGAAAACCGGACGACGCTCCGAAGGCATCTACTTCGCGGGCATCAGTTTCATGCGCAAACTGGCGCGGGGCAGTGGTCTGTTTCTCGCGTCGATCGTCCTCGCCGCGGCAGACCTCTCCCGCAATATCCAACCGGGTGAGGTGCCTGCCAATACATTAAGCCTGCTAGGCGCCGGTTATGCGCTCGGCCTGCTCGCCCTTTGGGGAACAGCGATCGCATTTCTGTTCCGGTATCAAATCTCGAGAGAAGATCACGAAGCCAATCTCGCCGCACTTCAGCGTAGTCGCGAAGGCGCGGATGTGGTTGATTAAAGTCACGATTTAAAAAACAGCCTCATCGCCGAGGCGGATGCGCGGCTCTCGCGCATCTCAAGGAGGACATATGACCGCGACTGCGATGCCCGAGAAGAAGCTGGGTCATTTGACACGCATGGCATTTGGCGTTGGCGGCGCTGCCGGCGGGATCAAGAATAATGGCTTCGACTATGTCCTGCTTCTTTTCTATTCCCAGATCCTCGGACTGCCAGGCTGGTGGGTCGCCGGTGCGATCTGGATCGCCTTGATCATTGATGCCGTCTCTGACCCGGTCGTCGGCTATTGGTCGGACAATTTGAGATCCAGGTTGGGGCGCCGTCACCCATTCCTTTATGCGGCCGCCATTCCGGTCGCGATCGCCTACTTCTTTGTCTGGAATCCGCCGACCGGATTGGACGGCGGATCTCTGTTCGCCTGGTTGCTCACGCTGACCATTATCGTCCGGGTCGGGTATACGCTGTTCGAAGTGCCGAGCCTTAGTCTCGCAGCTGAACTGTCTCAGGATTATGACGTCCGGACCATGCTGATGTCCTATCGCTACTTCTTTGCATGGATTGGCGGCCTGACCATCCAGGTCATGTTGTTCGCGGTTTTCCTCGAACCGAGTGACGGCGACGCACAGGGATTTCAGCACATTCCCGGATGGAACATGTACGGCCTGGTGGCTGCGATCGCCATTTTCAGCGCGATCGCCATCACCGCGTTGGGGACTCATCATCGCATCCCGAATCTCAAAAAACCGCCGGCCAAGCGGAAACTCACCCTGGCGCGAATCTTCTCCGAAATTTGGGAGACGCTTTCCAACCCATCGTTTCGGGCTTTGTTTGTCGCGACGCTGTTCGGACTGCTGGCGACCGGGATCTCCGCGACCTTGAACCAGTACATAAACAGCTTTTTCTGGAACTTTACGGGCGACCAATTGGCTCTGCTGACCATGGCGGTTTTCCTGTCTTCCGGCATGGCGCTTTTGGTCGCTCCGATCGCAGGGCGGGTCTGGGGCAAGAAACGCGCCGCGATTATTATCGGCCTGATGGCGTTCACACTCGCGCCAGCGCCGGTCTTCGCCAGACTTCTGGGCTTGTTGCCCGAGAATGGCACGCCGGAACTGTTCTATATCATCCTGGTCGTGACCGTATTCGATGTTGCGTTGATCATCGCTTATCAGATGCTGGCGGCATCCATGGTCACCGACATCGTTGAAGAAAGCGAGTTGAAGACCGGCCGTCGTTCGGAAGGAACCTTCTTTGCCGGCATCACGTTCATTCGAAAACTGTCTCAGGGAATTGGCGTGCTGACCGCATCGCTGATCCTGGCAACGGCAGCGATCGCTCCCGGAACGCCGGTGGAAGACGCCAGCGCAGACTCTGTCGCCGCACTCGGGTGGGGCTATGCGGTGACCCTGCTGACGGTGTGGATGTTGATGATATTTGCCATCTCATTCTACCGCATCAGTCGAGAAGATCATGCACGAAACCTGGAGGAATTGGCGGCGAGACAGACTGAATAGAAGCATTATGTCTCATTAAATCAGTCACCTAACTGAAATGTCATCTGTGCCCAATTGCCTCCGCCAGTGCGCCGGAATAGAGCCATATTCATGATTTACTCTGACACAATGACAAAACACGTCTCAAAGGTTCTGGTCGGCATTGTGCTGGTGCTGGTGGCACTGGTGCTGGTGATCATGAGCCCGCTTTATGGCTCCGCTTCCGCGCAAGGATTCTGGGAAAAAGTTGTTCCTGAAACCCAGGCCGATATCGAACTCAGCTATGCGCCGCTCGTGAAGCAGGTCTCACCCGCAGTGGTCAATGTTTACACGACCAAGACGGTGCAGCGCGGTGTCTCGGTCCAGGAAATGATGTTCGGACGCCGGTTTGGCGGGCCACAAACGCAAAGCTCGCTCGGCTCTGGTGTGATCCTTGGCGAAGATGGCATCATCGTTACCAATAATCACGTGATTGAAGGCGCCGATGAGATCATCATTGTGCTCGCCGATCGGCGCGAGTATCCGGCAGAGCTGATCCTTGCCGACGAACGGACAGACCTTGCGGTCCTGCGAGTCGATGCGGATGGCTCAACGCTCCCGACGCTCGGTTATGCTGATACGCGCGGGGTTGAAGTCGGTGATCTTGTGCTCGCCGTCGGCAACCCGTTCGGGGTCGGTCAGACCGTGACAACCGGCATCATCTCTGCCACGGCCCGCACCGATGTTGGTGTATCGGATTATGCCTTCTTTCTGCAGACCGATGCGGCGGTGAATCCGGGCAATTCCGGCGGCGCCCTGGTCAATACGCGCGGCGATCTGGTTGGCGTCAACACAGCCATATTCTCGCGCTCTGGCGGATCGAATGGCATCGGCTTTGCGATCCCGTCGGAAATGGTCAAGCGGGTCGTCGATGCGGCTGTCAATGAAGGCACGATCGTGCGGCCCTGGCTCGGCCTGAAAGGCCAATCTGTCACGTTCGACATCGCCAAGGCGCAAGGGCTCGATCGCCCCCTCGGCGTGATCGTATCGGAAGTCTATGAAGATGGTCCCGCCGATCTGGCCGGCCTGCGCCGCGGCGATCTGGTCCTCACCATTGATGATCGTGAAGTGTTCGATGAGCGTGGTCTGAAATTCCTGGCGGCAACCAAGTCACCTGGTGAGGATGTCGCTTTGAACGTTCTGCGCGGTGGCACGGAACAGGTTATCAATGCGCGTCTGGCACCGCCGCCGGGGGCCAGCGAGGCTGAGCGCATCCTGCTTGATGGCCGCCATCCATTTGCTGGCGTTGAAGTCGTGGAATTGTCACCGCGTCTGGCGGAAGAGATCGGTTACTCCGACTCCTTTGCCAGCGGCGTGCTGGTAACCAGCATGACACGCCGCGCCTATCGCATGCGTATCGTGCAGCCGCGCGACATCATCACGGCGATTGACGGACAGAGCATTGAAACGATCGAAGACCTCAATCGCGCCCTGGATCGTGAACCGGGGCGCTGGGACATCGAGATTGAACGCAATGGGCGCAAGATTAGCGGCTCGGTGACGATCTAGACACCAAAAGACGGAATGTCTGTTTAAGACTCGCTCGGCATCGCGGGCCCATGCTCCGCCATGGCGGCGTCATCCAGCGCGTTGGCGCGCGCGTGCGCCGGGCGGGCATAGACACGGTCCCGATAGGCTTCCAATTCCGGGCTGGTTGGAATGGTGCCGAATTGCAGACCCCAACCAACTTGCGACCCGAGATAGACATCCGCTGCGGTGAAGGCCTCTCCGCAGATGAAGGGTGTCTCGGAAACCGCCCGGGTCAGCGTTTGCAGCGTGGTCTCAAAATCCCCATAGCCGGCCATTTGTTGATGGCCTTCGGTCGAGACCTTGAGCATCTTATTGGTGGTCGCGCTTTCAACTGGTCCGGCGCCGAAGAATAACCAGCGATAATAATCTCCACGCTGATCGATCGGTGGTGCCAGCCCAGTGTCTGGAAACGCATCCGCCAGATAGGCGCAGATCGCAGCACATTCTGTCACAATCGAACTGCCATGCTTGATGGCGGGGACCTTGCCCATCGGGTTCAAGGCCAGATAGGCATCGCCTTTCATTGTGTCGCCATAGGAGAGATATATTGTGTCATAGGTCGCGCCGACTTCCTCGAGCATCCAGCGCGCGATTCGCCCACGCGACATCGGGTTGGTGTAAAGCGTCAGTGTTGCCATCAGTCCCTCCGGTATGTTCTGTTTATGTTCTTGTCATGCCTGACCAATCATGACAAGTGAAAACTTATCAAACGCGGGCGACATGTTTATGGCAGATGGAATGAGTGATTTGTTTGCAGCATCAGGCCTATCCGATGACGCGCCGCGGCCTCTGGCGGACAAGTTGCGGCCGCAGAAATTGCAGGATGTCGTTGGCCAGGATCACTTGCTGGGAGCCGAGGGTGCGCTTGGGAGGATGCTGGCGACAGGCCAATTGTCCTCGATCATTCTCTGGGGGCGGCCAGGAGTGGGCAAGACCACGATTGCGCGCCTCCTGGCTGAGGAAACCGATCTTCATTTCGAAGCCATCTCAGCGATTTTCTCCGGCGTCAAAGACTTGCGCGCGGTGTTTGAAGCGGCCCAGCAAAGGCGGGATATGGGGCGTGGGACCTTGCTCTTCGTAGACGAGATCCATCGCTTCAATCGGGCGCAACAAGATGGCTTTTTGCCCTATGTCGAAGCGGGGACGGTTACCCTGGTTGGCGCAACGACCGAGAATCCAAGCTTCGAGCTGAATGGCGCCTTACTCTCGCGCTGTGCGGTTCTGGTCTTGCAAAGACTGGACGAAACCGCGTCGAAAACCTTGCTGATGCGCGCAGAGACCGAGATAGGTCGGCAACTTCCATTGGAGGCTCGTGCCCGCGACGCCCTGATCGATATGGCGGATGGCGATGGCCGCTATCTACTCAATCTGGCAGAGCAGGCTTTCACGCTCGGCAAGCCAGGCGATGCGTTGACCCTCGACCAGTTATCGACCGCCCTACAGAAACGCGCACCGGCTTATGACAAGAATCGGGACGAGCATTACAATCTCATTTCAGCTTTGCATAAGTCTGTGCGCGGGTCGGACCCGGATGCGGCGCTCTACTGGTTCGCGCGGATGCTGGAAGGCGGCGAAGATCCGCTCTTTATCGCCCGTCGTCTGGTAGTGATGGCGAGCGAGGATATCGGCCTGGCGGACCCGACTGCGATGATGGTGGCCGGCGAGGCGGCGCGGGCCTTTGAGCGGCTCGGCGAACCAGAAGGCTTAATCCCCATGGCGCATGCGGTCGTGCATCTCGCCACCGCGCCGAAATCGAACGCGTCTTATGTCGGTCTGAAGCGCGCGCGAGCCGCGGCGCGGGAAACCGGGTCCTTGATGCCACCCAAGCACATTCTGAATGCGCCAACCAAGATGATGAAAGAGCAGGGCTATGGCGATGGCTATGCCTATGATCATGATCAGGAGGGCAGCTTTTCGGGGCAGGATTATTTCCCCGATGAGATGAAACGGGTAGAATTCTACCAACCAAAAGGGCACGGTCGAGAAGGCCCGATCGCAGAACGCCTGGCAAAATGGCGCGCGATCCGAAACCAGAAGGGGGAAGAGGAATGACAGAAGCGATATGGACCGTGACCAAAGGCGCAGTTCTTGCGAGCGCGCTGATTTGCGCCGCCGCCTGCACCAATAGCGATGCGCAAGATGAGCCCGAACCTGCAGATCCCCCAGCCGCCGCTGAAGCCGAGGCTCCAGTCGTCTATGACACCATCCCGCCTCACATCACCAAATGGATGCAGCAACCGGCCATCCTGGTCTTCTCCAAGACCAATGGCTGGCGACATAATGAAGGCATTGCCGGGGGGGACAAATTCTTCGTCGAGCTGTCGCGTGAGAAAGGCTTCGGCATCTTCACCACGGTCAATGCCGCCGTGTTCAACGAGAGTGACCTGGCGCGGTTTGACGTCATCGTCTTCAACAATGCGACCGGCGATACGCTCAGCCCTGATCAGGAAGCGGCATTTCAGACCTGGCTTGAAGCGGGCGGCGCCTGGATCGGCTTGCATGGGTCTGGCGATAATACGCATGAAGACTGGGCCTGGTACGCTGACTCATTGATTGGCCCGACCTTTACCGGCCACCCTCTGACCCCGCATTTCCACGTTGTCCGGGTTGAGACCCTGGACAGTGATCATGTGATCATGGCGGGTGCGCCGGACGTCTGGGAGCATGATGATGAATGGTATTTCTTCGACTCGCACCCGAAGGATTATGGCTTGCGCCCTCTGGTTGGAATCCATGAGACTGATTTCAAGCCGATTGGCGCGGATGTTCAGAACCTCGCAACCTGGGCGATGGGTGACACGCCGGCCGATCATCCGGTGATCTGGGTCGGTTGTCCGGGCGAAGGGCGATCCTTCTACACCGCACTGGGTCATTCTGACGTGGCCTATGACAATCAGACGTATCGAACGATCCTGACACAGGCTTTTGATTGGGTCCGCAAGACCAGCGACGAGTCTGGAGATGGGTGTCCGACCGCAGAATAATTGTGACCGAGCGCGCGCCTCTTCGTATCTCAAATCGCGATGCCCGGCGACTCTGGCTGCACGGTCAGGGCCTTGCCGAGACGCCGACTGGCAAGCTCGACCTGGACGACCTGATCAAGCAATTGGGATTTGTGCAACTCGACACAATCCAGGTCGTTGCGCGCGCCCATCATCATATCCTGTGGAGCCGCAATCAGAATTATCGCGAGCCGATGCTGAACCGGCATCTCGCCGAGCATCGCAAAGTGTTCGAGCATTTCACACATGATGCTTCGGTTCTGCCCATGGAATTCTATCCATATTGGCAGCGCCAGTTCCGTCGGCTGGAGGCCAAGGTCCGCAAATGGGAATGGCATCGCGGCATGCTCGACGCCGATGGCCGCAATTCGATCAAGGACCGGATCCGTGCCGAAGGCCCGCTCTGTACCAAGGCGTTCGACACCAAAATCAAAGGCAAAAAGGAAATGTGGGCGCGGCCGCCCCATAAACTGGCGCTCGACTATATGTGGTATGCGGGGGAGCTTTCGACGTCGCACCGCGAGAATTTCACCAAATTCTATGATCTGAGCGAGCGCGTCATTCCCGAACATCACCTGTCCCACGTGCCATCGGATGAAACGCAAATCGACTGGCTGTGTCACAATGCGCTGGACCGGCTGACCTTTGGCAGTGAAGGCGACATTCAACGCTTTTGGGACGCAGTTTCCAATGCCGAAGCCAAATCCTGGGTCGCGGCGCGGGCCAGCGATCTTGTGCCAGTCGAGATCGAGACCGCGGACCGGGATGTCGTCTCAGTCTGGGCGACCGGCGATATCGAGTCGCGCCTCGAGGCTGCGCCCGCGCCGACGGCCAGGCTCCGGATTCTCAACCCTTTCGACCCGGCAACGCGGGACCGGACCCGACTGAACCGGTTGTTCGGGTTTGATTATACAATCGAAATGTTCGTCCCCGCTGCAAAACGGAAATGGGGCTATTACGTCTATCCCATTCTGGAAGGCGATCGCTTTGTTGGGCGAATTGAAGTGAAAGCTGACCGTAAGGCCGGTAAGTTGCGGGTGATCAATCTCTGGCGCGAGCCGAAGGTTAAATGGACCCCCGCGCGTGCGAACAAAACTGAGGCAGAACTCGCACGCATGTTGCGCTTTGTCGGATTGCAAGAGGTTGTTTGGGATATCCCGCAGCTGACAGACTTGCCTTGAGCCACGGCTCCTTTAGGTCAGAGGACAGGAAGTAAGGAGTTCGACCATGATCCGATTTGGGCTTGGCGCTGCTATCATTTTAGGCCTCTCGGCATGTGCGCCACAAATGCCGGAAGCTGGCAGTATCGTAACGGCGCAGCAACCGCCGGAAGTCGCTGCGACCTCTGGCAATTCAGGCGTCGACGCTTTCCATGAGTCGATTGCCGTTTTTGACAGCCACCTAGACACGCCCGCTTTGTTCCACACGCCGGACTATTTGTTCACGGCGCGCGGCAGTTTTGCGGAAGACGGTACCCATGTCGACCTGCCACGGATGAATGAAGGCGGGCTGGATGGCGGCTTTTGGGTCATCTTTACGCGTCAGGGGCCGCTGGATGAAGCCAGCTACGCCGCCGCGCGCACGCACGGACTGATGCGCCAGACCGCGATTCGCGAATTTGCGGCGAAGTATCATGAAGAGGTCGCGCTCGCATTCTCGGCTGATGATGTTCCCGGGATTCTGGCCGATGGGAAGAAAGTGGTGTTTCAGAGCATGGAGAATTCCTATCCGCTCGGCACGGATGTCTCGTTGCTGGAGCATTTCTACATTGGCGGCCTGCGGATGATTGCGCCGGTCCATTTTGCCACCAATCAGTTCGCTGACAGTGCCACCGACATCAACCAACCGTATGATGGCTTAAGCCCGCTCGGCGAGGAGTTGGTGCGTGAAGCCAACCGCCTGGGCCTGGTGCTCGATGGCAGTCACGCCGCGGATTCGGTTGTTCGTGACATGATGGCCTTGTCGACAACGCCAATCATCCTGTCGCATACCGGCGCAACGGCGATTTATGACCACCCGCGCAATATCGGTGATGAGCTCTTGCTCGAACTGGCCGAGAATGGGGGCGTCATTCAGATGAATATTTTTGGCGGCTATCTCGAACAATTGGTGCCGTCTCCCGAACGGCAAGCGGCGCTTGAAGCGCTCGCTGAGGAGTATGGTTCGTATATCATGCGATCATCATCATCACCACCACCACTCTCCCTTCCTCCCCAATTCTCTCGACCATTCGCCCTTGTCCTTGTTTCCAGATGCCCCTTTGGCCACGCCATCGCCACTCCAGCCTTTGGCCTGAGCACTGCCAAGCATATCATCCACACCGTCGGGCCGATTTACTCCAGCGACAGCGCGTCGCGTCCAGTGCTGCAAGCAGCTTTCAACAGCAGCTTAAAAGAGGTGAAGGGCAGACCGGAAGTGTGCGATGGGGATGATAAGGAACTGGATGTGTGTGGATAGTGAAATGGTGGATGGACGATTACGTATACCCTAATCTACCCTATCGTGTCGTGTCGTGT
>JBCCCT010000128.1:0-9842 GCA_039033355.1 Pseudomonadota bacterium | reverse complement strand
GCGGATTGATCGCTGGTCGGCTGCGACCGGTCGTCAGGCTTTTGTCCAGGTCGATCGCTATGGTCGCGCCTGGGTGCCGTATTTTGAAGGCATGGCCCGGAACTTTGCGGCTTATGATCTGGATACGCGCTTCTACGCGCCAGGTGATGTCGAGGATCTGTGCCCGCAGGTCTTCGAACACGCCATCACCCAACTCTCCGCAGACGCCAGCGCAAGCTGGGGTCCAGGGACCTTCATCTCCACACCTCTCAAGGGCACGTTGATGCCATGGACCCCAGCTTGCGCTGGCGTCGACGGAACGAAGGCGCATTTGGAACCAGGCTAGCCCCCAACCCTCCCGAACGCCTCATCCTGAGCCTGACGAAGGACGAGGCGGGGCTTCCAGCAAGCCCGCCCCCAGATCCTTCGCCAAGCTCAGGATGAGGGTCTCAAAGACCCAAACAAAAACCAGAAACCAACCCGCCCGCTCGCCGGGCTGCACGTGCTGGCGTAAATCCGGCCCCTGAGATCGACCCTTCAATTCCCGATTGACTCTCCCGCAAAAAAGAACAAAAACAGAACAAATGGGACAAGCTGATTTACACGCCCTGCAGGTGGCAGGGACACTTTCACCTGCGCAACCGGCTCTGGCCATGGGCGCGCGGGTGGCGCTGCGCACAGGACGGATTCATGAAGTGACCGGGGCCGGGGCCGATATGTTCGCCGTGCTGGCGGCGGCTGAACAGGCCGAAAGCGTGGTCTGGATTGGCCTGTACCGGGACATGGCGACGCTCTGTCCAACCGGGCTGCAGGATTATCTCAAGGTCGAGAATCTGATCCTGATCGAGGCCGTCTCACGCGGGGAATTGCTATGGGCGGCGGACCAGGCCTTGCGCGCCGATGGCGGTTTTTGCGTCATCCTGGAAATGCCGGACATGCTGTCTTTGAAAGAGAGCCGCCGGCTGCAACTGGCGGCCGAGCAGGGCGGCGGCATCGGCCTGCTGCTGCTGCGCGGCGGGGTCAGCACGTCTGCGGCGCAGACCCGCTGGCAATGCACGCCCCTGTCCGCCGAAGAGCCGTCCCCGGATGCGCCTCAGGCCCCGATATGGGACTGGCGCTGCGAGAAGGGCAAGAATGGCGAAACGGGCCGCTGGCGCGTAACTTATCAGCGAGGGCAGAATGCCAAGGATATGCTCCATATGGCTGCCACAGCTCCCGCTTGATCGGTTGGCCCGGCATGGCGATCCACGCCTGACCGGAGCCTTTGCCGTGATCGCAGAAGAGCGCAATGCCTGGCGCCTGACGCATGTGAATGACCTGGCTTTGGCGGCCGGGGTGAAAGCCGGACAGGCTTTGGCCGATGCCCGCGCCATCTGTCCGGAATTGCTGACCGAGCCGAGCGATCCGGTGCGCGAAGACCTGTTGCTGCGGGCGCTGTGGCGCTGGGCCGATGGCCTGTCGCCGCGCGTCTCGCTCGATCCGCCGGATGGGCTATTGCTCGACATTACAGGCTGCGCTCACCTGTTTGGTGGCGAGGCCGAGATGGGGCGGGAGGCGCTGACCCGGTTGCAGGACTTGCAACTTCAAGCCCAGATCGGGATTGCCGATACCAAGGGCGCGGCTCAGGCCCTGGCGCGATTTGGACCGGGGGAGGTCTCGCTGGCCCCGCCCGGGCAAAGCGTGGCGGCGCTTGCCCCCTTGCCAATTGCGGCGCTGGACCTGCCGGACAAGATGGTCAGCGAGCTGGCCCGGGCCGGTCTGACCCTGATCGGTCATCTGCATGAACAGAAATCAGCTGAACTGGCGCGCCGCTTTGGGCTGCGCCTGACCCAGCAGCTCGGCACGGCCAGTGGTCTGGCCCCTGATCCGGTGACGCCGAAAGCGGCGGACCCGACATATGCCGCGCGGATGACCCTGCCAGAACCGATTGGCTTTCTTGAGGATCTTGAAAACGTCCTGCAGCGTCTGGCGGCACAAGTCTGCGGGCGCCTGAGCCATGACCAGCGCGGCGCCCGGCGGTTTCAGCTGACCGTGCGCTGTGTCGATACAGGCGACCATCATCTCGGCATTGGCTTTGCCCGGCCGTGTCAGGATCCGGACGCGGTGCTGCGGCAATTCTCGCATGCCCTGTCCCGGCTGGAGGTGGAATATGGCGCGGACTGGTTCCGGCTGGTGGCGCAGCAGATCGAGCCGATCCGCCTGAAACAGGGCAGTTTTGGCGAGGATGCCAAGCGCGCCGATCAGCGCCTGATCCTGATTGAGACGCTGGGCAATCGGATTGGCTTTGACCATGTCCGCATCTTCAATCCGCGCGACAATCATGTGCCTGAGCATGAATTCGAACAGGTGGAAGCGGCGGGCATGCAGCCCGGCTGGCGGCCCGCACCGCGGGCCCGGCCGATCCGTCTGTTCACGCCGCCGGAATTTATCCAGGTCGAAACGCCTGGCCGTCCGCCCCGGGCGTTCAAATGGCGGCGCCTGTCATTTCTGACCCGGACGGCCAAAGGTCCGGAGCGGATCACGCCGCGCTGGCACCGCGAGGCTGATTTGCGCACCCGCGATTACTGGCAGGTCCAGACCGAGCAGGGGCGCCGCCTCTGGCTGCTCACCTATCCCGGCGAGGCGCAGGAGGATTGGTATGTCGCAGGAGAATTCCCGTGACCTATGTCGAACTGTTCGCGATCAGCAATTTCACGTTCCTGACCGGCGCCTCGCATGCCGAAGAGCTGGTGACCCGGGCCCGCAAGGTCGGGCTTGGCGGCCTCGCCATCGCCGACCGGAACACGTTTGCCGGCATTGTCCGCGGGCATAGCGCCGCGAAAGAGCTCGGTCTGCGCTATCTGGTCGGCACAAGGCTGGTGCTGACGGATGAGACCGAGATCCTGGCCTATCCAAGGGACCGCCAGGCCTTTGGCCAACTGTCGCGGCTACTGACACTGGGCAAGCGCCGAACCGTCAAAGGCCAGTGCGAGCTGCGGTTGGAAGATGTGCTGGACTATTGTGACAATTGCATCCTGATCGGGCTCAGCGGACCTGAATTTGGTCAGACCCTGCGGGCGCTGCAAACGGCGTTCGGAGATCACGTCTTTATCGGCCTGGTGCCGGACTATGATGGCGCCGATCCGGATCGGTTCGCAGCCGCGCAGGCCATGGCGGACCGGATCGGGCTAGAGACCGTCGCGCTTGGCAATGTCATCATGCACACGGCGGGACGCTTGCGTCTGGCCGATGTCCTGTCCTGCATTCGCGAGAAAACCACGATCGACAAGCTTGGCCGCCGGGCCCTGCCGAATGCCGAGCGGCGAATCAAGTCCGAGTTCGAGATCCGGCGCTTGTTCCAGGCCTATCCTGAGGCCGTTGCCAATACGGCGCGCATCGCCGAGGCCTGTCCCTTTTCGCTGGATGAGCTGCGTTATGAATATCCGGACGAGATTGCCGATGGCCTGGCGCCGAATGACCGGCTGCGCAAATTGACGGAAGAGGGCCTGGTGCGACGCTATCCGGATGCTGTGCCACTGAAGGTGCGGGCCATGGTCGAGAAAGAGCTGCGCCTGATCGGCGAGCTGGATTATGCCCGCTATTTCCTGACCGTGCATGATGTCGTGACCTTTGCCCGTTCGAAAGGCATCCTCTGTCAGGGACGTGGCTCGGCGGCCAATTCCGTGGTCTGTTATGCGCTCGGGATTACCGAGGCTTCGCCGGACATGATCACCATGGTGTTCGAGCGGTTTATTTCCGAAGCCCGCAACGAGCCGCCCGACATTGATGTCGATTTCGAGCATGAGCGGCGCGAGGAAGTGATCCAGCACATTTACGAGAAATATGGTCGCCACCGCGCCGGCCTCTGCTCGACGGTGATCCATTACCGCTCGCGCAGTGCCATTCGCCAGGTCGGGCAGGCCATGGGCCTGTCGGTTGATGTTGTCTCGGCTTTGTCGAGCCAGGTCTGGGGCGTGTCCTCATCTGACCTGGAGGATGAGCGGGCCAAATCCGCCGGGCTCGATCTTGAGGACCGGCGCCTGCGCCAGACCCTGGATCTCGCCAAGCAGATTATCGGTTTCCCCCGGCATCTGTCCCAGCATGTTGGCGGCTTTGTCATCACCAAGGGGCGGCTGGATGAGCTTTGCCCGATCGAGAATGCGGCCATGGCGGACCGGACGGTGCTGGAATGGGACAAGGATGATATCGAAGCCCTGGGCATGCTGAAGATTGATGTCCTGGCGCTCGGCATGCTGACCTGTATCCGGAAATGTTTCGACTTGCTCGATATGTGGAAAGGCGAACGCTACACGCTGGCAACCCTGCCCCAGGAAGACCCAGCCGTTTATGACATGCTATGCGAGGCCGATACGATTGGCGTCTTCCAGGTGGAGTCCCGGGCCCAGATGAATTTCCTGCCGCGCATGCGACCGCGCACCTATCAGGATCTGATCGCCGAAGTCGCGATCATTCGACCCGGGCCGATCCAGGGCAATATGGTCCATCCCTATCTGCGCCGCCGGCGCGGTGAGGAACAGATCATCTACCCGTCAGAGGAATTGCGCGAGGTGCTGGAGCGGACTTATGGCGTGCCGCTCTTCCAGGAACAGGCGATGCAGATTGCCATTGTGGCGGCGGGATTTACCCCGACCGAGGCCGATGCCCTGCGCCGGGCCCTGAATGGCTTTCGCCGCCAGGGCGCCGTTGAGGATTTCAAGGAACGGTTCCTGGCTGGCTGCCTTGAGCGCGGCTATGAAAAAGAGTTTGCCGAGAATTGTTTCAAACAGCTGGAGGGTTTTTCCAGCTATGGCTTCCCGGAAAGCCATGCCGCAAGCTTTGCCTTGCTGGTCTATGTCTCGTCCTGGATCAAGTGCCACCATCCGGATGTGTTCTGTTGCGGTCTGCTGAATGCCCAACCCATGGGGTTCTATGCCCCGGCCCAGATTGTTCGGGATGCGCGCCAGCATGGGGTAACGGTTCTGCCGGTCTGCGCCGAGCACAGTTTCTGGGACAATGTCCTGGAGCCGATGCCGAATGGCGGCTTCGCGGTCCGGCTTGGCTTTCGCCAGATCAAGGGGTTTGCCGAGGATGATGGGCACTGGATCGCAGCGGCCCGCGGCGCTGGCTATGGCAATGTCGAGGCCATCTGGCGCCGCGCCGGGGTCGGGCGCGGGGCGCTGACCAAGCTGGCCGGGGCGGATGCGTTCGCGGTCTATGGCCTGGAACGCCGGGATGCGCTCTGGTCAGTCAAGGGGCTCGGCGCGGATCGCCCGCTGCCCCTGTTCGAGACAACCGGGGAAGGCCTGCCGGAGGACAGTGCCAATCTGCCTCTGCTCAGCCTGCATGAGAGTGTGTTTGAAGATTATGTCGCGACCCGTCTGACCTTGCGCGACCACCCGGTCAATCTGCTGCGAGACAAGCTGCCCCGCTTCTCACCAGCCGAGTATCACCGGACCACGACGGATGGCGCCTGGCTGGCGGTGACGGGTCTGGTCATTACGCGCCAGCGGCCGGGCACGGCGAGCGGGGTGATCTTTCTGACGCTGGAAGATGATACATCGGTGTCGAATGTTGTGGTCTGGCCGAAAGTCTTCGCCAGGTTTCGCAAGGAGGTGATGGCCGGACGCTTGCTACATGTCCGCGGCAAGCTGCAGCGTGAGGGCACGGTGACGCATGTCATCGCCACCCAGATTGTCGATTATTCCTACCTTCTGGACGGGCTTGGCTATCCGGAATTTGCTGGCGACAGTATTGATCCGTCGCGCGACAATGCGGATGAAGCCAAGCGGCCGGTTCATGACATGCGATCCGGTCCGAGGAGCGAGAAACGCCGTGCCGCGACCGATGCGATTACCGCCGAGCTACAGGAGGCGCACCGGGCCCGCATTGCCGCAGGCATTCGGCATCCGCGCGAACAGGCCAAGAAGCTGTTCTATAGTCGGGACTTCCATTGAGGCCCGGGATCACTCCGCCGCAGGACGAACGTCCCGCTCAGGCTCGGCCCAGTCAAACTCTCGGGGGGCGGGCGGAACTGGCTCAGTCGATTGCCCGCGCAGACGTGCCACCATACGCTTGCGCCAGCGGCCCATCTTTTCCGGCGCTGCCAGCCAGACCGGCGTGACGATCAGGGTCAGCATGGTCGAGAAGCCAAGCCCGAACACGACCGCTGTCGCCAAGGGCACCCACCATTCCGCCGTGACGCCGCCAAAGCTGATCGCGCCTTCGCGGAAATTCACATTCATCATGAAGACCATCGGCAACAGGCCGCAAATCGTCGTCAGCGTAGTCAGCAGGATCGGCCGAATGCGTTGGGCCGCGGCTGCGATGGCCGCTTCCTCGCCGGTCCGACCGTCGCGTTTCAAGCGCTGGAACGTGTCGATGAGGACGATATTATTGTTCACGACAATGCCGGCGAGTGCGACCACCCCCGTGCCGATCATCAGAATGGAAATATAAGGCAGCACCAATTGAATACCGATCAGCACACCTGCCGTAGACAGGATCACAGCCGAAAGCGTCAGCACCACATGATAGAAGTTGTTGAACTCCCAGAGCAGGATAATGCCCATCAGGAACAGAGCTGAAAGCGCCGCAATCCCAAAGAAGGCTTCAGCTTCTGCGGCATCCTCGTCGGCGCCTTCGAACCGGATGTCGACGGCAGGGTCGATATTCGCCGCTGCGATCAGGCCTTTGAGTTCTTCAACCTTCGCCGCGCCTTCGCCTTGAACAATCGCATTAGCCCGGACCAGGACGATCCGCTTGCCGTCCCGGCGTTCGATCTTGGTGACTTTCTGGGCCGGCTTGCGCTCGACAAATTGCGATAGTGGCACCTGTCCGTTCGGCGTGGCGATCCGCAGGCGATCCAGCGCCTGGACGCTCCGCTCGCTTTCAGGCATGCGGACGCGAATGTCGATTTCATCCAGCGCATCATCCGGTCGATAGCGACCGACAAGAATACCATTGGTGACCAGCTGAACGGCAGCGCCAACTTGCGAGACATCGACGCCAAACTTGCCGGCCTGGGCCCGGTCGACTTCAAGCTGATACTCAATGCCGGGAAGGGGGCGACTGTCTTCGACTTCGCGCAGACCGTCCATGGAATCGACGAGGCCGCGAACCTGGGCAGCTGCTGCCATCAGAGCCGGGCCATCATTGGAGCGGACCGCGACCTGAATGTCCTTGCCAACAGGCGGACCTTGCTCGAGCTTGCGAACTTCTGTGCGCAGACCGGGCACGCCGACCAGCGCATCGCGAATATTCTGTTCGGTCACACGGCCGTCAAAGCCGGCTTCGCGATCGGTCAGATTGATCAGGATCCGTCCGATCGTATCCTGCGGTGGGGAACTGACACCGTCAAAATTGAAAGAGCCAGAGCCTTCGCTGCCAGACGTCGAGGCCATGGACTCGATACCCTCGAGCGGCAGGATTCGGTTCATCGCGCGGTCGACAATCTCATATTCTTCATCGGCGGATAGATTGCCTTGTGCCTGCACGAAAACGTAAAGCTGTTCCGGTTCGACATCGAGGAAGAGTTCGGATTTGTGCGTGGTTGAGCTGAACCAGAAAAAGATTGCGAAGATCAGGGCGCTGGCGCCCGCTGTGACCAGGAATGGTCGCTTGATTAGTGCCGAAGTGGCGCGTGCATAATGCCCGAACCAGCCAGATGCCTTGAGCGGATCGCCAGCCACGCCGGAAACTTCGACCAGACCATTATTGTCATTCTCATCGACGCCGCGCCCGCCAATCACCGACCCAAGCACAGGCAGGAAGATGAGGGCCATGACCAGAGACGCGACCAGAACGAAGATCAGCGTGATCGGCAGATAGGACATGAACTTGCCGACCAGGCTGTCCCAGAACAGGAAGGGGAAGAAGGCCGCCAGCGTCGTCGCTGAAGAAGCCACGATCGGCCAGAACATCCGTTTCGCCGCCATGCCATAGGCCTGTTTGCGGTCGAGCCCTTCGGCCATTTTTCGGTCCGCATATTCGACCACGACAATCGCGCCATCGACCAGAATACCGACCGCGATGACCATGCCGAACATGACCATCATATTGATCGTATAGCCAAACATGCCGAGCATCAGGAAGGCCATGACGAAGGAGCCGGGAATAGCGAGGCCGACCATCCCAGCCGAGCGCAGGCCCAGGGCTGCGACGACAATGATCATGACCAGCACAACAGCGACGGCGATAGAGGCCTGAAGCTGACCCAGTTGTTCGTCGATCATTTCGGACATGTCAGAGGTCAGGGTCACATTGACCGAAGACGGCCAGTTTTCCTGAGACCGTTCGACGATTTCCTGAACCTCAGCGACCGTGTCAAGAATGTTCGCGCCGGTCCGTTTGACGATCTGGATTGAGACGGCTGGTTGTCCGTTAAACTTGGCGTACTGGTTCCGGTCCTTGAAGGTCCGTCGAACCGTTGACACGTCTGACAGGGTGATCGAGGCATCGCCAGCGGATTTAATCGGCAGATCGAAAGCGTCTTGCGCCGTCTTGATCAGGCCTGGCACTTTGACCGGGAATCGGCCTTCGCCCATATCGATCCGACCAGCGGGCACCAGGCGGTTATTATTTGCGACGGCGGCGAAGATTTCCTGATAAGACAGATTATAGGCTTCGAGCTTGGCAGGATCGACTTCGATCTCCAGCACTTCTTCCCGGTCACCATTCAGATTGGCTTCGAGTACGCCTTCCAGGCCTTCCAGTTCATCTGAAAGTTCCAGACCAATTTTGTAGAGACTGCGTTCCGGCGCGTCGCCATAGAGGTTGATGGCGAGGATCGGGAACAGCGCCGCATTGATTTCGGTGATGATCGGCTCGCGTGCTTCTTCGGGAAAGTCACGTTGCGCCAGGTCGACTTTTTCCTGAACGTCCAGAACCGCCTGGTCCTGATCGAAGGAGACGTCGAATTCGACAATGATCTGTCCAGCACCTTCCAGCGCGAAGGAGTCGATTTGCTTGACGCCTTCAATGCCCTGCAGCTCGCTCTCGACGGGGCGGACCAGCAAGCGCTCAGCATCCTCAGGAGATACACCTTCCAGCGGGATGGTGATGCCAACAAACGGGATCGGCACATCCGGATCTGCCTCTTTCGGCAGATTGATATAAGTCATTGTGCCGGCGATGAGCGCGACCACCAGAATGGCCAGGACCATTCTCGCGCGACCGATGGCACCATCTATCAGACCGTTCATGCCTTAAAGTCCCTCAACCAGGCGGGGCGACACTTCGACCCCTTCTTTGAGATAGTCCTGTCCAGCGGTCAAAAGGTTCACACCGGATGGAATGCCGCTGACCCAGATGCCATCTGGTGCATCGTCGACAACATTCACTTCCGCAAACTGGACTGTATTGCTCGTATCGACATAGCGCACACCAACGCGGCCGTCATCGTGCAGCACAAGGGTTGCGGGCGTGGTCAGGACCGCTGGCACTTCGCCCAGGCCAAGTTTGACTGAGGCTGTGAGGCCTGCGGGGATGCTCGCATCGGTTCTTCTTTGTCTACGACTATGAGGGGACCAATCTGGTCAACCCGCGCCAGACCGAAATGATCAACCGCAACCATATGGGCCTGACCGACAGCCGGGGCACGCCGGTGGTCGCCAACCTGATCGAGATTGCGCGGCAGGGTGACGGATATCTCACCCATCTGTGGCCCAAACCCACAACCGCAAAAGAGGCAGAGATGATCACCTATGTCACATCCTTCCCCTCGTGGCGGTGGGCTGTGGGCACCGGCGTGTTCATCGATGATGTGCTGACCTCGGTCGCCGCGGCGCGGGCCGATGTCGAGGCGCGGGTGCAGCGCACCCTGCGCTGCATTCTTCTCCTTAATGTGACCGAAGCCGGAGAGCGTGGTTCCAAAAATGTAATTCGGC
>JBCCCT010000127.1:0-9912 GCA_039033355.1 Pseudomonadota bacterium | reverse complement strand
GGGATCAATGCCACCTGGACGGTGTGCGGCCAGGCTTTGCAAAAGGCCCCCTGGCTCGGCGAAGCGATTGTTGCTCGTGGGGACGAGCCCTGCAATCACGGGCATAAATGGGCCTTCACGGCGTTTATGGATGAGGCGGAAGAGTCTGCCTTTATCGAAAAGGGCACGGCCTCCATTCAGGAGACCTGTGGTCGGCGCCCTGTCGGCTGGTTGTCGCGCTACCTGCACACGGACATTACGCGCCGGATCCTGAAAGAGCAGGGCTATCTCTATCATATGGATGATTATTCCGATGATTTCCCATACTGGGCGCAGGTCGAGATGAAAGACGGTTCGACGCAGCCGATGGTCATCCTGCCATACGCCATCGACTCCAATGATATGAAATTCTGGCTCAGCCCCAGCTTCACGCCGGACATGTGGCTGTCCTATGCCAAGAACACATTCAACTGGCTGCTGCGCGAGGCGCAGGAAGAGGGCGCGCGGATGATGTCGCTTGGTCTGCACTTGCGGATCATTGGACGTCCGGGCCGGATCGATGCGTTTCAGCATTTCCTCGACCATGTCAAAGCCCACCGGGATGTCTGGGTCGCGACCCGCGAGGACATCGCAAAACACTTCGCTGACAATGTGAGCCCAGGAGGCCAATCATGAGATCTCTCTTCATCGCCGCAGCCTCGGCGCTGTACTTAAGTGGCTGCGTCATTATCGAAAGTGATGAACTCGCGCGGGAAATTCAGATTGAGCGCGAACGCGCGAAAGCTGAGAACGTGGACGTTGAGACGGCGAAGTCAGAGGTCGACAAGAACCCGCTGGACTTGCGGCGCACGACTCTGGTCGTCCGCGACATTGAAAAGTCGCTGGCGCTTTATCGCGATGCACTCGGCATGAGCGTGGAATATGATCAGGAGCTGACCTCACCCGGCCTGGCCATGCGCTATGGCGCCGACGGTCGGAACCGCTCCCGCCTGGTCCTGTTGAAAGCCAATGACAGTTTCATCGGCATGCTTGGCCTGTGGCAATTCCTTGATCAGACCAAGCAGGATCTGGCCGCGCCTGACCCTGCCGATTTCACACCGGGCGAGATTGTCTTGCTGTTCAATTCGGAAACCCTGGACGTGACCTTCCCGGCGGCGGCCGCGGCCCCGGGTGTCACGATCATTGGCGAACCGAAAGAGCGTCGCTACCCGTCTCCAGCCGGAGACATCGTCGTCATGGTGTCGATGCTGGTCGATAATGACGGCCATACGATTGAGCTCAACCAGATCATTTCCGATCCACGCCAATGACCCGGCTGGCCCCGCTTTCGCCGGACGCGCTCGATCCCGAGATGCGGCAGATGATCGAGAATGCGGAAAATCTGATGGGCTTTGTCCCGAATGATGCTCTTGTCATGGCGCGCCATCCGGCTTTGACCAAGGCCATGTGGGGCCTGGTCGCAGCGGTGTACGGGCCGGGCTCTGTCGATAATGGCCTGAAACGCCTGGTCGGCGAGGCGGCCAGCAAGGCAGCCGGCTGTTTCTATTGTTCGGCCCATGCAGCCCATGGCGCCCGCGAGCAGGGCGTCGCTCAGGAGAAGATCGATGCGGTCTGGAGTTTTGAAGACAGCGACCTGTTCAGCGACGCCGAACGCGCGGCGATCAATCTGGCGATGAAGGCCGGGGTCGTGCCGAACGAGACGACGGACGAAGACTTTGCGCGTTTGACAGCCCATTTTTCAGAGAGCGAGATCACGGAGATTGTCGCGGTCATTGCCATGTTCGGATTTCTCAATCGCTGGAACACGACGCTCGGAACGGCCCTGGAGCCGGTGCCGATGAAATCGGTTGAGTCCCTGGTGTGACCAAGCCGGATCCCCTGCTGCCACGTGTGTCGCGCGATGCCATGCCGGAGGATCTGCAAGCCTTGCATGACGGGTCGACCGCCTTGCGCGGCGAAGCGACTTTCTTTGAGGTTCTGGCGAATAATCCGGATCTCCTGCGTTGGTACATTAATGGCTTCTATGGCGACGTGTTCAATGCCGGGCGCGTTCCGAAGGCCGCGATGGAGGTCTTGAGATTGCGCCTCTCGGTCCAGCATGGCTGCAAATTCTGCAATCAGGGCAATCGCGTCTCCGCGCAGGAAGCCGGATTGTCCGATGCGGAAATCGATGCCGTTTTCAGTGATGATACACTTGCCCTTCGTCCCGCGCTTCGTCCGGTGGTCGCGCTCTCTGACACATTGCGGCTGACCAATCCCGAGGGCGCGCTGAGCCCGGACCTGCATGACGCGCTCGGTGAATTCTATACGCCTGACCAGATTGTCGAGCTCGGCATGATTGGCGGCATTCTGTCGGGCGTTGCCAAGTTTCTCTTCGCGTTTGATCTGGTTGAGCGGGAAGAGACCTGTCCCGTCCCGAGGCGCGACAAAAACTCTGTTTGACCTTGCATCGGGTTCGATCTAATTTGTCCGGACAAATTTGGATAATTGATGACAACCACATTCAAATCTCTTCTTTTCGTCCCGGGCTCACGCCCTGAACGCTTCGACAAAGCCGCCGCGAGCGGCGCCGACACGATCATTATCGATCTTGAAGACGCCGTGCTGCCAGAGGCCAAGGCCGATGCCCGCGCCGCCGCGATCGCATGGCTCGGCCAGCGCGGCGCTGTCCGGGCCGGGCTCCGCATCAATAGTCCGCGCACCGCGGAGGGGTGCGCGGATATTGCGGCGCTCGCCACTTCGGACGGTTCACCCGATTTCTTCATGGTGCCGAAGGCTGAAACCGGCGTGGATATGGAAATCGTGGGCGAGGCCTTGGGCCAGAACGTGCCCCTGATTGCGGTGATTGAAAGCGGACGGGGACTACGCCGCGCCTTCGATATTGCCAAACAGTCAACCGCGGGCGTTCTGTTCGGCGGCGCAGACTATAGCGCCAGCCTCGGCGCCGACCTGTCAAACTGGGACGCGATGATTGTCGCGCGGGGCACGATTGCGGGCGCCTGCGGTGCTGCCGGCGTCCCGGCCTATGATGTGCCTTATCTCGATGTGAAAGACGCGGACGGCCTGACCTCCAGCACACACCAGGCCAAGGCCATGGGGTTTGCCGGACGCGCCTGTATCCATCCCATCCAGGTCGCGCCGGTCAATGTCGCCTTCGCGCCGACCGAGGATGAAATCACCGATGCCCGCGCCATCATCAAGGCATTGGAAGACAGTCAGGGCGGGGCCGCCCTGCATAATGGAAAGCTTATCGACCGCCCGATCATTCTGGCGGCGCAAAGAACCCTCGCCAAAGCTGGCGAAGAAAGAGGATAGACATGGTTCAGAACTGGAAAGAAACAGGTCCCAATCGCTATCGCGAGACGTTCGGACGCTATTTTGAAGATTTCAAGGAAGGCGACATTTACGAGCACCGCCCAGGCAAGACCGTCACGGAATATGACAATCATGCCTTTACGCTTCTCACCCTGAACACGCATCCCATGCATTTCGATTCAGAGTTTGCGGCGGCGTCAGAGTTCAAGAAGAACCTGGTGGTCTCGCCCTATACGCTGGCTTTGCTGATCGGCATGAGCGTCACCGATTGCTCGCAGAAAGCCATCGCCAATCTCGGTATGGATGAGGTCAAATTCACCGCCCCGGTCTTTGCCGGTGACACCCTGTATGGCGAAAGCGAGGTCCTGGGCAAACGCGAAAGCAAGTCGCGACCCGGGCAAGGCATCGTGACCATTGTGACCCGCGGCTACAATCAGGATGGCACCATGGTGTGCACCTTCAAACGCAACATGTTGATCCCGTCTCGCGGCCAGGCCGTGGAAGACAAAGTTGGACATTACTAGGAGGCCGATATGGCAGATACTGCAGTTTTGACGAGTGAGGCCGCCGAAGAAGAACGCCTGATGCTCGACGCCATCGAGAAATGGATTGAGCAAAAGGTCAAACCCGTTGCGATGGAACTCGAGCACGCCAATGAGTATCCGATCGAACTGGTCGAGGATATGAAAGAGCTCGGCCTGTTCGGCGCCTTGATCGATCCGGAATATGGCGGTCTCGGCCTGTCGGCCTCGCTTTACGCAAAAATCGTCACGCGGATTTCGGAAGAGTGGATGTCACTGACCGGCATTTTCAATTCGCACCTGATGATGGCGCAAATCGTCCAGCGCTTCGGCACTGACAAGCAGAAGGACTACTGGTTACCCAAATTCGCCACGGGCGAGCTGCGCGGCGGTCTGGCTTTGACGGAACCGAATGCGGGCACCGATTTGCAGGCCCTCACCACCAAGGCGACGCGGGTCGGCGACAAATATGTGATCGAGGGCGCGAAGACCTGGATCTCCAATTCGATTGAAGGACAATGTGTGGCCTTGCTCTGCAAGACCGACCCGAGCGCCCAGCCGCGCTATAAGGGCATGTCCATGCTGATCACCCAGACCAAGAACCCGGACACGATGGAAGACCTGCCAGGCGTCACCAATGGCAACAAGCTGTCCAAGCTTGGCTATAAGGGCATTGATAGTGGCGAGCTGATCTATACCGGATATGAGTGCGATGCTGAGCTCAGCCTGGTTGGCGGCGAGGAAGGCAAAGGCTTCTTCATGGCGACCGGTGGGCTCGAGATCGGGCGGATCAATATCGCGGCGCGCTCTGTCGGCATCGCCCGTCGCGCCCTGCAGGAAAGCGTCGCCTATGCCCAGACGCGCCAGACCATGGGCAAGCCGATTTGCGAACATCAGGCCATTCAGCTGAAGCTCGGTGAAATGGGCGCCAAGACTCGTGCGGCAGAGCTGCTCGTCGAGGATGCGGCCCGCGCTTATGACACAGGCGAGCGGATCGACATGGAAGCCGGCATGGCGAAGTATTTCGCGTCCGAGACGGCGCTGGAAGTCGCCACCGAAGCGATGCGCATTCATGGCGGTTATGGCTATTCAAAGGAATATGTCATCGAGCGCCTGTATCGCGATGCGCCGCTCATGTGCATTGGCGAAGGCACCAATGAGATGCAGCGGATCATCATCGCCAAGCAGTTGGTCAAACGGAACCCGGTCTGATGGCTGACCTGCCTCTGAAGGGTGTGCGCATCCTGTCGGTCGAACAGTATGGCGCCGGTCCTTATGGCACCATGCTGCTGGCGGACCTGGGCGCCGAAGTGATCAAGATCGAAGATCCATCGCGCGGCGGCGACGTCTCGCGCTCGGTCGGTCCCTATATGCTGGGCGAGGGGGATAGCGAATTCTTCCAGACCTTCTCACTGGGCAAGAAATCCGTCACGCTTGATCTGAAGTCATCGGACGGGCGGGCGCAATTCGAGGCTCTGGTCCAGAGCGCCGATGCGGTGGCGAACAATCTGCGCGGCGATCAACCGGACAAGCTTGGCTTGACCTATGACGCTTTGAAAGCGGTCAATCCGAAGATTGTCTGCGCCCATCTGTCTGCCTATGGCCGCAAGTCGGAACGGGCCGCCTGGCCAGGCTATGATTATCTCATGCAAGCCGAAGCCGGCTTCATGTCAATGACAGGCGAACCGGATGGGCCACCGGTGCGGTTTGGCCTCTCCATGGTCGACTTCCATACCGGCAGTCAAATGGCGACGGCGCTACTGGCTGGATTGCTCGGAGCCAGTCGGACCGGGGAAGGCTGTGATGTCGATGTCTGCCTGTTCGACACGGCGCTGCATCAGCTCTCTTATCCGGCAACCTGGTATCTGAATCAGGGTCATGTCACCGGGCGGCTGCCGCGCGGGGCGCACCCCTCCATCGCGCCAAGCCAATTGGTCAGGACGCAGGATGGCTGGGGCTTGCTGATGTGCCAGACGCCGAAATTCTGGACCCTGTGGTGCCAGATCACAGGCAGCGATTTGGGCGATGATCCACGCTTCGCGACCATACCTGCCCGACGTGAAAACCTGGCGGCGCTGAGCGATGCAGTCGACCAGGTAATGACGGCAAGGCCTACATCTGAATGGATGAACCTGCTCGGCGGTCATGTGCCGTTCGCGCCGGTCTTGGACATTGGGGAAGCTCTGGACAGCGCTTATGTCGCGCATGTCGAGATGACTGCCAGAGTGGAACATCCGGACGCCGCTCAAGGCGTTCGAACCCTGGCATCGCCGTTCCGGGTCAATGGTGAGCGGCCGACCGTCTCGCGCGCGCCAAAAATGGGTGAGCAGAATGATGAGCTCCTGAAGCAGGACGAGACCGCATGAAACTGGAAGGCCTGAAAGTCCTCGACTTGTCGGCCTTCCTGCCCGGGCCGCACATGACCATGATGATGGCCGATCATGGCGCCGACGTGATCATGATCGAACCGGCCAATGGTGTCGGCGAGCCGACCCGCGTGATTGGTGAAACAACAGGTGATGGCGTTTCGGTCTGGTTCCGCAATATTGCGCGCGGCAAGCGCAGCCTGAAGCTCAATCTCAAGGATCCGGACGGGCTCGACCTGTTTCTGCGCCTGGCCGATGCGGCAGACGTCATCGTCGAAGCGTTTCGGCCGGGTGTGGTCAAGCGATTGGGCGTCGATTACGACACGGTCGCAGCGCGCAATCCCGGACTCATATACTGCGCGATTTCGGCTTTCGGTCAGGACTCCTCGCTGGCCAAAAAGCCGTCGCACGATACAGGCGTGCAAGGGCTGGCAGGATTGATCGATCTCAATCGCGGCTTGACCGATGACAAGCCGAGCATGCCGAACATTCCCTTTGCCGATGCAAGCGCCTCCCTGATGGCGCTTTCGGCCATCCTGATGGCCTTGTATCGCCGCACTGAAACGGGCAAGGGCGACTATATCGATCTGGCCATGTATGATGCGGCCATTGCCTGGACGCCAAACGTGCTTGGTCCGACTTTTGGCGAAAACCGGCATCCCGAGCCCAAACAGATGCGCAGCTTTGGCGGCTCGGCGCTCACCCATCTCTATGAAACCTCGGATGGTGAGTTCCTCGTCTTTTCGGGCCCTGAGCTGAAATTCGCGACCAATCTGCTGACCGCGCTCGGGCGCGAGGATCTGATCGAGATCGCCAAACGCCCGCCCGGCCCGGAACAGGCGCCGTTGCGCGCCTTTTTTGCCGACACGTTCAAGACCCGCCCTCTGGCGGAGTGGCAGGCTTTTCTGACACCGATCGATTGCGCCTGGTCCTGGGTGCGCAGCCTGAAAGATGCGTTCGATGATCCGTTTACGCAGGAGCGCGAGATGGTGTTCACAGACGCGAATGGTCATCGACATGTCGGGCCGCCCATCAAGTTCCGCAATGAACCGCCGCGCCCTGATCCGGCTGTTCCCGCCTTCGGGCAGCATAGTGACGAGATCGCCGCTGAGGCGGGGCTGGATGTCGCCGCCATTGCCGCCCTCAAATCGAAAGGCACGATATGACCGATCTCAATTTCCCGGCGCACCGCGCCCATCTCGGCATCTGGGAAGGGACGTATCGACACATCGATCTGCAGGCGCAGGAAGAGGAGCTGATCCAGTCGCATGTGGTCTGCGAGTTTCCGCAAGACAGTGACGTCTTCTATCGCCAGACCATCAAGCTTCAGCACGTCGATGGCAGCGTCACAAATGCCGGGTTTGACGGTTATGACCGCGGCGACCATCTCTGGTTCGATACGCCGACTTTTGTCGGCAAGAGCTGGGAAACGCAGGATGGCGTTGTGCTGCTGAACCTGCAGCGCAAGGACGAGCCGGGCGCGCATTTCGTCGAAGTGATCATCATGGGCGAAGGCGGTCATCACCGGGCCCGGACCTGGCACTGGTTCAAGGACGGGCTGCTCTACCGGCGGACACTGTGTGACGAGAGTCGAGTGGCTTAGCCTTTGGTCCGATCAAGCCGCATCTCATAGGCAAAACGCCCAGCGGGATGCAGGCTTTCCGACAGCAAGACAATCGTGCCGGCGGCATCGCGATACCGGCGTACCGTGCGCAGGGCCGGATAGCCTGTCGACACGTTTAGGCGTTCGGCCTGGCTCTCGTTCAGCGCCACGGCCTCCATGCGCTGCATGACGCGTTCAATGCTGACGTTCCGATTGGCTTCGATCCACTCGGAAATTGAGCCTGGGAGATTCGCAATGATCTCTGCATCCGGTGCCAGGTCGGTGGGAATATAGACCGCGGTGATCGCTTGCGGCGCCTGATCCGCGACGCGGCGAAATCCGATCAGTTGTGTGTAATCTCCGGTCAGGCCAAGGCGGTCCAGGGTCTCTTCATCGGCGGCCTGAACCGTGTTGATGTCAAAGTGGGAGTCGCGCGCATATTGCAGGATGGAATCGAAATCGCCAATCGGCTGGGCAAAGGCCGGGATGCCGCGCTCAGCCACGACGGTGCCCGCCCCGCGGCGGCGTTCGATCAGGCCATCATCGGTCAGAATGCGCAAGGCATCGCGGGCCGTGTGGCGGGAGACTTTGTGCTTGCTGCAAATCTCCATTTCGGTCGGCAGCGCATCACCTGGCTTGTATTTTCCGGATGTGATGGCTTTGCGAAACTGTTCCGCCAATTGCCGGTATCGCGGTTGTGCTGTTGGCATTTAAAAGCCCTTTCGCATGTCTTGCCAGGCCGCGGAGAGCGCATCTCGAAAACGCGGATCTGCGATGGAAATAAGCGCCTCGGCGCGTTGTTCAATTGACTTCTGCTTCAGTTCAGCGACGCCATGTTCTGTGACGACCGTGTCGACATCGGCGCGTGCGATCGATGTTGCATCTGCGGGCAGGCGGGGAACGATCCGGCTGATCGTGCCTTGCTTGGCGGTCGAGGCGAGCGCAAGGATGCCACGGCCGGTCGGAGAGGCCGCAGCCCCGCGCAGGAAATCGACTAGTCCCCCTGTGCCCGAGATCTGGCGGCCATTGATGAATTCTGCATTGGCCTGACCAAACAGGTCGACCTCGAGGCAGGAATTGATCGCCTTGAAGGGCTCGATTTCTGCCAGCGTGGATATGGCATGCGTATAGGTGACCGGGGCGAACAGGATCCGATCTTCCGAGACGACTCGATCGTAAAGTGCGCCTGTGCCGATCGCGACCCCGGTGGTGATGGCGCCATAGTCTGACGCGATGGCGTCGCGATCCAGCAGATCAATCAGAGGTGTCGAGATCATACCGGCATGGATTTTCAGATCTGTATGGTTCCCCAAGGCCTTCAGCACGGCCTGTTGCACATTCCCCAGGCCGAACTGCAATGTATCTCCGGCATCGCACAGGCCGGCAATGTATTCGCCAATCCTGGAGAAGGTCTCTGGTAAGTCGGTCTCCTCAACATGCGCCAGGGGCGTGTCCGTCTTGGCGATGACAGAAAATCGGTCGAGCTCAACTTTCGGTCCATGAACCGGCGCACGCATGGCGTGATTGACCACACCCAGCAGAGGTACGGCGCCGCGATCCAGAATGAGCGTCGAAAAATCTGCCGAAACACCGAGGCTGACCAGACCGTTTTCATCCGGCGGCGATACCATCACCACGCCGCCATCCAGCTTGGTGTTGGACAGCCATTTAGTACTTTGCGTATAGCTGAGCGGCAGGAAGCGCGTTTGCCCGGATTCGAAAGAAGGGCGCAGGGCAGGTGAGACAAATATGCTCTCAGCGCTGGCCGTCGAATGCAGGCTCGCCCAGTCGGTTTGGTTGACCCCGGGAATCCAGATACCGAGGAAGGTAATACCGGCGGCGAGATCAGGGTTTTTCTGTAACGCCTCCCGGATGGCGAGCGGCTCACCACTGCAGCCAGCGACATATATCCGTGCCTGTTCCGGCAAGGATTTGCGGTACTGCGCCAGGGCATCTGAGATCGATAAAAACTTCATTTTTTGACCGGTGACGTAAGTTTCGGGTTCACTCAACCACAAACTTTGTGTAAGCACCAGAATATGTCCGGACAAATTTCTGAAAACCCAGTTTTGACAGAGCTTTCAGACTTGCTCGCGCGGCCGGTGGCGGCGCGCGATCTGCAACGGGC
>JBCCCT010000126.1:0-10020 GCA_039033355.1 Pseudomonadota bacterium | reverse complement strand
GAGACGATCGAAACGCCAGGACACACGACCAACCATCTCTGCTTCGGCCTGAAAGAAGAGAATGCCTGTCTGACCGGCGATCATATTATGGGCTGGTCAACCACGATCGTCGCGCCGCCGGACGGCAATATGTCGGACTATTTCAAGAGCCTCGACAAGATTGAAGCCCGCGGCTTTGACATCCTCTGGCCAACGCACGGGTCGCCCATCGAGGGCAAGGCCTTCGTGGCGGAATTTATCCAGGCCTATCGCCAGCATCGTCAGGATCGCGAGGATGGCGTGATCTCGCAGATGAAAGCCGGCGAAAGCTCGATCCCGGAAATGGTCAAGACCATGTATGTCGGGCTTGAAGAACGTCTGTTCCCGGCCGCCTGTCTGAGCCTGCTGGGGCATATGTTCAAGCTGATCGATGAAGGCCGTGTGACCTGCAGCGATGCACGCCCTGTGGTACAGAGCGCGTTTCGATTGACCAAAGTCGACGCTTAAGGCGCCCGCCGACCTTCGCCGCGATCTTCCAGTTCTACCATCAGGCGGTAGACGCGGGCTGAATTCGCGCCGAGATCGGACAGGCCAACACGCGAGGTCGAACGGATATCAAGACGCGTCGCGTCCTCGCCGGGACGGATGCGTATCGCAATATCATCCTTGAACCCGAACCAGCCCGAAGTCTCAGTCGCTTCGAGCACCACTTCGCTGACCGCATTGCCGTCAACCGGGGCGGGCGAGACGATTTTCCAGCCGCGCTTGCGCATCACGCGCTCGGTCAGGGTGGCGACTTCATCAGGAGACTGGCTGAAATAAATCGTCTCGAGCGTCGGATAGACCGTGCCTTTGCCAGCTTCCTTGGCTTCGGCTTCTTCCTGAACTTCAGAGACGAGCCGGCCTGCGGTGCCAGGCCAACGGGCCTCGGCATAATCCGGCACAGTCGGCGCATCCAGAACGGGGTTTGTTTCGCCATCGGCGGCGCGGGCGGCCATCAGGGTTTCGCTGAATGCGATCGGATCGGACCAGTCTGTCTGGATATCATGCAGCGGCGGCAATGAACTTGCCTGCGCGCCCATACCGGCAAGGCGGAACATGCAGAAGGCGGCAATCAGAGTCCCGGCCAGGGCCAGGATAAAGGCCTGCTTTCGCGGCGCTTTGATCAAAGCGATGATTTGTGCAACGATTGAAAGCCCCAGCGCGAACAGCGCGATGCCTGGGCCAACCCCGATCGTCATTTGACCCAGCCCGACTTGCCAGGGCCAGAAGCCGAATTTCGTGCCGAGCGCGGCCACGGCGAACCACAAGACCGCAAATATCGAAACGCACAGGGCGAATATCGCGACTTTCATGCGCCAACCGGCTTTTGGGGTGTCGATAACTTCGCTCATGGATGGCCTCCTCTATCCCGCTTCAGGCGAGATAGACCATTCTGGCCGACATGGAAATTGTTTGCGCAGCGAAAGGCGCTTAGGGCAGGTCCGCGGCCTCTCCGAACGCGGTATATTCAAACGGTTCGACCCCTGGCACGCCGAGCGCGTCCTGATACAGGATCCAGGCCCGCGTCCCGTCAGCATCGTCGCAGGTGACGAGCACCCATTCCTGATCTTCAGGGCCTTGCTGGAACTCTGTGCTGGCTGGCAATGCGCCTTCGTTCAGCTCATATTGAATGCCATCTTTCTCGGCGATGAAGAAGCCTTCCGCGAGATAGCTTTTATAGATCAGCTCATCCCCGGCGCTCAGCGCGAGTTGTTCCACTCCGTCGCCGACAAAGGCCTCGACGCTGACATCCTCCATGATGGTAAATGTGGTCGGAAAGACCATGGCAACGAAATCGAGATCATCGGATTCCCGTCGCGCGCCATTCCAGGGGCTGTACGTCGCCTTGTGCGGCAGACCGCAATAGATGGGCGGGAAGCTCTCAAAGGTAATCGTCTCATGGCCCATGACGGTGACGCCTTCCTGGGTCACGGAAAAGGCATTCGGATACTCGCCGGACCAGAAGGGCTGCAATTCCCAACCGTCCGGATAGCCAATGGTTTCAATGCCATTGCTGTCCGACAGGCCGGGCAAGGTTGTCGGGGCTTCGGTCTCATCCGGCGTATCACTCGCGTCGGAGTCCGTGGTTTCCGGAGCGGCATCGGGAGTCGCTGGATCCTCGGACGTGGGACTACATCCAGAAACGACCAGGCCAGCAGTTGCGGCAGCTATTAGGAATCGTCTCATCATGGCCATCTCCATCAGTCCCGCGAGGGATGGTGCGGGGACTCTACTGTTTCTGTCAATTGTGACGGCAATGGCTTGGCATTTGAGGCAATTTCGTGTGGTTTTGCTCAGGTGGAGTGATCGGATCGACCATGTCAGCTTGGGATTTCATAAAACATGCAATTGCCAATGTCGGCTCGGTGGGAGATCGGGCATCCCGATTGGAATATATCAGCTTACTTGGGATATCGTTGTTGTTCGTTGTAGGACCAAGCTTCTATTTTTTGAATGAGCGAACATTTGTCTTTTCAAACATTGCAACGCCATTGATCGCGATCATCTCGTTCATTGGGTTTCTGCTAGCAATTCCATTCTGGAGTACATCGCTTCGAAGGTGCCACGACCTTGGATGGTCGGGTTGGTGGCTGCTGCTGTCGCCGTGGCCCCTCCTTATAGTGCTGCCCGGAGAGACGCGTACCAATCGATTTGGTCCTCCCACCCATGATATCAAAGGAATCTACGCCAACGCGAAATCCCGCTCAATGAGATCCGCGATCAAAGAGGGCCTGAATTCTCTCTATTGGCTTTTTTAGCGATTTCGTGTGGAAGGAGCGCTTCGAATTCACTAAGGCATGGCCATGACCAATCCTGTTGTCCGTTTCGCTCCGTCTCCGACGGGAAATCTGCATGTCGGCAATGTCCGCACGGCGCTGATCAATTGGCTGTTCGCCAAGGGGCGGGGCGGGACATTCATCCTGCGCATCGACGACACCGACCTTGAACGCTCCACCGCCGCCTATGAGCAAGGCATCAAGGATGACCTGACCTGGCTCGGCCTGAGCTGGGGCGACACGTTCAAACAATCTGAGCGGTTCGCGCAATATGATGCGGCGGCTGACAAGTTGCGGGACATGGGTCTGCTCTATGCCTGTTATGAAACCGCCGATGAGCTGGACCGTCAGCGCAAGCTCCAGCGCGCGCGTGGCAAGCCGCCAATCTACAATCGTGCGGGCCTGAACCTGACCGACGCAGAAAAGGCCGCCTATGAGGCCGAAGGGCGCAAACCCCATTGGCGCTTCAAGCTGAGTGGCGATCGGATTGTCTGGACTGATCTGGTGCGCGGCGAACAGGCCATCGAGACCAGCTCGCTGTCCGACCCGGTTCTGATCCGCGCGGATGGCTCTTATCTTTATACATTGCCGAGCTGTGTCGATGATATCGAGGCGGGCATCACCCATGTCGTGCGCGGCGAGGACCATGTCACCAATTCCGGCGCCCAGATCGAGATTTTCAAGGCGCTTGGCGGCGCCGCGCCGCAAATGGCTCATACACCCCTCCTGGTCGGGGCGGATGGCGCCAGCCTGTCCAAACGTCTCGGGTCGCTGGGCATGGGCGAGTTGCGGGGCCAGGGCATCGAGCCGCTGGCGATTTGCTCCCTGCTCGGCAAGCTCGGCACCAGCGACAATGTCGAAATCCGTGAGTCCCTGGATCAACTCGCCGATGAGTTTGAATTCGCCAAGATCGGGCGCGCCCCGGCGCGCTTCGACGAAGCCGACTTGCACAATCTGAATGCCGCGCTGACTCATGCCATGCCCTTCTCCGAAGCAAAGGACCGTTTGGCGGCCATTGATCCGCAAGCTGCGGACGAGACCTTCTGGGCATTGGTGCGCGAAAACTGCGTCACGGTCGAAGATGCCGCGCGCTTCGTGCCCGTCGTGTTTGGCGAGATCACGCCGCTGGTCGATGCTGAAGATGCTGATTTCATTGCGGATGCTGCGCGCCTGCTGCCGGAGGGCGAGATCACAGGCAACACCTGGAGCACCTGGACGTCGGCGCTGAAGGCTGAGACCGGCCGAAAAGGCAAGGGCCTGTTCATGCCATTGCGCAAGGCCCTGACCGGCATGGAGCGCGGCCCCAGCGTCGGCGATATGCTGGTTCTGATGGGGCGAGACCGCGCCTTGTCTCGTCTGAGCGCCGGCTAGGCGTCGCCGCAGGATATGGCTGATACGGGTTCCACCGAACCAGGCGATCTGGATCCAGTTGATTGGCAAAACTTCGAAACGCAAACCCAGCGAGTCCTGAAAGCGGCGATCGAGAAATTGCGTCTGGCGCGAGAAGGCCGCGTCTGGACCCCGCCGCCCGAAGATCTGAAAGCGGAGCTGACATCGCCAGTACCCAAGACAGGTATGCGGCTCGACGCGTTGGCGGATCGCCTTGAGCGCCTGTTGCCTTATGGGGTCGGGAACACGCATCCGCGCTTTTTTGGCTGGGTTCATGGCGCAGGGTCGCCCGGAAACCTGCTGGCAGAGATTGTCGGCGCAGCCATGAATGCCAATTGCGGCGGGCGCGATCATATTGCCATCTATGTCGAGCGCCAGGTGATAGATTGGTGCAAGGCCCTGTTCGGGTTTCCATCGCGATCGTCTGGTCTGGTCGTGTCTGGGACCAGTATGGCAACGATTATCGCTGCCAAAACGGCCCGAGACTCGGCGCTCGTTTTTGCCAGCCGTGCTGACGGCGTGGGGGATGCGAAGCTGGTCGGTTATGTCTCGGAACAGGCGCATAGCTGTCTGGCGCGGGCCTTTGACATGATCGGGTTAGGGACAGGCGCGCTGCGCACGGTGCCGGTCACGCAGACTTATGAGATCGATATTGAGGCCCTTTCGAGCCAGATCGCACGCGATCGCGCCGACGGGTTTCAGCCTTTCTTCCTCGCCGGTACAGTCGGAACGGTGAATACAGGCGCGATTGATGATCTTGTTGCGCTTGCCGATCTGGCCGGGCAAGAGGGGCTTTGGTTTCACGTTGATGGGGCGTTCGGGGCCTGCGCCATGACCCATCCGGACCTTGCCCCGCGACTGGCCGGGATTGAACGCGCCGATTCCCTGGCCTTTGATTTCCATAAATGGATGCATGTGAATTATGATGCTGGCTGCGTGTTGATCCGCGATGGTGAGGCGCATCGCAAGGCCTTTGCGAGCCGTCCTGACTATCTCGCCGCGGATGGCGAAGCGCTGGCGGCCGGCAATCCCTGGCCCGTCGATTTCGGACCGGAATTGTCGCGCGGGTTCAGGGCGCTGAAAGTCTGGGCGCATTTGCTCGAGCACGGGACTGACAAGATCGGGCAATCCATTTCGAGAAACTGCGACCAGGCGCGTTATCTCGGCCAGCAGGTCGCAGACCACAAGCAATTCGAGCTGATGGCGCCCGTCTCCTTGAACATTTGCTGTTTTCGATTTTGCCCGGCAGAACACTCAGATGTGCAACTGGATGATCTCAATCAGCGATTGGTCGCGTGGATTCAGAATGAAGGCATCGCAGCGCCGTCGACGACGCGCTTGCACGGGCAACTGGCGATCCGTGTGAACATTACCAATCACCGGACGCGTGATGCGGATCTCGACCTCCTGCTGGAGGCCCTTGTCAGGGGCGGCGACGCCCTCTTGCGGGACTAGTCGCCGAGTTTCACGACGCGATCACACAGCGCCTGGATGGCCGCTTCCGGCGTCGATTCATGCACCAGCGCGGCGCGGAAAACTTCCGGCGTGAACTTGCCATCGATAATGTGGTCCATCAGTTCGAAGAACGGGGTCCAGAAGCCATCCTCGTCAAGGAAAGCCATCGGCTTGGCGTGCAAGCCGAGGCGGGCCCAGCTCAGCATTTCAACCGCTTCCTCGAGCGTTCCGATACCGCCGGGCAGGACAACAAAGGCGTCGCTTTCGTCAAACATGCGCTGTTTGCGCGTATGCATATCCTCGACAATCTCGTGCGGCACGTCTTCGAAGATACGTTCCTTCTGAAGCAGGAAACGCGGCATGATGCCGAGCACATCGCCGCCATCGGAATGCGCCGCCCGGGCGCAGGCGCCCATGAGACCAACGCCGCCGCCGCCATAGACCAGGCGAATATTGCGCTGGGCTAGGGTTCGCCCGAGATTCTGGGCGAGCTGCAAATAGTCTGGCTTCACATCATTCGAAGAGCCGCAATACACACAAATCGACTTTAGATCGCCCATCATTCCTGCCTCTGATTCAAACCCTTGGTCCTTTAGAGGATGTTGCCGGCAAAAACCAGAAGAAAGCTGTCCAAATCAGGGGTGGAGCGCACCTTTCCTCAAGCACGCATATTCAAGGTGTTGCAAAATTGCGACTGATTATCATTTACCTGCTAGTTGCGATTGATTTGCATTTACGATCAGGCTAGGGGACCGGCATCAAACTTCAAAAAGGTAATTGAGTATATGACCCGTTTTCAATCGCGCCTGCTTGGCGCGGCCGCGTCCATAGTCCTCGTCGCAAGTCCATCCGTAGCTGCAGAAACGCCCGATGATGAAGTTCTGCTTCAGGATCAGATCGTTGTCGTCGGCCAGTATCTTTATACCGATCAGGTCAATGCTCTGAAAACGCCGACACCGATCATTGATGTGCCGCAAAGCCTGTCCATCATCACGGCTGACCAGATCCTGCAGCAGGGGTTTGACAGCATCTCGGATCTTATCAGTTACACGCCCGGGGTGAACGCTTCCCAGGGCGAGGGGCATCGTGATGCGGTTGTGTTTCGGGGCGTCCGCTCGACGGCAGACTTCTTCATCGATGGTGTCCGCGACGATGTTCAATATTACCGCCCGCTCTACAATCTCGAGCAGGTTGAAATTTTGCGCGGCGCGAATGCGCTCCTGTTCGGGCGCGGTGGCACAGGCGGCTTGATCAATCGCGTGACCAAGAAGGCTGACCTCAACGAACAATTCACCGGTTATCAGGCCAGCGCGGATTCTTTTGGGGCGTTCGGCGCGCAGATCGACAGCAATTTTGTCGTCAGCGACAACGCGGCGATCCGCATCAATGCAATGTATGAGAGTCTCGAAAACCACCGGGATTTCTATGATGGTGACCGGTTCGGCCTGAACCCAACCGCCAAGATCGCGCTGTCGCCAGACACGACTCTGGATCTGTCCTACGAGTATATCAATCACGAGCGCTTCATTGATCGCGGCATCCCGACCGGCGCCAATGGCGAGCCGGTTGACGCGTTCGAGGATATCGTTTTTGGCGATGCCGATCTGAACACAACCGAGCTGGAAGCGCATTTGTTGCGGGGTGTCCTGCAACATCAGTTCAATGATACACTGAAAGGCCGCGTCTCGGTCTCCTACAGCGATTATGACAAGCTGTACCAGAACTTCTACGCGTCTTCCTTCGATCAAGCCGCAGATCCGACGCGGGTCGGCGTCGACGGCTATGTCGACACAACCCAGCGCCAGAGTTTCACCTTGACCGGTGACCTGATTGGTGAGTTCGAGACCGGATCCGTTGGCCATACCTTTGTGACCGGCCTGGAATATATCGACACTTCCAATGACAATGACCGTTTCAACGCGTTCTGGTCGGGTTCGTCTGACGATGTTGAATTCTTCCTGGTCGAGCGTCCGCTGAACTTCCGGGGCGGTGTTGGTGTCAACTTTGACGGCGTTGCGACAACCAATGATTTCACGGCTGACCTGAACGATCGTTCGCAAGCCGAAGTGGAAGTCTTCTCCGCCTATGTGAATGATCAGATCGAAGTGAACCCATATCTCGATATCGTGGTCGGGCTGCGCTTTGACAGTTTCGACTTTGCCGTCGATGTCGTTGATCCTGTCCTGTTCGACACAGGTGTTGTTTCTATTGATCCCCGTTCGAGCACGGACGATCGCGTCTCGCCCCGCGCCGGTGTGATTTTCAAGCCTCAGGAAAATGTCTCGCTCTATGCCAGCTATAGCGAGAGCTTCCTGCCGCGCTCGGGCGAGCAATTCGCAACCATTAGCGGCGGCGACCCGTTTGATCCGGATGTGTTTGAAACCGCTGAGATTGGTGTGAAATGGGACTTCGTCCCCGGCATGAGCTTCACGGCCGCCTATTTCCAGAACGAACAGACCCGCGCCGATCGTGACGATGTCACGGGCGAAAATTTCGAAGTCCGTGGTTTGGAGATTGATGGTTTCGAAATGCAGCTACAAGGCAATGTGACTGAACAGCTCTTCGTCACCGCCGGCTATAGCTATCTCGATGGCGAAACCGACAATGGCGCGGAAATCCCGCGTGAGCTTCCGGAAAACACATTCTCGGTCTGGGGCGCGTATCAGGTCACCGACAAGCTTGGGTTCGGTCTGGGGGCGACTTATCAGGATGAGTCCTTCATCACCGATTTTGATATTGGCGATACCGATCCTCACCCGACCCTGCCGTCTTACACGCGGATCGATGCGGCGGCTTACTATGACATTTCCGATGATTTGCGCATCCAGCTCAACGTCGAGAATCTCACGGATGAGCTTTACTTCCCAACCTCGCACAGCACGCACCAGGCCACGGTTGGGGCGCCGCTCAATGCGAAAATCACGCTGAGCGGACGCTTCTAGGCCCGCCAACGACCAAGAGCCGCTGATCCTGGATCAGCGGCTTCTTTCATAATTCCCCCTATGCATATCCCATAGCTCGCCCCATATGGCGGGCTATGAGCGTTGAGACACAGACCACGGATCCGGATAAGATTGAAAGCGCCGATGGCGGCATTGGCGTTTCGATCGGACGAATCCTGAAATTACTCGCCCGACCCGAACTCAGCAAATGGCGGCCCGTCATGGTGCTGGCCATCATGCTAACGCTGGGGGCCGCGGTGCTGGAAGTGATGTTCCCGCTATTGCTCGGCTATGCGATCAACAAACTGGTCTCTGACGAGAATGGCATTATTGCCGGTTTCGGTCCGGCCATGTTCTGGCTCAGTGTGGCCCTGGGTGTGCGGTTTCTTGGTGGCGGCCTACCGCAATTGCGCGACTGGCTCTTTTCGCCGGTCAGCCAGGACGCCCAGCGCGTCGCCTGCGTCGATGCGTTTGGGCACGCGCAAAGCCTGTCCCTCGGCTTCCACCAGACACGGCGAACCGGCGCGCTGAACCGGGTCATCGAGCGCGGAGCGAGCGCGATTGATTATCTGATCCGTTTCCTCGCCTTCAATATTGGTCCGACCATTGTGCGCCTGATCCTCGCCTCGATCGCGCTGGCTGTGGCTTATGATCCGGTATTGGGGCTGGTCGCGATTGTCACGATCATCATTTACGCCGTGGCGACAATCATGATCACGGAATGGCGGGTCCGTCAGAGACGTCGCATGAATGAGGCAGACACGCGTTTTCGCGGCATCGCGGTCGATATCCTGACCAATTTCGAGACGGTCAAATCCTTCGCTGCCGAAACCCGCGAGACCGGGCGATTCAATGATGCCATGCGCAATTACAATCTCCGCTATGTCGATGCGGTTCGGTCCATGTATGTCCTGAACGGGGCGCAGGCCTTTGTGATGAATGCCGGCCTGCTGGCGGCCTTGGTCATTTCAGCCTGGCATGTCTCCGAAGGGACCATGCTGGTCGGCGACCTGACCGGCGTGATGGCCATGTTCCTGTCGCTCTATGCGCCGCTCAACATTCTTGGCTGGGCCTGGCGTGAGATCAAGCAGGGCGCGGTTGATCTGGAGAAACTCTACGGCCTGCTCGGCATGAAGCCGGAAGTCGCCGACAAGCCAGACGCACAGATCCTTTCTGCGCCCAAGGGTGATGTCGCATTTGAACAGGTTGGCTTCACCCATGATGCCCGCGCCGTCGGCGTCCAGGATGTCAGCTTTGACCTGCCCGCCGGCAAGAAGATTGCCTTTGTCGGCACGTCTGGCGCGGGCAAGTCGACGCTCCTGAAACTGCTCTTCCGCTTCTATGACGTATTGCAGGGCCGGGTTCTGGTCGATGGCAAGGATGTCCGCGATCTCACGCAGGAAAGCCTGCGACAGGCGCTCGGCCTGGTGCCGCAG
>JBCCCT010000125.1:0-10071 GCA_039033355.1 Pseudomonadota bacterium | reverse complement strand
CCAGGTGGTCAGGGCCTAACGCATGATAATATGCCATCGCAGGCGCGCTTGGTTTCAGGCGCTTAAAAGCCTCTCCGAAAGGAAGGCAGTTCAGTTCCGCGTTTGAAACAAGCGCGCCTTGCCTTTTCATCCCCTCAAGGCTGAAGCCCTGTGAGGCGGTTTGGTGTGCCTGGCGATCTCCCGTGTCATCCCGGAACGCACCCCGCGCTTGTCCGGGACCGCCAATCTCAACTCGCCAAGCCTCAAACTCGACTTAGCTTCCTTGTGAGACGACTCTTACGCGACCATGACAGAAACGGATCCGGAAACCCGCCTTACGCTTACCGATCGCCTGGTCGCCCTGGCGCACTCGCGTTGGCTGTTGCCGGTTTTGCTTGTGGTCGAGATTGCCGAGACCTCGATCCTGCCACTTCCATATGAGGCCGCCTTCATTGCGCTATGTCTCGCCGCGCGCGACCGGATCTGGATCTTTGTCGCCGTGACGGTCCTGGGCAGTGCGATTGGCGGGTCGATTATCTATGCAGTCGGGGCGACCTATTTCGATCCGGTCGTATCGCGCCTCGGCGTTGAGGCACTCGCCGCCACTTATGCGGAGCGCTTCGCGGAACGCGGAACGTCCTTCATATTCCTGGGCGGGACCACGCCGGCGCCCTCATACCTGATCAATCTGATCGCCGGGGCGACTGGCTATCCCTATTGGGAATTTCTAGGTGTGTTTTCGGTCAGCCGGTTTGTCCGCTTCGCGATTCTGGGCGGATTGCTCTTCCTGTTCGGCGCGCAAATTACCGGCGCCTGGGCGCGGATGCCGAGATGGCTGAAGCGGACCCTGACCGCACTCTTGATCGCTGGTCTGGTCTATTGGTTCGTCTCGGGATTGAGCGGCTAGTGCGCGCCTAGGCCGGAAAGGCACCTGCCTTGCTCAGGCTCGAGCTGACCTTGTGCCCCAACACGGTTTCCAGCCATTGGGCCGTTTCGATCAGCTTGCCGAGATCCAGCCCGGTTTCAAACCCGGCGCGTTCGAGCATATAGACCACATCCTCGGTCGCGACATTGCCCGTTGCAGCCGGAGCAAACGGACAGCCGCCTATGCCGCCACAACTGGCATCAATGACATCCACGCCAGCCTCGACCGCGGCGGCGACATTGGCGAGGCCCGCGCCGCGCGTGTCGTGAAAGTGGAGACGCAGATAAACGTCCGGCGCTTCCATCCGGACGCGCTCGATCACGGTGCGCACATCCCAGGGCGTGGCGACGCCGATCGTATCGCCCAGTCCGACTTCAGCGACGCCAGCCCGTTGTGCCTGAGCCGCAAGATTGGCGACCACACCGGGATCGACCTCGCCGGAATAAGGATCGCCAAAGGCGACCGAAATGGTGGCCGAGAGCGGAATTTCCGCCTCATGTACCAGCGGCGCGCAGGTAGCCAGCATGTCGGCACTTTGTTGCGGCGTCATGCGCTGGTTGCGCTCGCCAAAGCCTTCCCCGGCGACGAGCACGAAATTGATTTCGTCCGCCTCAGCATCAATGGCCCGGCGCACCCCTTTTTCATTCAGGGCGAGGGCGATGTGGCGGACGTTCCGGTCGCGATCAAGACCACGAAACACGGCGCCGCTATCGGCCATTTTGGGCACGGCTTTGGGCGATACAAAGGACCCCGATTCCATCCGTCGGACTCCGCAGGACTCAAGCCGTGCAATGAATTCCAGCTTCTGCTCCGTGCTCAATTCACCGGGATCATTCTGCAAGCCATCGCGCGGGCCCACTTCCACAATATCAATACGTCTTGTCATCAGGCGTATTTAGCGGGCATTGAATGGGAATGACAGAACCGATTGTACAGCCGCCTCTGACCGGCCTGCGCGTGCTTGAGCTGGGACAGCTGATTGCGGGCCCGTTTTGTGGCCAGCTGCTCGGCGATTTTGGCGCCGAAGTGATTAAGATCGAAGCCCCCGACCGGCCTGATCCCGCCCGTGATTGGGGCGCCGTGAAGGTAAATGAGGCGAGTGTCTTCTGGGCCATCATTGCCCGCAACAAGAAGTCGGTGACGCTGAATTTGCGGCTTCAGAAGGGGCAGGAAATCCTCAAACGCCTGGTCAGTACAGCCGATGTCCTGGTCGAAAATTTTCGGCCCGGAACGCTGGAAAAATGGGGCCTCGGTCCGGATGTGTTGCATCAGATCAACCCGCGTCTCGTCATCACGCGGGTCTCGGGTTACGGCCAGACCGGGCCAGAGAGTCACAAGCCGGGCTATGCCAGCGTCGGCGAGGCGAAAGGTGGGTTGCGCCATTTGATCGGTGAGCCGGATCGGCCGCCGGCCCGCGCTGGTGTCAGTCTGGGTGACAGCATGACCGGGACATTTGCCGCGCTCGGCACAATGATGGCGCTGTTTCATCGCGAACGGTCCGGTCGCGGCCAGGTCGTTGATGCGGCGATCTATGAAAGCGTCATGGCTTTCATGGAAAGCCTGCTGCCGGAATATGCCCTGGCCGGGCATACGCGTGAGCGCACCGGCGGAATCCTGCCCCGTATCGCGCCGTCTGGTGCCTATCCGTGCAGCGATGGCATGGTGATTATCGGCGCCAATCAGGACACGCTGTTTGCGCGCCTGTCGAAAATGATCGGGACCGACTGGGCCAGTGATCCGCGTTTCGCAACCCATGACGCGCGCGGTGAAAACCAGACGGAGCTCGATGACATGATCAGCGATTGGACCCGCACCCGCCCAATGGCAGACGTTTTGCGCCTGTGTGAAGCGCACGCCATCCCCTCTGGTCCGGTCAACACGGCCAAGGAGATGCTGGCAGACGCGCATATGAAAGCACGGCAAGCGATCCTGAATGTGTTCTCGCCCCTCGTCGGACAGGACGTTCCAATGCAAGCGCCCATCCCAAAACTAGATCTCACGCCCGGAGACGTTTCGTCCGCCGGGCCAGCCCTCGGACAAGATACGCGTGCAATTCTCGAGGCTTTAGGGTACAGCGCGGACGATCAGAGTAAATTACGAGACGAAAATGTCATTTGAACCCCCGCTTTCTGGCGCCGATCAGGATGAAACGCCTGAGCTCCGTCCCAAATTCAATGCTGATGGATTGGTTACGGCAATCGCTCAGGATGCGGATACACATGAAGTTCTGATGCTCGCCTGGATGAATGCAGAGGCCCTGCAAGCGACGATCGAGTCCGGGCGCGCCACCTATTGGAGTCGCTCCAGACAGGAGCTTTGGGTCAAAGGTGAAACCTCTGGTCATACACAGGCGGTGCAGGAAATCCGCATTGATTGCGACCAGGATGCGGTTCTACTGATGGTGAACCAATCCGGCGGCGCCTGTCACACCGGGCGCAAATCTTGCTTCTATCGAATCGTCGATCCAGACACCGCTCACCTGACACGGGAATAGTCTGGCACGCATATTGCTTGGTACGTGTGTAGAAGCAATCTGGAGTCACCGTCGTGTTTAGATGGTTCAATCGGGGAAAAACCCCTGAAGAAACAACGGAAGTAGAGCCGGAACAGGTCGAGCGTCGCAACTCGGATCGCCGTGATGTCTATGCTGATGTTGTAGCAATGTCGAACGCGGGACGGTTTCTCAAAAAGGGCATTGCCCTGGATTTGTCTCGCGATGGCACGCGTGTCCGATTCCAGAACAGTGACAGTTTGCTCGATGGCATGGTTGTGAGCATTTCCCGTTATGGCATCAAACGCAAAGCGCGCATGCGCTGGCGCACGCGCACAGATGTCGGAGTCGAGTTTCTCGACGAAGTGGAATAGGTGAGTCGCACCGCGTCTTTTGCGCTGGACTTCCAAAACCAGAATGATATGTCGCGCTTAGAACTGCCTTGTCACCGAACAGGATTGGTTCGAATCCGGAACGAAATATCAAACTTGTCCACAGATTCCGTGTTTCTGTGGAGAATTCCTGTGATTCCGGATGAATCTTCAAAAAAGTCTATCGACTCTTTTTCGATCTGAGTCATTCTACACCTGTCCGCAGCGGAGACCGGGAAGCCACCGGAGGAAACAGCGGGAAGAACGTCGCGCCCGGACGAAGTGGGCTCAAGAGTGAACCTCGGAAACGGGGGGATGCGAAGGAGTTGACGGAGACGAAGGGAAAGGCAACGCGGCGTCTGCTGAGCTCCAGCTAGAGGGAGTGAAGCAGGGCCATATCTGCGAACGGGGTACGAACCGCAACGCAGACCAGAAAGAAAACCGGTAACGGGTATCTGGATGGTGGGACTTAACAAAACTGCGCAAGCAGAACGGGAAGTTTCAGGTCTTAATTGAAGCGCGAAAGCGGGGACTTAGCGGAAACTGAAGACGCGAATCGAATAAGCCAAAATGGGGTGCGAGCCGAAAGGTCCGTACCCCTCTTTGATTCTGGGGTCTTATTCTGCCGCCAGCTTCGCTTCGGTCTCGTCATCGAAGATCTCTTCAATCGATTTGCCGAACAGGCGGGCGATAGAGAAGGCCAAAGGCAGGGACGGATCGTATTTGCCGGTCTCAATCGCATTCACCGATTGTCGCGAAACGCCGAGCTGATCTGCCAGGCTGGCCTGGCTCCAGCCGCGCTCTGTGCGCAAGGCTCGAATGATATTCTTCATCAGCACTGTCTCCCACCATTCAGGATCCATGTGGATAGGCCATAGGCGATGAAGAAAAACGGGCCGAACCAGAAAATCTCAAACCGGTCCACGACATGAAACAGTTGCAGGAAGCCGATCAGGAAGATCACGCTGGTCGTAATGATCCCGCCCCAGGCAAGACCGCGCATCTGGATCATGCGGGTATATTCGTCCGTCTCATGCGCATAGCGCATCATCACTAGTAGCGTGGCAATCACGGGCAGGGCGCAGGCTATGGCGAGGGTCGCCTGTAGCCATAATGGTTCCGGGTCGAGCTGCTTCAGCCCGAACGACCCAGCGATCACGATGACGGTATAGACCGCCATGAGCGGCCAGAAGACGCGATGATATCGTCGCTTTGCGGATTTGAAGGTTTGTTGAGTCATCGAAAGCTCCTGGGAGGAATTAGATCACGAGCCGGGTAAAGGCCTGCGAGGACTTGTTTTGTTTTTCCGCGCGGCGCCAGAGCCATGCTAACATGGCGAGGCTGGGCAATGAGAGGATCGGGCTGAGCCAGGCTGGACCAAACACGCCAATGGCAAATCCGATCTGGATTCCAAGGCTCGCGACGACGACGAAGACCGCGACGGAAGTAAAGGATTGGAAGACAGACATGAGTCCCTCGTGTGTCAAGTGAGCTTGTCATTTAGACAAGGAGGCTTGACATGTCAAGCGTCATTGACATTCTTTTTTGCATTGCCTCTGACGGCGCAGCCATTAGGACGCCGCCATGGCTGTCGCTCCCTCCCTCCAGGTTTTCCGTCATCGGGCCTATTTGCAATTCTGGTTGATGCGCGTCTCCGTCTCAGCAGCGAGGCAGATGGAAGCCGTGGCGATCGGCTGGCAAGTCTATGATCTAGCGCGTGATCCAATTGCTAATGGCGGCATGGGGCTCAGCATCAATGAGGCCGCTTTCATGCTCGGCCTGGTTGGGCTGGCTCAATTTGTTCCGGTCCTGCTGCTGTCTTTGATCGGCGGGCAGGCCGCGGATCGATTGAACCGGAAGATGATCCTGGTGGTCAGCAATCTGGTGCGCCTGCTTGGGACAATGGCCCTCCTGTCAACGATTTTCCTGCCAGCCAGTCAGGCGCTGCCGGTCATATTCGGCGTCGCGATCCTGCTGGGCACCGTCAATGCATTTACGCCCGCGGCGGCGAATGCACTCTACCCGCAACTGGTGCCGCGGTCCGAGCTCCCGACCGCGATTGCGTTCAATTCGCTTGGCTTTCAGACGGCAAAGATTGCCGGCCCGGCTTTGGGTGGAATCATGCTGGCCATTGGCGGGTTGAGCCTGGTCTATAGCGTCGCGTTCATTCTGATTGCCTTTGCCATCGTGGCCATCGCAACGGCCGCAACGCCCCCACATCAAAAGCTCACCAATGCCCGGGGCAGTGACATGGTATTTGCTGGATTGCGTTACATTCGCCGGAACAGGATCGTGCTCGGGGCGATCTCGCTTGATCTGTTTGTCGTTTTCTTTGGTGGTGTTGTCGCGCTCTTGCCGGTCTTTGCGCGAGACGTTCTGCACGTCGGGGAGACAGGGCTTGGTTTCCTGGTTGCAGCCCCCGCCATCGGGGCGGTGACCGTTGCGTTTCTATTGGCGCGTCGTCCGCTGTCCCGCCGAGTCGGACCCTGGATGTTCTGGGCCGTCGGCATATTCGGAGCCGCGACTTTGGTGTTTGGACTGTCTTCGATTTACTGGCTGAGCTTTGTCGCCCTGATCGTCACCGGCGCGGCTGACGAGATTTCAGTCTATGTCCGCGCCTCGCTGATTCAGCTGGCGACACCCGACGAGATGAAAGGACGGGTAACGTCGGTATCCTTCATTTTCATCTCGGCCTCGAACGAGCTCGGAGAATTTGAAAGCGGCGTCGCAGCTCGTTTCCTCGGGCCGGTCGGTGCCGCATTGCTCGGTGGGTCCGTGGCGATCGGCGTGGCGCTCTTATGGACGCGATTATTCCCGGAGCTTGCCCGCGCCGACACCTTTGAAGGGATTGAAGAACAGGCGGTCTAGGCCGCGCTCTTCTTGCCAGGCACCAGTTTGCCGAAAAACGCCCAGACGTCATTCACTCCGGCGCCATGCACGGCGCCCGCGCGATATACGCGGGTGGCCATGAGCAGAATCAAGTACGTGGTCACCGCCATCAATCCGAGCTGCGCCATCACTTCCCAAAGCGGTGGCTCAGTTGGCATGCGCAGGATCAGCAGGAACGGCGTGAAAACCGGTACCCAGGCCATGATCTGGATCAAGGCCGATTCCGCATCCTGAATGGCAAAGACCAGCATCAGCAAAGGCGCCATCAGCATCACGAAGAGCGGTGTCATCAGCGTCTGAGCCTCCTGGATCGTGTCGCAGAGCGAGCCGAGCGCGAGGAACAGAGATCCAAACATCAGATAGCCGAGTACGAAGCTGATAATGGCTGGCACGAACAGGGCCGGATTGGCCGCCGCGCTGGCCAGCGATCCCAGCACGCTTGCCACGTCAGGTGAGATCGCGTCGCGCATGAACCAGGTGATGAGGCCCGAGCCAAAGCCCCAGAATGCCATCAGGGTCAAAGCCAGGAGCAGAACGGCGAGCAGTTTTCCCGCCAGCAGATGGGGCAGTTTCACGGACGTCAGAAGACTGTCGAAAATCTTGTTCGAGCGTTCCTCAATCGTTCCCATGAGCAGATAATTGATCACCGAGAAGATCAGGAACCAGAGCGAGAACGCCATCATGATCGAGACAAAGAATGGCGCCTGATCGGTTCGCGTCACTTCCGTATCGGTGCCGGCTTCAGCGCCCAAACGTAAGCGCTGTTGTTTGACGGAGCGCCGGGCCGACCGGGCGCTGGTCAGGACGTCGCGATTGACATTCACCGCCGCCAGGGCGCGATCAAGTTGTAATTCTTCCTCTGCCTTTTCGGCAGCATCGATCAGGGTTCGAGCCTGCAGGTTTTCCGACCAGTACTCAATTTCTCCACTCTGATCATTGACCACCAGTGCAGCAAAAAGCGGTTGCGGGCCTTCGTCTGTATCGACCAGACGCTCGCCCGCAAGAAAAGGTGCGAGTTCGGCGCTGGTGCTGACGGGCGCCGCGACTTCGACAAAATCCTGTCTTGGCAGCATAGAGGGATTGCCGCCAGCCTGTTCAAATGCATCGATGACGCTGGCGCCAGACTCGATCGCGGCATCGAAAGAGTCGACCGCCTCGCTGGCGCTGTCATCCATCACGGAGATCGGGTCCAGCATGGCCCGGGCGATCAGCACCTGGCCGGCACTCAGATTCTCGCGCAAGGCATTTGTGAACGCATCACCTTGCTCGATCACGGTGAAATAGCGCGTTGGCTGTGTATTCTGCGCCAGCATCGGGGCGAACATGAAAATGCCAATAATCACCGGCGTGAATAAAAGTCCGAGCCAGAATCCCCAGGCGGAAACATAGCCGAGATAATCGCGGCGAGCGACGAGATAGGTTGAGCGGATCATGCGGCATCCCTCCCCTCAGCCGCATCTGCGGCAAGTGTGTCGGTCAGGTCCTGGGCTTCGGCTTCGCTGACCAGCGAGACGAATACATCGCGTAACCGGGCCTCTTGCGGTGTGAAACTGGTAATCGGAGCGCCCAAATCGATCGAAGCGCGCAAGGCATCTTGCGATGTTTGGCCGTTTTTCAGGCTGACGCGCCAATGGTCGCCATCTTCCTGCGCCTCGAACCCGGCCGGTGCGAGCGTGGTTTGCAGGTCAAAGCCCTCGGAAACGCCAATATGCACGGCGCGTCCAAGCGCGGCGAAGCCTTCTTCCAGCGTGCCATCAAACACTTTCCGGCCGCGCGCCATCATCACGATTTTTTCGCAGAGGCGCTCGGCATGCTCCATGACATGGGTCGAGAAGACAATTGTGGCACCGCGTTTATGCTCATCAATGATCAGGTCTTCGAGGGCTTGCTGGTTGACCGGGTCGAGCCCGGAAAAGGGTTCGTCGAGAATGAGAAAGTCCGGCCGATGGGCGAGGGCAGACAGGATCTGAACCTTTTGCGCCATACCCTTGGACAATTTGGTGACCCGGCTGCGGCCAAAATCGCCAAGCCCCATCATGTCGAGCAGCTCGTCGGCCCGGGCCTTGGCGTCGCGCGCAGTCATGCCCTTGAGCCGCGCAAAATAGGTAATGATTTGCCGCGGGCTCATTTTCTTGTAGAGGCCGCGTTCTTCGGGAAGGAAGCCAACCCGTTTCAGGGATTCCAGATTGGGGCGCGCGCCGAGCAGGCTGACCTCGCCGCGATCCGGCGACAGAACGCCCAGCGCCATGCGCAAGCTGGTCGATTTACCGGCGCCATTTGGGCCCAGAAAGCCGACAATTGAGCCTTGCGGCACGTCAAAATCCAGGTTGCGCACGGCCTGGAAACTACCAAACCATTTGCTGACACCCGTCATTTTGAGAGGTGTTTCACCACTCATACAGCCATCTCCCGCTTCGAATCTTCCGTTTATCGATATGTAGAACGACTCTTTTGCCCTGCTAGGCTTGCCAAGCCCTTAAAGTGTGCACAGGATATCGTCATGAAGACGCCGCTAAATCCTCTGCAACGGGATTTGGTCGTCGCCCGGGGGAAGGATCCACGTAGAAAACGTGACGATAGACTCCGCCCAGCGAGGGCCGATACCTGCGCGCCGCAACACTCTTTAAACGGGTGTAGCGGAACCGAAACGCTCGCCTCGATCGAGCGGGCATTGATGCGTCTATCGTCCGGTACTTACGGTATCTGCGTGTCCTGCGGTGCGGATATCAGTCTGGCACGGCTGGAACGTAACCCAGCGGTGGAAACCTGCGATCGGTGTGACGATACTTCGTCCTTCAAAGCGCATTAAGCGCATTCGTCAGATCCGCGGTTACATCGCCGGCATCTTCGAGCCCCACGGACAACCGGATCCAGCTTTCATCGAGGCCCATTTCTGCCTGTTCTTCCTCGGTCAGCGCCCGGTGTGTTGTTGAGCATGGGTGACAGGCGAGGGATTTCGTGTCGCCGAGATTGTTTGAAATATCGATCAGGTTGAGACTGTTCAGAACCTTGAAGGCTTCAGCCCGCGCGCCTTTCACCGAGAAGGCGATCAGTGTGCCACCCGATTCCATTTGCTTGGTATGGATCGCATGATGCGGATGATCGGCGCGACCAGGATAGTGGACCGCGGCAATATTCGGATGGTTGGCAATCGCGTCAGCAATGTGCGCCGCATTTGCACAGGCCTGACGAACCCGCAATTCCAGCGTCTCGAGGCCTTTCAGGACGACCCATGCATTGAAGGGCGAGGCCGCCGGTCCGGTATGGCGCAGCCAGGGATCGATATGCTCTTCGATAAACTCGCTCTGACCAAGAATGGCGCCCAGCAGGACGCGCCCCTGTCCATCCATGTGCTTGGTCGCGGAATAGACGGCAATGTCTGCGCCCAGCTCCAGCGGCTTTTGCAAGACCGGAGT
>JBCCCT010000124.1:0-10138 GCA_039033355.1 Pseudomonadota bacterium | reverse complement strand
TTATGAGAGCGCGATGAAATTCCTCGATCAAACCAAGGTCTATGTCAAAGCCGGTCATGGCGGAAATGGGTGCGCCTCTTTCCGACGCGAAGCCTATATCGAATTCGGTGGTCCTGATGGCGGCGATGGCGGCCGCGGCGGACACGTTTATGTCGAAGCCGTCGAGGGCCTCAACACCCTGATTGACTATCGCTACCAGCAGCATCACAAGGCCGATCGCGGCGGGCATGGCATGGGCAAGCAGCGCCACGGCCGCGGCGGCGCAGACAAGACGCTGAAAGTGCCCGTTGGTACGCAGATCTATGAAGAAGACCAGGAAACCCTGATCGCAGATCTGACCGAGGTTGGTCAGCGTGTCATGGTGGCCCAGGGCGGCAATGGCGGTTGGGGTAATATGCGCTTCAAGACCTCGACCAATCAGGCCCCGCGACGCGCCAATCCAGGCGAAGCTGGCGAGGAATTCACGCTCTGGCTCCGCCTGAAACTGATTGCTGATGCGGGGCTGTTAGGCCTACCCAATGCCGGAAAGTCGACCTTTCTGAGCCGTGCCACGGCGGCCAAACCAAAGATTGCGGATTATCCGTTCACGACCCTGCATCCAGGGCTTGGCATTGTCGATCTCGGTGCCGGGGCACGATTTGTCCTGGCCGATATTCCAGGTCTCGTTGAAGGCGCTGCGGATGGCGTCGGCCTCGGGCACAGATTTCTGGGTCATGTCGAGCGCTGCAAGGTCCTTTTGCATCTGGTCGACTGCACCCAGGATCATCCTGACGAAGCCTATCGCACCATTCGAGAAGAACTCGAAGCCTATGACCCCGAGCTTGCTGCGAAACCGGAAATCGTGGCGCTGTCAAAAGTCGATGTTCTGGATGAGGAACTGGTCGACGAGCAAGCCAGACTCCTGAAAGCGGCCTGCGGACAGGAGCCGTTGCAGGTTTCCGCTGTGTCTGGCGTCGGGGTCAAACAAGCCCTCGGACTGATGCTGAAAGAGCTTGGCCAGATCGCGGCCGAAGCAGCCGAAGAGGAAGGCGCCAATGAGGATTGGAGCCCACTCGGATGACACGAGTGACCTCCGCAAACACATTTCAGGCTGCCAGTCGCGTGGTTGTGAAAATCGGATCAGCTCTGATCGCTGAACAGGGTCAGGCCCGTCAGGATTGGCTGATTTCCCTTGCTACTGATATCGCTGACCTGCGCGCCGCGGGCCAGGATGTCGTTCTGGTCTCATCCGGCGCCATCGCGCTGGGGCGCAATCAACTCGGACCCGATCGACCTGTAAAACTTGAAGAAAAACAGGCGGCTGCAGCGTTGGGGCAGCCCTTGCTGATGACCGCGATGACGACCGCGTTCGCACCTCGTGGAATCACCGTGGCCCAGGCCCTTCTGACCCTGGATGACACGGAAAACCGGCGCCGCTGGCTGAATGCCCGGGCGACGCTGGATACTTTACTGAATACCGGCGCGGTTCCAATCATCAATGAGAATGATTCGGTGGCCACCGACGAAATTCGGTATGGCGACAATGATCGTCTGGCTGCGCGCGTGGCGCAGATGGTTGGAGCGGATGTCCTGATTCTATTGTCGGACGTGGACGGGCTCTATACAGCCGACCCGCGTAAGGACCCGGCTGCAACACACATCACGGAGCTTACTGAATTGACCGATGCGCATGAAGCCATGGCGGGAGATATCAATCAGAACGCCGATCTTGGCAGCGGCGGCATGGTCACAAAACTGGCCGCGGCACGCATCGCACAAAGCGCGGGTTGTTCCACGGTGATCACGCTGGGCACCCATGACCGTCCGATCAGCAAGCTTCTCAATGGCGGGCGCGCGACATGGATCCTTTCAAAACTGACCCCCGACAAGGCCCGTGAAATCTGGCTGAAAGGCCACCTGACGCCGGAAGGCGCGGTCATCATCGATAATGGCGCGCGGTCCGCCTTGCTGGACGGCGCGAGCCTGCTACCCGTTGGCGTGACGCGGATTGAGGGTCAGTTTCTTCGCGGCGCCGCCGTTGCGATCAAGGATCAGGACGGCAAAACCATCGCCAAGGGAATTACAGCGTATAGTTCAGAGGATGCCGGGCGTATCGCTGGCCTGCAATCTGACAGAATCGAGCAGGAATTGGGCTATCGCGGCCGTCCGGCGCTCGTTCATCGCAATGATCTGGTGCTGGAACGGTAAGATCGCATCGCCGCGCTTGACTTGCGCGCGCAAGACCGGCCCATTGCCAGAATGGATGGGTCACCAAATCTCGCCAAACGGATCGGTCTCTGGCTCGGACCTGTCGCGGCTACTCTCATGCTGCTTATTGGGGCACCCGAAGGACTGAGCTTCTCCGCCTGGGCGACGGGGGCCCTTATGGTCTGGATGGCTGTGTGGTGGGCTACCGAGCCCATCCCCATTCCGGTGACATCGCTGCTGCCGCTTGTCGTCATCCCGCTGATCGGGGCCGGATCGGCGCGCGAAGCGGCAGCTGGCTATTCTAGCCCGATCGTTATGTTGCTTCTGGGTGGATTTATCATCGCGCTCGGGATTGAACGCTGGGGTCTGCACAAACGGATTGCCCTGAACATTGTCGCCAATGTTGGATCGCGGCCCGCATCGCTGATCTTCGGCTTCATGATCGCCACGGCGCTTTTATCCATGTGGATTTCCAACACGGCGACGACATTGATGATGGTACCGATCGCGCTTTCGGCCGCGGCCGCTTTGAAAGACGAGACAGGTAAATTTGTGACCGCACTTCTGCTTGGGGTTTGCTATGCCGCGTCGATTGGTGGTGTCGCCACGCCACTTGGAACACCAACAAACCTTATCGTGATTGACTGGCTGCGAGAAAATTCCGGGACGTCCATCGGATACCTGAAATGGATGAGCTTTGGGGTTCCGGCTCTCGCCCTTCTGGTGCCGGTCGCGTGGTGGTCAGTGACACGAGGACTACCGAAACTGAAGGGCGGAGTTGCTGCCTTGCAGGAAGTCCAGTCGCAACGCGACGAACTGGGCGCTGTCAGCTCCCCCGAAGCACGCGCCGCCATTGTTTTCGGCGTAGTTGCGGCTCTGTGGGTGGTGCGTGAACCGATCCAACGTATTGGTGAGGCGCAAGGATGGAACGCACCCTGGCTGTTTGCCATAGGCGACATGGGCATTGCCGTAGCGGGCGCCGTCGCCATGTTCCTGGTGCCCGCTGGCGGTCAGCAGAAGCGCGCGATCCTGCGCTGGGACGAAGCCGTCAAATTGCCCTGGGGCGTGCTGATCCTGTTCGGCGGAGGGATCAGTCTCGGTCAGGCCGTGACCCGCACAGGCATGTCGACCTGGATTGGGGATCAATTGACCACATTGTCTGTCTTGCCGCCCATCTTCTTTATTGCCGTTGTCGTCGCCCTGGTCATCTTCCTCACTGAATTGACCAGCAATGTCGCCACCATGACCACACTGGCCCCGATACTGGGCGCATTGGCTGGGGCGATTGGCGCTGCACCGGAAAGCCTGCTGGCGCCGGCCGCGGTCGCGGCAAGCTGTGCCTTCATGCTACCCGTCGCGACGGCGCCGAACGCGATCATCTATGCTACGGACAAGGTTCCGATCGCTCAGATGATCCAGCGCGGCGTCCGCATCAATCTGATCGGTGTTGTGATTATTACAGCAATCGGGTTCTGGCTCGCGCCAATGGTGCTTTAAGGGCTATTTACAGGCGCAAGCGGCGTCTTCCTTGAGCTCGCCAAAGCCATCTCGAAAGAGACCTTCGACCGCATCAAGCGATTGCGCGGCGCCGTCACCTTCGGCGCTCAACTCAACCTCGCTGCCAATGCCGGCGCCAAGGCAGAGCAGATCCATGATCGATCGCGCGTCGGCACTTTCACCTTCGAAACTGACCGTGACCACCGCCGGCAATCCCAGCGCCAACTCCGCCAATTTCGCCGAGGCCCGGGCATGCAAGCCCTTGCGATTGATGATTTCGGTCTGTCGCATTTCTCTACTCATTTGGTTCGGCTCATGACTTGCGATCCGATGCGGATATAGCGTTTTCCGGCATCACTGGCGGCTTGCACCGCTTCGTCGAGAGTCAGATCGGATCGGATCTGCGCGAGATGGATCAACATTGGAAGATTGACGCCGCCAATCACATCAATCTTGCCACTGGCCAGACTCGACAAAGCGAGATTTGACGGGGTGCCGCCAAACATATCAGTCAATATGATAACGCCCTTGCCCTTGTTACAGGCTTTGACTGTATCGCGGATTTCATCACGGCGCTGGTCAATGTCGTCCTCAACCTCGATGGAGAGCGCCTCAAAAGCTTCCTGCTCACCGACAACATGTTCGGCAGCGCGCACCAATTCCTGCGCAAGTCTTCCGTGGCTGACAACGACGATTCCGATCATGGGACCGTTCCAGTTACGTATACTCAATCAGAAGCTGACACTAGAAAGGTTAACGTCAAGTCAGTTTTCTCATTGTTGGCAGCGGTTGGGTCCGCGCTGTGGTCGAACAGTCACGAATCGGCCTGATTCACCATCTCAAAGAAATCTTGATAGAATTCATCGGCTTCTGTTTGCAACACGCCGATCTCCACCTGAAGACCCGCCTCGCGCATGCGTGAGAGACCTCCGCTGCCCAATGGATGTGGGTCGCGGGTGGCCACAATCACTCTGGCCAGGCCCGCTTCGATCAGTTTTTGAGAGCAGGATGGTCGGTCCGAGGAGCGCTGTCGACATGGCTCCAGGGTCACATAGGCCGTGCCGCCCACGGCCGCCCCGACAGGCAAGCGTGAAAGGGCCAATTCTTCGGCATGTGGTCGACCACCATCTCCGGTCGCGGCTTCACTGAGCCGTTGGCCGTCACGGTCGAGGATCACGCAGCCAACGCTTGGGTTCGGCGAGGTTCGCTCAGCCTGCAAAACGGCCAGATCGAGGGCACGCCGCATATGCATTTTATGGGCGCTCATTCGAAAACCACCGTTCGCTTGTCATTCAGAAACACGCGTCCTTCTGCCTGCGCCTTGACGGCGCGGGCTAGCACTCTTGCTTCAATATCCTTGCCAAGTTCAGCCATTTTTTCGGCCGAGAGTCGATGATCAACGGGAGCGACATCTTGCGCGATGATCGGACCTTCATCGAGATCGCCGGTGACAAAGTGCGCTGTGGCGCCGATCAGTTTCACGCCGCGGGCATGCGCCTGATGATAAGGACGCGCGCCCTTGAAGCTCGGCAAGGCGGAATGGTGAATGTTGATGCATCGTCCGGCCAATTCCCGGCTCAGGGAATCAGACAGGACCTGCATATATCTCGCCAGAACCACGAGATCAGTCTCCGTTTTCGCGATGATCTTGCGCAATTGATCTTCCGCAGCCGCTTTTGTCTCCTTGGTCACTGGCACATGGTAGAATGGCACATCATGTCTGTCAGCGTGCCACTTCGTGTCCGTGTGGTTGGAAACAATAGCCACGATTTCAGCACCCAAACGGCCGCGCCGATGGCGATAAAGCAAATCGTTCAGGCAATGATCGCCCTTCGAGGCCATGATCAGCGTTTTTGGTTGCACGCTTTCCAGACGCAGGGACCAATCCATCTCGCGGCGTTGGGCCAGCGTCGCAAACCCATCGCGGAATGCGGTTTCGTTGAAGCCTTGCTCGGCATCGAATTTTGCCCAGATGAAGAAGCGCTGGCTCTGCGGGTCGCCGAAATCGTGGTTCTCCGTGACACTGACGCGATGACTCGCGAGATGGCCCATGACATCTGCGATGATGCCAATGCCGTCAGGTGCCGCAGCCCGTAGAATATAGCGCTGCGCACTCATGGAAGATCAGGGAGATCCTTGGCCCGTTCGGCATCAAGATAGCGCGCCGAGACCGGCAACAAGTCTGCGTTCAAATCGATGAGTAACGGATTGCCAGTCGGGATTTCTACACCCGTAATTGTGTCATCGGCGACGCGGAACAGGTGTTTCACCAGCGCGCGCAAGGAGTTGCCATGCGCCGAAATGATTGTGTCCTTGCCGCTTTCGAGTACAGGTCGGATCGCACTTTCCCAATAGGGCAATACCCGTTCCAGCGTCAGTTTCAGGCTTTCGGATTGTGGTACGGGCACACCTTCATAGCGATCATCACCGGACAGGTTATAGGGGCTGTCTGCGGCCAGGGGCGGCGGCGGAATGTCATAAGACCGCCGCCAGATATGGACCTGGTCCTTGCCATGCTTTTCAGCCGTCTCAGCTTTGTCGAGTCCGGTCAGTCCGCCATAGTGACGCTCATTCAGGCGCCAGTGTTTCTCAACCGGGATCCAGGCGCGGTCCATGGCCGCAAGGCCAAGCCAGAGGGTGCGGATGGCGCGCGTCTGATAGCTGGTGAACGCAAAAGTGGGCGCGAGGCCCTCTGCCTTGATCAGGACGCCGCCTTTGCTCGCCTCAGCCTCGCCTTTTTCCGTCAGGTCCGCATCCCACCAGCCGGTAAAGCGGTTTTCGAGGTTCCATTGGCTTTGGCCATGACGGGTCAAAATGAGCTTGGGCATGCACTGGGTTCCATTAAAAGTTTGAGAGGCTGCGCGCGCAGCAGTCTGAAGGGTCGCGTTTCGCTGCACGCGTTGCTATCAGAGGAAAGTTGGGATTTCTACCCGCCCGGTTCAATCGTTTCGCCGCAGGAAGACGAGTGTGAAAGACAAAGTATTCTATCCGCTGATTGCCTTAATCGTCGCCGCGATGGTTTTGAGTGCGCTTTATCTCGGATGGCAAAAACCGCAATGCGGCCCGTTTGGAGGCGCAGATGGGCCTGATGATTACAGTCTGATCATTCTGGATGGGCGTGATTTGTGTCGGATGGAGGCCTATCTTGGCTATGATCTGAACCTTGAAGATGATGTTCTCACCATTCGCGCCGACGCCGAGGCCAATTTTCCTGATGTCCAGCGCAATGCGCATTTTCGTTTGGGTCCAGACCTGGAAACCGTTTACTCTGGGCACAAAGTACGCGTTTCACTCACGGTGAAACCAACAGACGGGGCCGGCGCTCAAGCGTTTGAGTTCAATTATTCCGCTGGCAAAGCCGGTAATTCCGGCTGGATCCGATTCGACCTGAAACCTGATTGGGACACTTACACAGCCGAAATCGATGTCCCTCGGCGGCTGCTCGAGAACAGTATTTCGCTCGATTATCTCTCTGTGCGCCCCGTCGTCCCGGAAAAGACACGCGGCATTGAACTTCGCGAAATCCGGTTTCGGCGCTTAGGTCAGTGGTGAGGGGGTCGAAGACAGCCACTTGTTTTCAACGACATCCACGACATCGTCCATGATTTCGGTAATCTGGAAGTCCTTTGGCGTGTAAACGCGCCGCACACCCATTTGGCGGAGCGCCTGTTCGTCTTCAAATGGGATAATCCCGCCGACGACCAGGGGCGTATCTTCCAGACCGGCCTTCTGCATTTCGGCCAAGGTCTCGCGGACCAGATCGAGATGACTGCCCGACAGGATAGAAAGACCGATAACATGTGCCTTCGCTTGCTTGGCCTGGCTGACAATTTCGGACGGCGTGAAGCGGATGCCCTCATAGACCACTTGCATGCCACACGCCCGCGCCCGGGCTGCAATCTGTTCGGCTCCATTTGAGTGCCCATCCAGGCCGGGCTTGCCGAGCACATATGTCAGGTCCCGCCCCAATCGCTCCGAAACTGAAAGGACACGTTGCCTGGTCGCCTCGATCGCTGCATCACCCCCGGTATCAATGACAACGCTGACCCCGGTCGGTCCACGAAATTCGCCGAACACGTCGCGCAGAACCCCGCCCCATTCACCTGTCGTGACGCCGGACTTTGCGGCCGCGATGCTGGGATCCATGATGTTCGCGCCAGATGCTGCCGCTTCCCGCAAGTCGTTAAGCGCAGATTGGGCGGCGCCTTCGTCTCGCTGCGATCGCCATTGGCGCAGGGCCTCCACCTGCTGGCGCTCGACCATGGGATCAACGGTTTGAATCGCGTCATTTCCAGCGCCGAGCGGGCTGTCCTCTGATTGTGTATAAGCATTGACGCCAACCACTTTCAGGTCACCGCTTTCAATGCCCTTGATGCGCTCAATGTGCGCGCCGACCAGAGATTCCTTCATATAGCCGACCGCATCCACGGCACCGCCCATATCATCAATCCTGGCAAGCTCAGCGCGCGCCTGCGCTTTCAAGGCCTCGGTCTTGCCGTCCACAACATGACTGCCATCGAACAGGTCCTCATATTCCAGAAGGTCCGTTTCAAAGGCGAGGATTTGCTGCATCCGCAACGACCATTGCTGATCCCAAGGCCGCGGCAGACCCAGCGCTTCGTTCCAGGCCGGCAATTGCAAGGCCCGGCACCGCGCGCGCTTGGACAGCGTCACGGCCAGCGCCTCGATCAGGATGCGATAAACATTATTCTCTGGTTGTGGCTCGGTCAGACCGAGCGAATTGACCTGGACGCCATATCGAAAGCGCAGGGCCTTCGCGTCATCGACGCCGTAGCGATCCCGTCCAATCTCTTCCCACAGGTCAACAAATGCGCGCATCTTGCAAAGTTCTGTGACAAAGCGGACGCCGGCATTCACGAAGAATGAAATGCGCCCAAATACAATAGGAAAGTCGGCTTCCGGCACCTGGGCGCCCGCCTTGACGGCGTCCAGGACGGCACAGGCGGTCGCGAGCGCGTAAGCGAGCTCCTGCTCTGGCGTCGCGCCGGCTTCCTGCAAATGATAGGAGCAGACATTCATCGGATTCCACTTCGGCACCTCGGTATAGCACCAGCTGATCATATCGCTGATCAGCCGCATGCTGGGTTGTGGTGGAAACACATAGGTCCCGCGGGAAAGGTATTCCTTGATAATGTCATTCTGTGTCGTACCCCGCAGCTTGGCGCGATCATCGCCGCGTTCATCCGCCAGCGCGACATAGAGCGCCAATAGCCAGGCCGCCGGCGCGTTGATCGTCATGGACGTATTCATTTCCTCGAGCGGCAAGGCGTCAAACAGGACACGCATATCGCCGAGATGACCGATCGGAACGCCAACCTTGCCCACTTCACCACGGGCCAGGATATGATCACCATCATAGGCGGTCTGGGTCGGTAGATCGAAGGCGATTGAGAGTCCCGTTTGGCCCTTCGAAAGATTGCCACGATATAGCGCATTCGATTTTTCCGCCGTCGAATGTCCGGCATAGGTGCGGAAGATCCAGGGTCGATCAGGCGCGTGTTGATAAGCTGTGTCCGCCAAGGCGATCTCCCGCTGCTTTGTTGCGCTGCAAGATGAGCGAAGAGCCAGCCTGAAGCAAGCTTTCCCAGCCGTGAACTCATGTCTGCATTTTTGCATAATGGGCATGGCAAGATATGCGATGTGCTTCCGCTAGATTCTGCTAAATTAAGTGTCTCTCTTGGAGCTTTCTCGAAATGACAGACATGATCGGACTGGTCGCAGCGATGCTGACGACAATTTCATTCCTGCCGCAAACCCTGATGGTGTTACGCACCGGACGGACCGATGGCATTTCGCTTTGCATGTATGCCCTGTTCACCACGGGCGTCGGCGGCTGGCTCGCCTATGGGCTTCTGGTTGGCAGTCTGCCCGTCATTTTGGCGAATGCGGTCACGCTGGCTTTGGCGGCGACCATTCTGGCCCTGAAACTTCGCGCCGTCCTGTCTGATCATCGTCAGAGATTGCCAGCGCGGGCCTAAGCAGGTTAGGGCATGGATGGTTCAAGTCATCCCCTGGTGCCCATGCCTGTTGCGCTCTTCTTTCCAATCCTTTTGCGTCTCGCAGGCCCGATCGCCTTTGTGATCGCGGTCGCAGTTGCAGGTGTGATGAATCGCAGCTTTATTCTGGTCCCCTTGCTGGCATTGGCGGCGTCCCTGACGACGGTGGTTATTCGCACACTCACTCCATCCCCAGCCATGGATTTAGGGGCGGCGTTAAGACCAGACTCGGAGCAACGTCCTCACAATCCGTTCAGGGGATCAGGCAAACGGTTTGCCGCAGGCCTGGTTGGGTATGCGATCATATTTGGCTTGGCCGCATGGATCGCCGCCTTGTTCCGGACGACAGAATTCGAACCGCAAGTGATGCTGTCCGATGGCTGGTTCGCACTCATCCCAGCCATTCTCGCCTTTGTCGGCGCCTGGGTCTCGGCGCG
>JBCCCT010000123.1:0-10184 GCA_039033355.1 Pseudomonadota bacterium | reverse complement strand
GAAAGGCAATGTGGAATCTAGAAATCCCAGCGTTTCAGCTGGTTTTGCAGCGCCTCGATGAAGGCCAGCGGCTGGTCCAGCAGAACATGATGCTGGGCCTCCGGAATCGACACCATGTCCATCGGTTCGCTGCGCAGGCCGCGCATATAGTCCCAGATCCGGTCGGTCACGAGCTCCGAGTCCTGTCCCCGCATCAAGGCGACATGACAGCTGACATCCGCCAGCAGATTGGAAGACATGGCACTGAATTCGAAATTGACGAAAATGCCGGGATCGAATTTCCAGATCCATCCGGTTTGACCATTCTCCGCCTCGATCTGTTTCAGGCTGTGACGGGCAATATAGTCGGCGATATAATGGTTCTCGCAGGGCTGCGGCGGGGCCAGGCGGAAGCGCGCCAGAGCTGCCTCCAGGCTGGCATAAGCGCGACTGCCGCGGGCGCGGCGCGGCGGGCCTTCCCATTCATCATCTGGCGGCCGGATGCCGCTATCGATGATGATCACACCGGTAAACTTGTCGGCATGTTTCCGGGCGGCGTGCAAGGTGATGAAACCGCCAAAGGAATGCGCCGCGATGACGGGCTTGCGCCCCCCCTCGAACAGACCCGCATGTTCACAGACCGCGAGTTGCTCTTCAGCGAAGGTCGGGAAGCTGTAACTGCTCCGCCAGTCACTGTCGCCCATGCCGGAAAAGGTCATCGAAACAACGAAATAGTCTTCTGCCAGCGCCGGGGCGATAAAGTCATACCAGTGCGCATGGGCGCCATTGCCATGTGCCAGCAACAGGCCTGGCTTGGTCCGGTCGCCATAGGTCTGATAGTGGATTTTGATGCCGTCGACGGTGACAATATGAGTCTCGTAAGGGGTCGCAATGGCGGCTTCGAACCAGGCCGGGGCGTCCGGTTTCTCACCGCGATAGCGGGCCAGCAGGTTCGGCTCATAAGTAGGCGCGTTCGACATATCATCCGCCATGGCGTCAGGTCCGTTTCTCAATAATCTTGAAGATGCCCGTGCCGGTCATCAGCGTTTTCTTGCCGGTCCAGATCCGACCTTCGACGGTGTAGATGCCGTCGACCACGGACAGCACCTCACCGCGACCCTCGACCCAGGAGCCATGCTTGGCGCCGGACAGGAAATCGCAGAGCAGACGAATGGTCACCCACCAGGTGTCTTCATCCTTCTCGACCGCGGCGCCCCAGGCCATGTCGGCAAAAGTCATCACCATGCCGCCATGCGCATTCATCATGCCATTGGTATGATGTTCGCCGACGCGGAAGGCCCGGGTCAGGCCGTGCTCGTCCCGCTTCTCGAACAGCGGCCCGACCTGACGGCCAAACCCGCGATGCCAAGGCAAGGGCGTATAGCCGGTCGGGATATCATAGATCTGTTCTTTGGTAAGATCGTCACTCATGGCGCTTCACATGGCGGGTCGCGGTCGTCCCGGCAACCCCTCACGTTGGGGGATTAGAGGCCAGCCAATTGAGCGTCAGAACAACGCCATTGGCCGCGCCATGGGCGATAATCGGCACGATCACGGTGCCGCTGACCAGGCGCAAGACAGCAAAGCCGATGCCGCTCAGAAATACCACCAGCATGGCCGCCGGGGAGTATTGCAAGTGACTGAACGCAAAGGCGAAACTGGACAGAACCACGGCCCCGACCGGGCTGAGCCCGCGGGCAATCAGGGCCCCGAGCGCGACGCCTCGGAACGCGACTTCCTCAACAATCGGCGCCATGATGACCGAAACGAAAATGAAAGCCAGCGTCCAGTTACCCGGCTGAAACACGTCCTGATTGACGTTGCCATTATATTGCCAGCCCTCTTCGGTCATGACGCTGGCAACGACCAGATTGGGAACCAGCAGGATGATCGGCCCCAGGACAACCGCAATCGCGACCCAGGTGCTGTCTGTCACCATACGTCCGGCAAATGGACCGGCGCCAAGCCAGTTTGACCACACGCTCATCACTGCAAACCAGGCTGCCATGGCCAGGCAGGAGACGAACCAGAGGGTTTGATAGGCCTGAATTTCTAACGCGCTGCCTGTCTCGAACTCGGGCACGAATTCATACGCGATCAATGCGGCGCCGGTCAGGAACAGGATGGGCGCCAGTACAGCCCAGAAAAAGGCCATCATCGGCTCGCGCGCTAAAGCCAGCGGCGTTTGATAGGGCCCCATCATCGTCTTCCCGCCATGTCCCGAAATTGATCCCTTTTGCGCGCGGCCATCATGTCTGCCTCATCGCCTCGATAAAGCCGACTCGTGCAGCCCGGGTTAATGCGGGTCGCACGCCGGGATCCATCGTGATCGGGACGGAGCCTGGTCTAGCTGCCTTCTGACGGGCGCTGCGCGACCAGTTCTTCGGTCATGCTGTTAATCTTGGCATTCAGGGCTTCGACCGAACCATTATTCTTGTCGAGAATCGACAGGAACTGGGCTTGTTGTTCGATGGCCAGCCAGATCAGATTGCCTTCCGCGTTCAGTGCGACATCGACGACCTGATACTTGCCACCGCGATTCAGGACCCGCCAGCGGACTTCCAGTTCCTGGCCATCGGCGCGGACAATTTCCGTGTCGACAATGGAATCACGGGCATTGCGGTCGGTCGAGCCGGTGACTTTCACGTCCTGGCCACGATATTCGTTGAAATAGAATTCATACACGACCAGCGCATAATTGCGGAACGTGGTCAGATACGCCTCCATCTCTTCATCCGAAAAGCGTTTGGCATATTTGCCGATCACGAACTTGGCGACCGCGTCCAGATTGGTGAACTCGTCCATATAAGTCTGGAACTGTTCCCGGCGCTCATCCGCGGTCAGACCCGGTGCGTTCAATGATGCGAGCACATCATTGGCATTGGTCCGAACGTATTCTTCTGTCTGTGTGTCAGCAAAAGCCGGCGCGGCTGCGACGGCCAGCATGGCTGATGAAATTATCCAGTTTCGTATCTTCATCATCATTCTTCCTGTGACTCGAATTCCTCTTCATCGCCGAAATCGTAATCATCGAAATCAGGCAAATCCTCAAACGGGTCTTCTTGCTCACGGCCATCGCGTATCGCGGCGGCTCTTTGTTGTGTATAGTTCCGCCGGAGCGCAACATAAGGTTCGGGTTGATCGCGCAGCACTTCGACCGCTTCAATCAGATTCTCGCGTACGGAAATGATTTCTGTCACCTGCAACCCGATCCGCGTTTCAGTATCACCTTCAAATTGGGCATAAGTAAGGGGATCAAACGCGATATCGACGCCAAACCCGACCGTATCCCGGACATTCGAGGATCCGAGGAAAGGCAGGACCAGGTACGGACCGTTCGGCACGCCCCAGACACCCAGGGTCTGGCCGAAATCTTCCCGATGCTCCGGCACGTCCAGCGTCGTCGCGACATCCAGGATGCCGGCCAGGCCGATGGTTGAATTGACCGTGAATCGCGTGACCGTATCGATCGCCGCGCCTGGCTTGCCCTGAAGTACTGTATTGGCGAACACGACAGGCTGATTGAGATTGGTCAGAAAGTTCGAGACGCCGCCGCGGATCGGCTCATTGGTCACGGCCCGATAGCCTTTGGCTGCCGGCTCCAGCACAGCCCGGTCAACGCCATCATTAAAGGCATAGACTTGCCGATTGAAGCCTTCCCACGGGTCGTAAACCGCTGTGGGCGACGTGTCTTCCACAGGCGTGGTTGCACACGCCGTGACAGCCAGGAGTGAAGTCGTAAGTACACTCGCAAATCGCATGGGACCGATCCTTCTTAACGGCAGGCGATATGAGGTCGGATATGCAACAAATCAAATAAACCTAATGTGAATATTCCGACATGGTCTAAAACTGTGTCCGGTTAACCACATTTTCGCGGATTGGGAAATTCACGCTTGCAAATCATATAAATGATCGTTTATATGATTTATGACGTCAGATCCCAGCACCCTCGTTGACGCTTTGAAGGCGGCGGGCGAACCGACTCGGCTGCGCATTCTGGCGCTGTTGCGGCGCGGCGACCTGGCCGTGGGCGAGCTGGTTCAGATCCTCGATCAAAGCCAGCCGCGTTTATCGCATCACTTGAAGACTTTGACCAATGGCGGCCTGGTCGAACGCCTGCCGGAAGGGTCGTGGGTGTTCTATCGCGCTAGCACGAAAGACTGGGCCGGCCGGGTTCTGAATGCCTTGTTCGCCGAACTGGACCTGACCGCGGACCCCTTTGTTCAGGATGCCGCTGCACTCCAGAACGTACGCCGCGAGCGCGCCGTTTCCGCTGAATCCTATTTTTCCAATATTGCCGAAACCTGGGACCGGCTGCGCGCGCTCCACTATCCGGAAACCGATATCGAAGCCGCCATCCTGCATCAGATCGGTGATCGCCGGTTTGAACGCGTGGTCGATCTTGGCACCGGCACGGGCCGCATGCTGGCCCTTCTGGCGCCGCACGCGCAGGACGCGGAAGGCCTGGACCTGTCGCACCACATGCTGACCGTCGCGCGCGCCAATCTTAATCGCGCCGAGGTTCGCAATGCCCGCGTCCGTCAGGGCGATGTCACCAACACCCCGTTCGAGGACAATAGCGCCGACCTGGTCGTGGTTCACCAGGTGCTGCACTATCTCGAGCAGCCAGAAGACTTAATCGCCGAAGCCGCCCGCATTCTCAAACCGGGCGGGCAATTGCTGGTCGTGGATTTCGCGCCGCACGATCTTGAATTCTTGCGCGAAAGCCAGGGCCATCGCCGCCTCGGCATTCGCGAAGAGGACATGTCCGCCTGGGCCGATACCGCCGGGCTCGCCGTCCAGGCGCCGACCCGTTTTGATCCGCCAGCCTCGCTGGACCAGGGCCTGAGCGTGCTCATCTGGACCGCCACGCGCCCCGCCAATCAACAGGAAGCCGCCGCATGAATACGCTCGCCGTTGCCGCCCAGCAGGCCACACCTGCCCCCAATGTTTCGTTCGAGTTCTTCCCGCCGAAGACGGACAAGATGGAAGCGAAGCTCTGGGAATCCGTCGCGCGCCTGTCGCCCATGGGTCCGAAATTCGTTTCGGTCACCTATGGTGCCGGCGGGTCCACCCGCGACCGAACGCAAAAAACCGTTGCCAAGATCGCCCAGGACACGCCGCTCGCCCCTGCGGCGCATTTGACCTGTGTCGGCGCCACCAAGGACGAGGTTCTGCAAGTCGCGACTGATTTCTGGAATGCTGGTGTTCGCCATCTGGTCGCCCTGCGCGGCGATCCGCCCGAAGGCATGGGGGCCAGGTTTGCACAGCACCCGGGCGGATTCAAAGACAGTGTCGATCTGATCCAGGGCATTCGCGAATATGATATTGCCCCCGGCGCGCGGTTCGAGATCAGCGTCTCCTGCTACCCGGAACAGCACCCTGACAGTTTGGGATGGGATGAGGATATTGCCTTCCTGAAAGCCAAACAGGATGCCGGCGCCGACCGCGCCATCACGCAATTCTTCTTTGAGCCGGACGTTTATCTCGAATTTCGTGACCGGGCGCAGGCGGGCGGCGTCACCATGCCGATCGTGCCCGGCATCATGCTGCAGCCAAACTTTAACGGCCTCGCCCGGATGGCAAAGGTCGTGGAGGCCAGCGTGCCGCAATGGCTGCACGACTTATATGACGGCACAGATGATGATCCGGAAACCCGCGAACTGATCACCGCCAATGTCGCCGCTGAACTCTGCCACAAATTGTCAGAGCATGGCGTCAATGATTTCCATTTCTATACGCTCAACCGCGCGAACCTGGCCATCTCGACCTGTCGCTTGCTGGGGCTGAAACCGAAACAGGTGGCGGTATGATGACGCCCCTCAGGCTTGTATTGCTTCTTATCGGCGCTCTCGTCTTTTTTGGTCTGGGTTGGAAACTGAAAACTGTTTCCGTAGAGCGAAGCGCAGGACCTATTAATGACGGACACTGCCAAACCATAACGGAAAACGTCGAAAGTATCGTTGGCTTGGTCAATCGATACTATGAAGAAGATGGAAGAGATTACAAAACTTATCGTGCCGAACTGATTGAGTCTTTGCCTGACGAAATTTTAGACCGCGATAATATTTATATCAGCACGGAGCGCGTGCATCCCCAAGAATTGATGAGTTCGCTTTGGGCTCAGCGATCTATATACGAGACAGTTTGTGCCTCTACCGTCCGTACCGAAATCGATGCCGATCTAAACAAGCTTCAATCGGCTTATCCATGGTTACCAATAGAAAGACCATTCTGATGACCGACCGATCCTCCCGCATCGCCCAACTCCACGCGGCTGCCAAAGAGCGCATTCTGATGCTTGATGGGTCCTGGGGCGTGATGTTCCAGCGCATGGAACTGGACGAGGAAGACTATCGCGCTGACCGGTTCACGACCGACAAGTATCCTGGGCAGATGAAAGGCAATAATGATATTCTCTGTCTCACTCGCCCGGAGCGCGTGACCGAGCTGCATGATGCCTATTTTGCGGCCGGCGCCGATATTTCAGAGACCAATACATTTTCGTCGACGACAATTGCGCAGGACGATTATGCGCTCGATCTGCAATCGGTGATCGACATCAATGTCGCGGGCGCCCAGCTGGCGCGCGAAGCCGCCGACCGCTGGACCGAAAAAGAGCCGCACAAGCCGCGCTTTGCAGCCGGCTCGATTGGGCCGCTCAACAAGATGCTGTCCATGAGCTCTGATGTGAACGACCCGGGCGCCCGCGAAGTCACGTTCGATCAGGTCTATCAGGCCTATCGCGAACAGATTCAGGCGCTGAATGAAGGCGGTGTACATCTCTATATGATTGAAACGATTACCGACACGCTCAATTGCAAAGCGGCGATCAAGGCGATCATGGATCTCGAAGCCGAGGGGCTGGAAAAGCTGCCCATCTGGATTTCCGGCACCATCACGGATCGCTCAGGGCGGACACTATCCGGCCAGACGGTCGAAGCGTTCTGGAATTCTGTCCGTCATGCCAAGCCATTTGCCGTCGGCTTCAATTGCGCCCTTGGGGCCGACCTGATGCGGCCGCACATTGCCGCCATTTCCCGCGTCGCGGACACGCTCGTCGCCGCTTATCCAAATGCCGGTCTGCCAAACGAGATGGGCCAGTATGATGAAGAGCCGCACGAGACAGCGGGCGAAGTCGGCGAATGGGCTCAGGACGGGATCGTCAATATTCTTGGCGGTTGCTGTGGCACGACCCCCGAACATATCAAAGCCATTGCCAAATCGATCGAAGGCGTGAAACCGCGCGATCCGGCCGCCAGCGAAAACACGATGCGCCTGTCTGGCCTCGAGCCGTTTGAACTGGCATCTTAGAGACACCCCAAAGCAAGGAGATCGCGCATGAAAGTCTATGACAAACTTGATAACCGGATCATCAGCTTTATCGAGAAGCAGAAGATGTTTTTCGTCGCCTCGGCGCCGCTCTCTGGTGATGGGCATATCAACCTGTCGCCCAAGGGCTATGACGCGTTCAAGGTGATTGATGACACCACGGTCTGCTGGCTCGACCTCGGCGGCTCGGGCATCGAAACCCAGGCGCATGTGCAGGAGAATGGCCGCCTGACCATTATGTTCTGCGCCTTTGAAGGCCCCGCCAATATTCTGCGCCTCTATGGCACCGGCGAGATCGTCAATCCGCACCATGCCGAATGGGACGAGATGCTGAGCCTCTTCCCCGGCTTTGAACGCGCGCGCGGCATCTTCAAGGTCAAGCTGAAGCGCATTCAGGACAGCTGCGGCTGGGGCGTGCCTTTCTATGAGTTCAAAGGCGAGCGCGACCAGCTGACCCGCTATGTCGACAATAAGTCGACCGAGGAATGGGTCGAAAGCCGCTATGAAAAAAATGGTGAGAGCATTGATGGCCTCACCGGTCTGGTCAGGGAGGCAAGCTGATGACCTATGTCGATGGATTTGTTGCCGCGGTGCCGGCGGAGAATAAGGACGCCTATCTCGAACATGCGCGCGTGACATCGCCGGTGTTCAAGAAATATGGCGCGCTGCGCGTGATGGATAATTGGGGCGTCGACGTCCCGGATGGCGACGTCACATCCTTTCCGATGGCGGTGAAAGCAGAACCAGGTGAAGTGATCGTCTTTTCCTGGATCGAGTGGCCGTCTAAAGAGGCGCGCGACAAAGGCATGGAACAATGTATGGCGGACCCTGTGTTCAATGATGAAGACATGACCATGCCGTTCGATGGCCAGCGTATGTTGATTGGAAGCTTTGAGACGATTTTGGACGCCTAGGTTCAAACCGACCTGAGTCAGGAGACATTTTCGGATGACATATATTGAAGGCGTCATTCTCCCTGTTCCGATTGCGAACAAAGACAAATATATCGCGCTCGCCAAACAGATGGCTGAGGCGTTCAAAAAGTATGGCGCGATTAAAGTTGTCGAAGGCTGGGGCACCGACTTACCTGACGGTGAGGTCACGTCGTTTCCAATGGCCGTCGCACTGGAAGAGGGTGAAACCGTCGTAATGGCGATGAATTACTGGCCGTCCAAGGAAGCCCGCGACAAGGGTATGGAAGCTGCCATGGGCGATCCGCTTTTCAATGGCGACGCCATGCCATTCGATGGCAAGCGCATGATATTCGGCGGCTTCGAAATGATCCTGGACGCCGAGTGAGACGTCTATTTTTTTCCCGTGTTCCTGACGAAAGTCAGGATCTATGGCGGTTGAGCCCTCAGCCATCCGCCATAGATGCCAATTTACATTGGCAATACGGACCTTTGGTTTTTCGGGACAATAACTAAATGACCAATTCCGCTTCCCAGAACTTCGTCAATATTGGCGAGCGCACGAACGTGACCGGCTCGGCCCGGTTCCGGAAACTGATCGCCAATGGCGACTATGCCACGGCGGTGGAAGTGGCGCGCCAGCAAGTCGAGAATGGCGCCCAGATCATTGATGTGAACATGGATGAAGGCATGCTGGATGGCGCCGACGCCATGCGCACCTTCCTCAACCTGATCGCCGCCGAGCCCGACATTGCCCGCGTCCCGGTGATGATCGACTCGTCCAAATGGGAGGTCATTGAGTCTGGTCTGAAATGCGTGCAGGGCAAGGCGGTGGTCAACTCGATCTCGATGAAGGAAGGCGAGGACCAGTTCCGCGAACAGGCGCGCAAATGCCTGTCTTATGGCGCCGCCGTCGTGGTCATGGCGTTTGACGAGGTTGGCCAGGCCGACACCGCGCCGCGCAAGATCGAAATCTGCCAACGCGCCTTCAAGATCCTCACCGAAGAGGTCGGCTTCCCTGCTGAAGACATCATTTTCGACCCGAACATTTTCGCCGTCGCGACCGGGATTGAAGAGCATAATAATTATGCCGTCGACTTTATCGAAGCGACCAAGGTGATCCGCGAGACCTGCCCGGGCTGTCACATTTCCGGCGGGCTCTCTAATGTCTCCTTCTCCTTCCGCGGCAATGAGCCGGTGCGCCGGGCGATGCATTCGGTCTTTCTCTATCACGCCATCCCGGCGGGCATGGATATGGGCATCGTCAATGCCGGCCAGCTCGACATTTATGACGAGATTGAACCCAAGCTGCGGTACCTGGTCGAGGACGTGATCCTCAACCGCAATGACGAGGCAACCGAGGCTTTGGTCGACTATGCCGAACAGTTTCGCGGCCAGAAGGGCAAATCGGCCGAGAAGGACATGTCCTGGCGCGAGGCCGATGTGAACAAGCGGCTGGAACATGCCCTGGTCAACGGCATCACTGAATTCATCGACGCAGACACCGAAGAGGCCCGCGCCGCGGCCGACCGACCGCTACACGTCATCGAAGGTCCTCTGATGGATGGCATGAATGTCGTCGGCGACCTGTTTGGCTCTGGCAAGATGTTCCTGCCGCAAGTGGTGAAATCGGCCCGCGTGATGAAAGCCGCCGTGGCCTATCTCGACCCGTACATGGAAGCCGAAAAAGAAGAGCTCGGTACGGTCGATGCCTCGAATGGCAAAGTCCTGATGGCGACGGTCAAAGGCGATGTGCATGATATTGGCAAGAATATTGTCGGCGTCGTGCTCGCTTGTAATGGCTATGAGATTGTCGATATGGGCGTCATGGTCCCGTGCGAGGATATCCTCGCCAAGGCCGAGGAAGAGAAGGTCGACATTATTGGTCTGTCCGGCCTGATCACGCCAAGCCTGGACGAGATGGTCTATGTTGCGCGCGAAATGCAGCGCACCGGCATG
>JBCCCT010000122.1:0-10208 GCA_039033355.1 Pseudomonadota bacterium | reverse complement strand
CCATCTTGCTCATACGCCCGGTCCGCAAAGCCTTCTGCGATGAAGGCAACCCCATGCGTTGCAGCAACCGCTTCGAGTTGCGAATGGGGCGGTCCGAACAGGGTCGCATCCGGAACCAGCTTGCGAAGCACAGAGACAATACTCTCCGCCAAGCCGGCATCTATCGCCGCCATGTTGTACAGCGCCCCATGCGGCTTCAGGTGGCTCAACTGAATGCCAGCCTCGGCAGCAAGGTCTTTTAGTTCTGCGACCTGTTCAGAGAGATGGGCCTCGAGCTCCGCACCTCGCATGGGTGACTGCGTCCGCCCGAAATTCTCCCGATCCGGAAAAGAGGGATGCGCGCCAGCCGCAACACTGTGATCCTTGGCCAGTCCAAGCGCTGTGCGCATCGAGGCTTCGTCTCCGGCATGCCCGCCGCAGGCAATATTGCAACTGGTGACGACAGACATGAGCTCAGCGTCGAAGGCACACCCTTCACCGAGATCTGCATTCAGATCCATCCGCCTGGTCATCACATCACTCCTGCTGCGCGCAGGATCGATCTTAGTCCAAGTCCGAGCGTAATCAAAACAATCACCGCGCCCGCAGCATTGGCGAAAACCGAGTTGATGTGCGCCCCCAAAAGATCCTTCCGGTTCATGATGTAAAGCAGGAAGGCGGCAACAATCGGCAGGAGTAGGCCATTGGCATATTGCGCGATCAGGATCAGTGAGATGGGCTGGATGCCAGTCAGACTGATCGCAGCCCCAACAGTGACCACAAGCAAAGCCGTACCGCGGAACAGTCTGGATCTCTGCGCGTCATCTCCACCGATAATCTCGCTGAGCGCAAAGGCTGTCGCCATGGGCGCCGTTATCGCAGAGGTCAGTCCGGCGGCAAATAATCCAATCCCGATCAGATAGCGCGCAGCGTCTCCAAATACCGGCTCAATCGCGCGCGCCATGTCCGCCGCACTGGTCACGTCCAATCCGCTTTTGAACAGACTGCCCGCAGCCGTAGAGAGAATGAGGATGGAGACCAGTCCGCCCAGGCCAATCGAGAGTGCCGATTCCGTTCGCGCCTCCTTCGTCCCCGCCTGGTCCTGCCATTTCCTGCGTGCGGCAGCGGCGTGTAGAAACAGATTGTAAGGTACAATTGTCGTGCCGATCAGCGCGATGGCGGTGAGCGTGCCGCCATCCGGGATGCGCGGAACAAGCCCCGCGAACAGTTGCCCGAAATCCGGTGGAACCAGCACCACGCTCAACAGAAAGGCGACGCTCATCAACAGCACCAGCCCGATCAGGAGCCGTTCCAGAAGTTGATACCGACCGATCAGCACGACTACGGCCGCGAGCAGTGCCAGGCCTGCAACCAGGGGCCCTTGTCCGGGAGAGGCCTCCAGCAAAAGCGCATCCATGCCAAGCGCTCCGCCAGTGAGGTTGCCCCCTTCATAGGCACAATTCCCGATCAACAGAGCGGAGAAAACCAGCGCCCCCACCAGCCATTTGACCGCCGGCGCTGGCGCCGACTGCATCAAGGCCTCGCCAAGACCGAGTTGCGCCCCTGTGCCAAGCCGCACCGCCATGTCCTGCAGCACGATTGTCGCCAGAGTGGCGAAGACCAGAGCCCAGATCAGCGCATAGCCAAAATTTGCGCCCGCCAGCGTACAGGCCGTCACCGTGCCTGGACCGATAAAGGCGGCGGCAACCAGAATGCCGGGTCCGAACTTTCGCTTCATTCAATCGTCCTGCTTATTAAAGTCCGCGCTGTGTGGTCAGATATGTTGCAAAACTTGCGAGCCAGTGGCTGCCCGAATAATGCTCGTCAGAGACCGCGGCAATGCCGACCTCGCGATGCAAGTCTGACGACGCCATCAGACTGGCAATGCGCGGATCACCCTCTGGCAGCGCGCTGGCTATGCCTTCGAGCGCCCAGGCTCGGGACAAGTTTACGCCGTCCAGGTGAACCAGCTTTCCATCCGATGCGTCGAGCACAATGCCCGGCGCCAGCCAGTCGGCACTTCCATCATTCGGGATCTGAGGCAGGAACGCCCCCAGCCAGGCTGAAAACTCCACCTCAGACAAGACCCGTCGTATGAGATCTGCTTCCATCAGACAAGGGGACAGAAAGTCTTCACCCGAGGGCTCATACGCCAAGGGACAATTGACATCGTTCAGATGAAAGGCTCGGATCTTGCCGGTCAGGTCGCGCTCGAAGTCCGCGTCGCCTACCGTGCGCGCATAATCGATCATCAAGCCGAAGGCGAAGGCAGTTTGATTATGCGTACCCAGCCGAACCGGATATGACAGATTGGGCAGCCAGTCCCGGGTCTTTGCGACGATGGCCGCCTCCAAAGGACGCAACAGGTCTCGCATGGCTGACAGCTCTGCATCATCGCTTTGCTCAAGTTCCGCCACGAGCTGCAAATACCAGGCGATCCCATAAGGCCGCTCAAACGCATTGCGCCCCTCGCCTGAATAATAGGCCAGTTCTCCCGCGAAATTCTCGGCCGTGAAACTCGTCGCGAGTGCGGTTCGGATCTCATCGGCCAGGACGCTGTCCGGATTGGTGGTCAGGATCCGCGTCAGCAACCAATGTCCATGCACCGATGAGTGCCAATCAAAGCAGCCATAGAAAACCGGCGTCAATTCGCGGGGCGTCTGGGCGTCCTGATCCGATTGCAAGACATGACTGATCTTGTTCGGATATTGGCGATGCACACAATCCAGCGCCAGAATGGCAAATCGATCCTCAAGTGTTTGCGGGTCAGGTCGCTCCGACACCTGATCGCCGGTCGTCGCAGGCTCCGCAACAGGCTCACTTGGCGCTGAGCAGGCCCCGAGCATGAGACCGAGGCCGCTCAAGATCATCCGCTTCATTCAAACCCCTCCAGATTCAGGTTACCGGCCGAACCATAGATGATCGCGGCAACCTGTCGATGGGGTTTCGGGGACAATCAGGCCTTGGCGGACACCGGGTAACCTAGCCAGGGTTTTACCGTTTTCATGACGAGCGCGCTTTGAATTCGGCTGACATGCGGCAGCGCGGCGATGACCTTTCGATAGATCGTCTCATAGTCACGCGTATCCTTGGCCGCGACCTTGATCAAGTAATCCGCGGTCCCGGTCATCAAATGACATTCAAGAACTTCGGGCCGTCGACTGGCCGCCTTTTCAAACGTCGCGAGCGCCGCATCCTTCTGACTATCAAGCGAGACTTCGACAAAGAAGGTCATTCCCAGGTCCAGCTTTGCACCGCTGAGGCGAGCGCCATAGCCTTCGATAAACCCGTTCTCCTCAAGCAGCGTGATCCGCCGCGCGCAGGCAGACAGGGACATACTGACCTGATCCGCGATTTCGGCGATTGGGCGCCGGCAATTCTCTTGCAGCGCAGCCAGTATTTTCCGATCTATCTTATCCATAGGAAGAATTTCTATCGCCAAACTCGCATTTTGTCGAAGAATTTCCTGCCGCGCCCTGTTTTCTTCGATTTTTAGCAAACCCTTTTCACAGCCATTAGGATAGACTGCCGCCAGAACAGAGCTGGAGGATGAAATGCGGATTGGCGTCCCGAAAGAAATCAAGAACCACGAATACCGGGTCGGACTGACACCGGAAAGCGTTGCGGAACTGGTTGCCGATGGCAATACCGTTCTGGTGGAGACTGCGGCCGGTCAGGGCATTGGCGCAAGCGATGAGATCTATCGCCAGCATGGCGCTGAAATCGTCTCGACCGCGAAAGACGTGTTCGATCGAGCCGAGATGATCATCAAGGTCAAGGAACCCCAGGCCGCCGAACGCGCCATGCTGCGTCCGGATCAGATCCTGTATACCTATCTACATCTCGCCCCTGATCCGGAGCAGACCAAGGACCTGATCAAATCCGGCGCCGTCTGTGTCGCCTATGAGACCGTGACCAGCGATGATGGCGACTTGCCGCTCCTCAAACCGATGAGCCAGGTTGCCGGACGTCTGGCGATTCAAGTTGGCGCCGCCGCACTGCAGAAGAATGCCGGAGGACGCGGCGTACTGCTGGGCGGCGTCCCGGGCGTTGCGCCCGCGAAAGTGATCGTCATCGGCGGCGGAGATGTTGGTTACAATGCCGCGCTGATGGCCGTCGGCATGCAGGCGGATGTCACCATTCTCGAACGCGACAATGGCGTCATGGAACGGCTTTCAGCACAATTTGGTGCGTCGGCCCGCGTCATTCGCTCAACCCCTGCCCTGTTGAACGCCTTGCTCGAGACGGCCGACATGGTGGTCGGTGCGGTGCTTATCCCCGGCGCCGCGGCACCAAAACTGATCACGCGCGACATGCTCTCTATCATGCAAAAAGGCAGCGTGCTTGTTGATGTCGCGATCGATCAAGGCGGCTGTTTCGAAACCTCCCGCCCGACCACGCATGATGACCCGACTTATGAAGTCGATGGGGTGATCCATTATTGCGTCGCCAACATGCCGGGCGCGGTCGCACGGACTTCGACCTATGCGCTGAACGCCGCGACCCTGGTGCATGCGAAACGCATTGCGCGTCTCGGCTGGAAAACGGCCCTGGCCCGTGACCCACATCTGCTCAACGGATTGAACGTTTGTCAGGGACATCTGACCTATGAGGCGGTGGGCGAAGCGCTCGGGATCGAAACGCGCGCGCCACAGGATCTGCTCGACTAAGGGTCAGCCTGGCTCCGAGAAATCTCTTCCCCTTCGCGCGATGTGCCCTCATAAAAGGCGGCAAAAGACACATACGTGCACTCTAGGGAGAAGAGTATGAAAACGCGCGCCGCCGTCGCCTTTGAAGCGAAGAAACCGCTGGAAATTGTCGAGCTCGATCTCGACGGTCCGAAGGAGGGCGAAGTCCTGGTCGAAATCATGGCCACGGGCATCTGCCACACGGATGCCTACACGCTCGACGGATTGGACAGCGAGGGCATCTTTCCCAGCATTCTCGGGCATGAAGGCGCCGGCATTGTCCGCGAGATCGGCGCGGGTGTGACCAGCGTGAAACCAGGCGATCATGTCATCCCGCTTTACACGCCGGAATGCCGCCAGTGCAAAAGTTGCCTGTCTGGCAAGACCAATCTCTGCACCGCCATCCGGGCCACGCAAGGCAAAGGCGTGATGCCGGACGGGACATCGCGCTTCTCTTACAAGGGCGAGACGATTTATCACTATATGGGCTGCTCGACCTTCTCGAACTTTACCGTCCTGCCAGAGATCGCCGTGGCAAAGATTCGCGAGGACGCTCCCTTCGACAAGACCTGTTATGTCGGCTGCGGCGTGACCACGGGCGTAGGCGCCGTCACCAATACGGCCAAGGTTCAGGCCGGCGACAATGTGGTCGTCTTCGGTCTGGGCGGCATTGGCCTGAATGTGATCCAGGGCGCAAAAATGGTCGGTGCAGACAAGATTGTCGGCGTCGACATCAACCCGGCCAAGCAAGAATGGGGCGAGAAGTTCGGGATGACGCATTTCGTCAATCCGAAAGAGACAAGCGATGTGGTCGCGCACCTGGTTGAACTGACCGATGGTGGCGCCGACTATTCCTTCGATTGCACCGGCAATACGGACGTGATGCGTCAGGCGCTGGAATGCTGCCATCGCGGCTGGGGCACGAGCGTCATTATCGGCGTCGCTGAAGCCGGAAAAGAGATCGCCACCCGCCCGTTCCAGCTGGTCACCGGACGCAACTGGCGCGGCACAGCCTTTGGCGGCGCCAAAGGGCGGACGGATGTGCCGAAAATCGTCGACTGGTACATGCAGGGCAAGATCCAGATCGACCCGATGATCACCCATGTCATGCCACTGGACAAGATCAATGACGCGTTCGATCTGATGCATGCGGGCGAGAGCATTCGCTCGGTCGTGGTGTATTAGTGCCTGATCGCCAGTTCTCTGATCCGAGACTGGCGGATCTTTATGATCTTGGAAATGCAGGGTCAGAGGACCGCGACTTTTATCTCAGTCTTGCAGGCGCAAGGCCTGTAGACGTCCTGGATCTCGGCTGCGGCACAGGATTGTTGAGCAAGACTTTTGCAACGCGTGGGCACCGCGTGGTCGGCGTCGATCCAGCCAGGGCCATGCTCGGCGTTGCAAGGCGACCCCCTCAACCGGTCAGTATAGAATGGGTCGAGTCGACTTCTGAGACCTACCGCTCTGATCGCAGATTTGATCTCGTCATCATGACCGGACACGCCTTCCAGGTGCTGCTTTCAGATCAGCAAATCCTGCAAGCCTTGCAGACCATGGCGCAGCACCTGAAACCGGATGGCCTGGTCGTGTTCGAAACCAGAAACCCGGCTGTGGACTGGGACACGGTCTGGGCCAGAGACTATACAATGGAAACACCAAACGGGCACGTGTACGCGGTACGCCGTATGACGGACTCATCGCGCGCTCCGAACTATTTAAGCTTCGCCTGGGACTATCACTTCACAAGCGAGACGCTGACCTCGGACAGCACGCTTCGTTTTGCAACCAAAGCCGAAATTTCCGACTTGGCCTCCGAGGCGGGATTGACGGTATCGCAAGTCTGGGGCGACTGGGATCGCGCCCCATTTAATCACGAAACCTCTCGCGAGATGATCTTTCAATTGATGTACAAGGAGCCGCGTCAGACATGACCCTTACCCCCATCTCTTCCTGGACCTCATTCGGCGGCACGCTCAGCGTGCATGACCATGATAGCAAGGTCACGGACTGCACCATGCGGTTTGCTGTCTACACGCCGCCACAAGCGCAGGACAGTCCGGTGCCTGTCCTCTGGTATTTGTCCGGCCTGACCTGTACCTGGGCCAATGTCATGGAAAAGTCAGGCATTCAGAAACATGCCGCCGAACATGGCCTGATGATCGTGGCGCCAGATACCAGCCCGCGCGGCGATGCTGTGGCCGATGATGACGCCTATGATCTTGGCCAGGGCGCCGGATTCTATCTCACGGCCACGCAAGCCCCCTGGGCCGCGCATTACAAAATGGACCAATACATCACGGATGAGCTGCCGGACCTGATCGCCAAACACTTCCCGGCGAATATGCAGACGCAAGGCATTACCGGCCACTCCATGGGTGGACATGGGGCGCTGACGCTGCACTTGAAAAACCCGTCCATCTATCAGACCTGTTCCGCCTTTTCTCCGATCGTCTCACCGGCGCGCGTGCCGTGGGGACAAAAGGCGCTGGAGGCCTATCTCGGCCCGGTCTCGGTGGCATGGGAGGCTTATGACGCGACTGAACTGGTCAAGGAAATGCCGTCAGAGGCTGACATCCTGATCGACCAGGGCGATGCTGATCAATTCCTCGACGAACAGCTCGATCCAGCACCGTTCCTGAAAGAGGCCCGGGACCATGGTCAACGTGTGACCCATCGCATGCAACCCGGCTATGACCATTCATACTATTTCATCGCAAGCTTCATGGCTGACCATGTGCGATGGCATGCAGACCGCCTGAAATCATAAGGATGACCGGGGTCACCCGCCCTCTTCCCAGCTGCCTCCCAGGGCCAGGTTCAGACCGACCCATTCATCCAGCTGCGCGCGCTCAATGCTGACCACATCGCCCTCATTCGACAGGACGCGCTGCTGAATGGTGAGCACGTCGAGCAAGTCCGTCTCGCCTTCCTCATAGCGCAGATTGACGATCCGCAATGCGTTGCGGGCTTCGGACGCGGCCTCTTCGAGTTGGACGGCGCGATCTTTCAGGACAACCGTCTGGTCGAGCGAGCCTTCGACTTCTTGAAACGCTGTCAGAACCGTATCGGCATAACCGGCAATGGCCTGCGTCTGCTCCGCGCTTGCCTGCTCCACTTGAGACTCGCGCAATCCGCCATCGATCAGCGGTGCCACAAGACTGGTCGCCGCTTGCCAAGCCACATTGGTCGGATTGATCAGGTTGGTCAGATCGCCGGATGACCCACCCAGGCTGCCAGTCAGGCTGATAGAGGGCATCCGCGCCGCTTTCGCCTGATCGAGACTGTTAAACGCCGACGCGACCCGGCGTTCCGCCGCGATGACATCCGGGCGGCGTTCGAGGATTTCCGACGGCACACCAGGCGGCGGCGGTGCAGGCACGTCCGGCAAGTCACGACGCAATTCCAGGTCGGCCGCCGGATAACGTCCCAGCAAGACCTCGAGCGAGCGCAAGGCGTCGCGTTGCGAGCCCTGGGCTGCAATCAAGGAGTCCCTCGTTCGGGCCAGGTCGGAGCGGGACAGCGCGACGTCTTGAGATGTCGCCATCCCAAACTCGAACTGGACCCCGACAATCCGATCCGTCTCATTCAGGGCATCCAGCGTGTTGCGCACGGTCTCGGCCTGTCGGTCCGCTTCGATCGCCAGGAAATAACCACGCGCGACAGCCGCCGCGAGCGAGTACTGACTGTAAACATAGTCAGCTTCAGCCGCTTCCGCGCTCAGCACAGCGGCTTGATTTCCGGCCCTGATACGGCCCCAGAGATCCAGTTCCCAGCTCGCTTGTCCGGTCAGGGAATAGCTGTCTGCGCCCGTATCTTCGATATTGCCGCTTCGCGTCGCCCCGGATGACAGGCTGACCGATGGCGACAGTGCCGCGCCCGCCTGCCCGGCCAGAGCCCAGGAGCGTTGCACATTCGCGGCCGCCGCCTGCAGGTTGCGATTGTTCGCCAGTGCTTCCTCGACCAGGGCGTCGAGTACGGGATCCTCAAGCTGAGCAATCCAGCCGGCCTGGACCGGGCCTACCCGTTCCCCGGCCATCGCCCAGGCATTGGGCGCGTCTGGCAAACTGTCGCGCGCAACCTGTCCAGCCGTTTCAGGGGTCGTGATGTTCGCACAGGCGGCAAGCGACACCAGCGTGCAACTGAGGAGAAAGGGCTTCATCATGCGGGGGCGAGCTCCTCTTCTGGCTCCGGCATTGGCGGCGGGAGCGCCGATTCATCACGATGAATACCAAACAGAAGCGCGTAAAGCACGGGCGTGACCAACAGGGTGATCAAGGTCGCGAAAGAAAGACCAAAGGCCAGCACCACAGTCATCGACTTGAAGAAGGCGTCGAAATAGAGCGGCAGGATGCCGAGCACCGTGGTGAACGCCCCCATTGTGACAGGCCGCAACCGACTGGCCGCAGATTCGACCAGGGCATCAAACCTCGGCATGCCGGACGCGATCAATTCATCGGTGGAGTCGACCAGAACCAGCGAGTTCTGGATCAAAAGCCCAGACAGAGACAGCAAACCCAGAATTCCCATAAATTCGAGCGGCGTCTGCGTGATCGCGAGTCCAACCACGACGCCAACAATGGCCAGGGGAACGATCGACCAGATCACAATCGGCTGGCGCACGGCATTGAACAGAACCACGACCACCAGGACCATGGCCAGCAGCCCCAAAGGAATTGTGCTTGCCAGATTGGATTGCGCCTCGCTGGACGACCCGAACTCGCCATCCCATTCCAGCGTATAGCCCGGCGGCAGTTCGATACTCTCAATCTGTGGACGCAGGCGCGAGAACAGAGCATCCGCAAGCTCTCCAACGGCCGGGTCGGCCTGCGCCTTGATGGACAGGACGCGATCGGTGCGCAGCAGCCTTGCATCACGCCAGATCAGGTCACCATCATCGATGACTTGCGCCATGGGAACTGGCTGCTGGGTCGTCGGGCTGAGGATCTGGATCGAGACCAGGTCCCAGGTACTGGTGCGCTCATCTTTCGGGGCGCGGGAAATGATCGGGATCAGCGTGTCGCCTTCCCGATAGACGCCGCGCTGCAGGCCGCTGAAATTCTCCGCCAGGGCATCCGCCATATCCTTGCGCGTGATGCCAACGCGTTCGCCCTTGTTCTGCGAATAGACCGGTTGGAAGACCGGTACGGGGCGGCGCCAGTCATCCTTGATCAAAACGGCTTTCGGGTCCGCCGCCATGATCCGTTTGGCCTGATTGACCAGATCCCTGAGAATGGCGGGGTCGGGCCCGGCAAACGTCGCTTCAATTTTGGAGCCCCCGCCGGGGCCGAGGCGAAACTTCCAGACCTTGGCCTGAGCATCCGGGAAATTGGCATCGGCATAGGCCTGGATCTCGGCAATCAGCTGATCATTCAACCGATAATCGGATGTCTTCATCAGCAATTGCCCATAAGCCGGATTGTCGGAGCCGACTTCATAAGTCAGCATGTATCGCAGCGTGCCGCCGCCGACGCTGGTATGAATATGTTCAACGCCTTCAATGCCGCGCATATGGTCTTCCAGCGCCAGCATATCTGTGCGCGT
>JBCCCT010000121.1:0-10278 GCA_039033355.1 Pseudomonadota bacterium | reverse complement strand
TTTTACCAAAGGTGCAGATGTCGGCGGCGATATGGTTGGCAAGGTGGAAGCCGGTATCCCTGAGGATGATCCTCGCAACGCGGCGACGATCGCTGACAATGTCGGCGACAATGTTGGTGACTGTGCGGGTATGGCGGCTGACTTGTTCGAAACCTATGCGGTGACAATTGTTGCCACCATGGTCCTCAGCGCGATCTATTTCGCAGGCACGGATTATCTTGGTAGCATCTTGCTCTTCCCACTCGCGATTTGTGCGGTTTGTATCGTCGCGTCGGTGATCGGCACGTTCTTTGTTCGCCTCGGCGAAGGCTCCACGAATATCATGTGGGCGCTTTACAAGGGCCTGATCGTAACCGGTGTGCTGACAATCGGTGGTCTGGCCATCGCTGTCCAGTACGCGCTGCCAAACGGCTTTGGTGAGCTTGCAGGCGCAGGCGCTGCACTTGGCTTGCTGAATTCTGCAGGGACGGGTGCCGCGGTCGTGACTGGGCTCGACCTGTTCTATTGCGGTGTTGCTGGCCTGGTGGTGACCGCGCTGATCGTGGTCGTCACGGAATACTATACCGGCGTAGATTATCGGCCCGTGAAATCGGTTGCTGAGGCCTCGGCTTCAGGCCACGGTACGAACGTGATCCAGGGTTTGGCTGTGTCGCTGGAATCGACAGCGTTGCCAGCCATCACGATCATGGCCGGCATCATCCTGACCTTCAATCTGGCCGGTCTGTTCGGCATTGCCATTGCAACGACAACCATGCTGGCGCTGGCCGGGATGATTGTTGCGCTCGACGCGTTTGGTCCGGTGACCGACAATGCGGGCGGCATCGCGGAAATGGCGGAACTGCCAAGCTCCGTGCGGGATACGACAGACGCACTCGACGCGGTCGGCAACACGACCAAGGCGGTTACCAAAGGCTATGCGATCGGCTCCGCCGGCCTCGGCGCCCTGGTTCTGTTCGCAGCCTATAATGAAGACCTGAAATACTTTGCGGCGAATGCTGCGGAGGGCAGCTTCTTTGACGGTATCGGCGTCGTGAACTTCTCGATTGCCAATCCATATGTCGTGGTCGGTCTGCTATTCGGTGGGCTTCTGCCCTTCCTGTTCGGCGGCATGTCGATGATGGCGGTGGGCCGCGCGGCACAAGCCGTGGTCGAAGAAGTGCGCAGCCAGTTCAAGAATGATCCGGGCATTATGGAAGGCACGTCCAAGCCGAATTATGGCAAGGCGGTCGACATTCTGACATCCGCTGCGATCAAGGAAATGATCGTGCCATCGCTTCTGCCGGTTCTGTCTCCGATTGTTCTATTCCTCCTGATCTGGTGGATTGCAGGACCTTCTGCAGCTCTGGCAGCCGTGGGTGCGATGCTCCTCGGGGTGATCGTGACCGGTCTCTTCGTGGCCATTTCCATGACCTCCGGCGGCGGTGCCTGGGACAATGCCAAGAAATATATCGAAGATGGCAACCATGGCGGCAAAGGCTCTGAAGCCCATAAGGCCGCGGTGACTGGCGACACAGTCGGTGATCCTTACAAGGATACCGCTGGGCCCGCTGTAAACCCGATGATCAAGATCACCAATATTGTGGCGCTCTTGATGCTGGCTGTCTTGGCTGGCGGTCACTAGGGCCCAACCCTTTTTACAAAACTGAAAAACCCGCGCCAATCCAGGCGCGGGTTTTTCTATGTCTGCGCTTCACGGCGACGCGCAATGCGCTATCTCTTTGATTAGGGTAGATTATGGGTGGACGTTTAGAATGAATGTCTCGAAGCATATCGCGGGGCTTGTGGCTGGACTAACGCTCACAGCCTGCACCTCCACATCAACGACATCCCAATCGCTCGATGGCTGCGATCTGGTGCCGGTCGTGCTGGAAGAGTTTGACAGGTTGAGCGTGTCTCCCAATCGGATCGGCCTTGCGCGCTGGACGGCGCACACGCCCTGGTGGGGAGATTTCGGCGATGCCCAATTCACCGATCCCGGGCACGAAGGCCCGTTTTCGGTGGAACAAGGGATTCTATCGATAAAGGCCTGGCGGGACAAAACGGGTAAGTGGCGGTCCGGATTACTCGCGGCTGCCGACCGGCGCGGGCGCGGCTGGGGGACGCAATATGGCTATTTCGAAACCCGCATGAAGTTTCCTGAAGGGCCAGGGACCTGGCCGGCATTCTGGCTGATGCCCCTGCGCGCGGTTGGCAGCGTCGACCCGCGGCTCGAGATTGATGTGGTTGAATATTACGGACATCGGACCGATCGCTTCCACACCGTTCTGCATCTGCACTATGAAGCGCCAGGGAAAAAGTGGTCAGAAGGCATACGAACCAGCGTTGATTCGGACATTCTGGTCAATGAGTTCAACACGTATGGTGTCGACATCTCGCCCGACTGGATCGTCTTTTTCCGCAATGGCGAGGAGTATTGGCGCCACCCGACGCCGGAAGAGATGGATTATCCGATGTATCCGATCGTCAATTTGGCCCTCGGCAGTGGCTGGCCCATCGATGACACGCCGGATCCGTCAATCCTTCTTGTCGATTATGTCCACGTCTATGCGCGCAGCGATGCGGACACTTGTGCACCCGGCCTGGACGGGTATGTCTCGAGAGATCGTAGCGCCCCGTAACGGGGCCTAGTTTCGGCGTCCCGTCGGGTTGCCCGGCGTCCGTTCGTCGGTTTGAGGCAACGCGACCGCGCCGACCGTTCCGAAGATCTGTTCCAGCAGACCCAGCTCGCGTCCACGCGTCGGCGTTTCGCGCGAGGCGTAATTGATGACCTGACCATCCTCTTCATCATAAGTCAGCAATTCGTCGACGACATCGTCTTCGCCGAATCGAATGGCGGTGATGCTGCGCTGCTTGGTTCTTGGAGTCAGGAAGGCGACCCGCTCACGCCGGGTGGTGATATAGAACCAGGTATTCTCATCAAACACGCTTTCCGTAGACGCCGAACCCAGCTGTGCCAGAACACTGGCGCGGGTGTCCTCACCCACTTCGATATTCTGGGGCAGGACCTCGTCCGCGGTATAGCCATGATAGTCCTGAATCGGGCTGATGCAGGCCGTGGTTAGCGCCGCAAGCGCAATAGATGCTAGAATGACACGTCGCGCCATGAGGAAACTCCTGATAGTTGCGCTGGAGATAACGGTGAAAACCTGCCATTGGCAACCTCCATGAAACACCCGATCGGAGTCAAAAATAGGGCAAACATGTTCAATTGGTTCAATCGAAAATCAGCCGACAAAGACGTCGCACGGCGCTGGCGCGATGCCGTCAACACGACGGCACGGAACCCTGAGCCATTTCTCCGAGAATGGCTGACCGACACTGTTTATGGTCGATTCAACATGGTCACCCTTGTGGCGACGCTGGCCATGCGGCGGATGCGGGGCCTTGGCGGGGAAGGCAAAGCCTTGTCTGAGGCGTTCTCCGAGCTGCTTTTCTCTGACTTTGACCATGCGCTGCGCGAACATGGCGTGGGCGATTCGTCGATTGCCCGGCGCATTCGCAAAATGGGCGAAGAGTTTTTTGGTCTCGCCAAAGCGATCGATGAGGGCTTGTCAGCCGCCGCGCCGAAACAGGCTGTGACGGAAGTCTTGCAGCGGAATGTCCAGAAGGATGCTGAAAAAGCCGCGGCGCTGGCGGCCTATTTGATCGACCTGAATGTCGATGTGGAGGATCTGTCCGACGCACAAGTCCGCGCCGGGCCCGATGCCTTGTGAATCTGCAGTGCTGCCAAGCTGTTATGTTCGTAAAGAGATGCGTTGCCTTTCCGATCGGGCGCGCATAGGTTGCGCCGATCTTACACGGCAATGCGGAGTCTTGATCCGATGGCCAGCTTGATACTGTCAATTGACGCAATGGGGGGCGATGCGGCTCCGACCGTTGTGCTTGATGGTTTGAAACACTTTGCCGAACGGCGCAGCAATGTGCTGTTCGAAATTCATGGGCGCGCGGAAGACATCACGCCGGGCCTCGAATCCCGCGGTTTGATGGACCGCTGCACCATCATGCACCACGATGACGTCGTCAGCATGAGCGAAAAGCCCTCGGTCGCGCTGCGCCGGGCCAAGACGACCAGCATGTGGGGCGCGGTACAGGCCGTTAAAGCGGGGCGCGCTGGCGCTGCCGTATCAGCCGGAAATACAGGGGCGCTGATGGCTTTCGCCATGATGGCCTTGCGCAAGATGGAGGGCGTGCATCGCCCCGCCATGACCGCGATCTGGCCGACCATTGAGGGGCGTTCCATCGTCCTGGATGTGGGCGCCAATCTCGATGCAGACTCTGACCAACTTGTCACTTTTGCGATCATGGGAGAGGCCTATGCTCGCGCCGTGACGGGAAAACTGAAACCGACCATCGGCCTGCTGAATATCGGCTCCGAAGAAGACAAGGGCCGCGACACGCTGAAACTGGCGGCCGAGCGCCTGCGTGAGCCCGAACTGGGCCTGGATTTTCGCGGCTATGTCGAAGGCAATGACATTGCCATGGGCGCGGTCGATGTCGTGGTCACAGACGGCTTTACCGGCAATGTTGCGCTGAAGACGGCGGAGGGGACCGCGCGCCTGGTGGCCTCCTATGTCCGCGAAGCGCTAACCTCTGGCGTGATCTCCAAAATGGGCGCAGCGCTCGCCAGTTCCGGCCTCAAACGTCTGCGCGAGAAGATGGATCCGTCAAATGTCAATGGCGGGGTATTGCTGGGGCTCAATGGCGTGGTGGTGAAAAGTCATGGCGGCACCGATGCCGAAGGCTACTCCACCGCGGTCAGTCTCGCGGCTGACCTGGCGGCGAGTCGCTATATGGAAGAAGTCGCGTCCGGCCTGCGCCGTGACAGTGTCGAAGTCAGCTTGAGCGAGGCGTCAGAATGACGGCGATCAGAAGCGTTATCCGCGGCACCGGGGGCTATCTCCCTGAACGCATCATGACCAATGAGGAAATGTCGACCATTGTCGAAACCTCGGATCAGTGGATTCAGGAGCGGACCGGCATCCGCCAGCGCCATATCGCGGCGGATGGCGAACTGACCTCTGACCTGGCGACACAGGCCGCAACGCGCATTCTGAAGGATGCCGGCATTGCGGCGGAAACGGTCGACCTTATCGTCCTTGCGACCACGACGCCGGACAAGACGTTCCCGGCCACAGCGACGGCGGTACAGGCCAAGCTTGGCACGGGCCCCGGCGCCGCATTTGACGTTCAGGCCGTCTGTTCCGGATTCCTGTTCGCGCTGGCCACCGCAGATTCGATGCTCAAGACCGGGCTGTTCAAGACGGCTCTGGTGATTGGCGCGGAAACCTTTACCCGCATTCTCGACTGGTCCGATCGCGGCACCTGCGTGCTGTTCGGCGACGGCGCAGGCGGCGTGGTTCTGACCGCCGAAAGCGAATCCGATGCTGGCGATCGCGGCGTCCTCACGCATCATATCCGCACGGACGGCACCAAGAGCGAATTGCTGCACGTCGATGGCGGCGTGTCCTCGACTGGGACGATCGGCCATGTCCGGATGCTCGGCAATCAGGTCTTCCGCCACGCCGTGACCAATATTTCAAGCGCCATTGATGCTGTGTACGAGGAAACCGGCATCACATCCGATGATGTCGACTGGTTCGTGCCGCATCAGGCCAATCAGCGCATCCTGAACGGCGTCGCCAAGAAAATGAAGCTTGATGAGAGCAAAGTGATCTCGACGGTGGGCGATCATGGCAACACGTCTGCCGCTTCGATTCCACTTGCTTTACACACCGCGGTCAGCGATGGTCGCATACAACCAGGGCATTTGGTGCTCAGCGAAGCCATGGGCGGCGGATTTTCTTGGGGCGCGAGCCTCTTTCGCCTCTGATTTTTGGTAATTCGTTAACATATCAGCCCGTATTGTTAACCTAGAGGAGTTGATCCCGTGACGACCACAACGCTCACCCGTGTAGAACTGACCGACGCGATTGTTCGCGAAATCGGTCTGACGCGGCAGGAATCCTCGCACTTGCTTGACCGCGTGCTCGAAATGATCAGTGAAAGCCTGGAAGACGAAGGAGCGGTCAAATTGTCCCGCTTTGGAAACTTCAATGTCCGTCGAAAAGCGGCCCGCGAGGGACGCAATCCCAAGACCGGCATCCAGGCAACGATTTCGGCGCGTAAGGTTGTGACCTTCAAACCGTCTCCGATGCTCAAAGATCGCGTCGGAGGATAATCACGAGAGCCATTCTATATGTCTACTTCTGCTGCCCGTAAGATTGAGAAATCCGCAGACGCCTATCGATCCATCGGAGAAGCCGCAGAAGAACTGGGCCTGCAGCCACACGTGCTGCGCTATTGGGAAACCAAGTTCAAGAAATTCGTCAAACCGCTGAAGCGGCGGGATGGACGGCGCATGTTCCGTCCGGAAGACATGGCGGCGCTGCGGGCGATTCAGACCCTGGTGCATGATCAGGGCATGACCTTGAAGGGTGCGGGCAAGCTGTTGCGTGAGCAGGGCGTCGACTCTGTGCTTGGCGGACAAGCGAGGATTGTCGCGCCGGCAGACTCAGTTGAGGTTGATCCGCAGTCGAGTCCTGCCAGAGAGATGCAAGAAACCGTGCGCCAAGCCTTTGAAGCCAAGCCTTCCGATACGCCAGCAACCGGCACTAATGAGCGCCTGGAGTCCATTCTGTCGGATTTGACGGATATCAAGGCGCGCCTGGACGAAGCGCGCGGGCGCAAGGCGGCTTAAACCGCCACTTCCCCATTGCCAAATCCGATCATCCGCCTATACCTCCGGCCCTGGTTCGGAGCGTAGCGCAGCCAGGTAGCGCACTTGACTGGGGGTCAAGGGGTCGCAGGTTCGAATCCTGCCGTTCCGACCAGACAACTATCGTAAAAACAGAAACAGACCGCCGCCAATCAGCACCACAAATGGCCCGTAGCACACCAAGGTGACCAAAAGCGCATTGTACCGTTTTTTCTGCATCGGATGGGGCATAGCTCTGATTATGCATAGGAAATGCCACTTAGAGTTTTGTTAAGAGAGGAATTGCAGTGGAAAGCCGGTTGTCTGACGCGTCGAGCCCGGCTAGTCAGGCTGTCGCGTGCCCTTGTGGTGAAATTGGTAAACACAGCGGACTTAAAATCCGCCGCCTATTGTTGGGCTTGCCGGTTCAAGTCCGGCCGAGGGCACCATTTCCTTGTCAAATCAGATGGCGTCGTTATGTGCGGGGCGCATGACGTCTCATATTGCCGACTTTGATACGCGCCTGAAAACGGCACTCGATACGAAAACCAAGCCAGTCGGCTCTTTGGGACAGATCGAATCGCTCGCCGCCACCATTGCCAGAGTTCAGAACACACTGACTCCGCGTGTCGAGACCTGCGATCACTTCATCTTTGCGGGGGATCATGGCATCGCGACCGCGGGTGTTTCGGCTTATCCGCAAGCGGTCACGCGGCAAATGGTCGAGAATTTTCTGAATGGCGGCGCGGCTGCGAATGTATTTGCGCGCTCGGTCGGCGCAGAGGTTCATGTCGTTGATGCCGGGATCGCGGGCGAGGCCATCGAACATGCTGGGTTGTTGAATCGCCGACAAGGCGCCGGCACGTCGAATGCGATCGAGCAGGCTGCCATGTCCGCAGAGCAGGTGCAAAATGCGATAGCGGCGGGACGTGTTCTGGCGGAAGCGAGCCAGGCGGACATTCTCTGCTGCGGTGAGATGGGCATTGGCAACACATCCGCCGCATCTCTGATCGGCGCCAAGATCCTCGGCCTGGATGTGGCAAGCTTGACCGGGCGCGGGACAGGGCTGGACGATCAGGGCCTGTCGCACAAAACCGAGCTGCTTAAGCAAGCGGCCGCCCGAACGGCGCCTCAACTGACCGCTGAAGACGCCCTGAGCGAGTATGGCGGGTTTGAGATCGCGATGATGACAGGCGCGATGCTGGGCGGCGCGGCGAGCGGCAAGATTGTGGTCATTGATGGCTTTATCGCCACCGCGTCAGCCCTGTGTGCGGCGCGCATGGCGCCAGACAGTCGTGCGGCCTTTGTCTTTGCGCATCAGTCGGCCGAAGCTGGGCACCGCGTGCTGCTGGAAGCGCTTGAGGCGCAGCCCTTGCTGGATCTCGACCTCCGACTGGGTGAGGGCACAGGGGCGTTGCTGGCGGTTCCATTGATCAGAGCGGCAGCGGCCATGCTGCGGGAAATGAGCAGTTTTGCAGAGGCCGGCGTGAGCGGTCCTGAATGAAGCAGGAAGCCGCCTCCTTGCTGCTGGCCGTCCAGTTTCTGACGCGAATCCCGATCCCGTCGGAGGGGCTCTATTCGCCTGAGCGCATGGCGGCTTCCGTGCGGTATTATTCCATCGTCGGTTTGCTGGTGGGGTGCGTATCTGCAGCCATCTTTGCACTCAGCCTTACAGTGTTTCCGCAAGTTATCGCCATCCTCCTCGCGATGGGCGCGGGCTTGCTTTTGACCGGAGGGTTCCATGAGGATGGCCTGGCGGACACGTTTGATGGAATTGGCGGCGGCCTGGATCGAGACCGCGCGCTGGAGATCATGCGCGACTCCCGATTGGGCACTTATGGCACGCTGGCACTGACCATTGTCTTGCTCACCAAGACCGCATCGCTGACGTTGTTGCCCATCGGATTCGTCGCTGCTGCGCTGGTCACCGCGCACGGTGTCTCTCGCTTGTCCAGCGTGCTGGTCATCGCCACCAGTACTTACGTTCGCACCGAGGGCACGGGTAAGCCTGTGGCGGAAGGGGTCTCGCCGATATCCCTGGTGACGATTGTGATCACCGGTATCGCAATCCTGGTCGCATGGTGCTGGTTCTTGCCGCCCACGGCCCTTGCGTGCAGCGTCCTTGGACTGACCGTGGGCCACGGCCTCACGCGCCTGTTTTTCGAGCCCAAACTGGGCGGCTATACGGGCGACACGCTGGGCGCTGTTCAGCAGGTCAGCGAATTGGGTTTCTATCTCGGATTGCTGGCATGGCTGTGATCCTGGTCCGGCATACCACGCCGCGCGTGGCGCCCGGGACCTGTTATGGTCAAACCGACTTGCCACTGGTCGACAGCTTCGAGGCGGAAGCGGATCAAGTCCTCCAGTCGCTACCTCCCATTGCCAACATCGTCTCCAGTCCTTTGCAGCGCTGTCGGCGCCTGGCGGAACATGTCGCGCAAGCGAGGGGCCTAGTGATCGAAATCGAGCCGCGATTGCAAGAGATGGATTTCGGTGCCTGGGAAGGTCTGCCTTGGAATGAGATCCCGCGGCATGAGCTTGATGCCTGGGCGGCTGACTTTCTGCACGCATGCCCTCATGGCGGCGAAACCGTCGCACGCTTGCAAGCGCGCGTGCGCCAGGCGCTCAAACCCTGGCAGGCGTTTGAGCGGACCACACTATGTGTGACGCATGCGGGTGTGATTCGGGCGGCATTGGCGACCGGTGACACTGAAGAAGATTTTAATACCAGTATCGATTTTGGCGGTATGATCCATTTGCCGCCGCAACAAGGACCCAGCCGATGAGTGATGCCGACTCGCACAAAGCCAAGATGCAGAAATTGCAGGACGAACAGAAACGCAAAACCGACTCTGCCGGCGACCCGGGCCGCGGGCTCATCCTGGTGCATACCGGCGATGGCAAAGGCAAATCCAGCTCTGCATTTGGCGTGATCATTCGCGCGCTCGGCTGGGGGCACAAAGTCGGCGTGGTGCAATTCATCAAAGGAAAATGGATCACGGGCGAACGGCAATTCTTTGACAAGCTCGGCACGGTCGACTGGCATACAATGGGAGAGGGCTTCACCTGGGACACGCAGGATCGTGACCGCGACATTGCCGCCGCAGAGGCGGCCTTCGCAAAGGCCCAGGAGATGATGGCCTCTGGTGAATATGATCTGATCGTGCTGGACGAGATCAATATCGCCCTGCGCTATGACTATTTGTCGGTCGCGGCTGTGATCGCAGGTCTGGATGCAAGATCGAGCCGCACCAGTGTTGTCCTGACTGGGCGCGATGCCAAACCGGATCTGTGCGAATATGCTGACCTGGTCAGTGAGATGCGCGAGGTGAAACACCCATTCAAGTCAGGCATCAAGGCGCAGCGCGGGATCGACTTTTAGGGGCGCTTTCCGGACGGATCGCAACCTTCGGTAGATTGACTTTTCTTCGCAGACGCAGCAAGAGCAGCCCCAGATGGTGCTCCCTTAACGGGGGCTAAGAGGGAAGTCGGTGGAAATCCGGCGCTGTACCCGCAACTGTCAGCCAGGAGCGACAGGCCAATATGTCACTGGAGCGCAAGCTCTGGGAAGGCGGTCTGAAGCG
>JBCCCT010000120.1:0-10373 GCA_039033355.1 Pseudomonadota bacterium | reverse complement strand
TGACGTAAGTTTCGGGTTCACTCAACCACAAACTTTGTGTAAGCACCAGAATATGTCCGGACAAATTTCTGAAAACCCAGTTTTGACAGAGCTTTCAGACTTGCTCGCGCGGCCGGTGGCGGCGCGCGATCTGCAACGGGCCCGCCTGCATTTGCTCGACTGGATTGGCTGCGCCGTCGCCGGGGCGAAAGAACCAGCCGGAACGATTCTGAAGCAGAGCGCGACCAGCGATGCCAGCGGGTTGGCCTTTGTCTGGGGCGGCTTCGGCAATATTCTCGAAATGGACGATGTCGACAAGCGAGCGCTCTTGCATCCCGGGCCGAGCATCATACCCGCCGCGCTTGCTCTGGCAGACAGTTTTCAATCCCGAGACTCAGATCTATTGGCCGCCATTGTCCGAGGCTATGAAGCGACTATTCGCCTGGGCCGCGCGGTGGGACCAGCGCATTATGCCCTGTGGCATTCGACCGGGACTTGCGGCGCGATCGGGGCGGCTGCGGCTTGCGCAAACTTGCTGGGACTGGATGAATCCCGGACCGGGCATGCGCTGGCGCTCGCTATGAGCCAGTCCGCAGGGCTTTGGCATACCCGGCATGACGCTGCCAGCATGGGCAAGCAATTGCACACATCCGTCGCCGCACGTGCCGGATTGGATGCAGCCCGTCTCGCGCAGCTCGGCTTTCTGGGACCGCTCGAGATCCTTGAAGGCGAGCAGGGGTTTTTCCAGGCCATGTGCCGCGATGGCGACCCGCGCCAGGTCCTGGCCGATCAAGCCGACTGGATGATCCATGATGTCAGCTTCAAGCCCTGGCCCGCTTGTCGGCATGCGCATGCAGCGATTGATGCAGCGCTGGAATTGCGGGACCGGATCACGCTCGACCAGATCGATCGCATCACGGTTCGGACTTATGCCGATGCCTTGAAGTTCTGTGATCGCCCGTCGCCGGAAACCGTCATTGAAGCGAAATTCTCGCTCCAGCACTCTGTTGCGACGACTCTGGTCCGCGGCGCACCGGCGCTCGAAGATTTCAGCACTGACTCAATTCAGGCGCCCGACCTGTCCGCCTTGCGGGCAAAGGTAGAGGTCGAGATTGGCGCCGACTATCAGGATCGATACCCGGCGCGGTTTGGCGCTGAGGTTTCCACCAATGGCGAGACGGTCATCATGGCGGACGCACTGGGCGATCCCGAAAACCCGATCGGCGACGCGCAACTCATCGAAAAAGCGGAAAGCCTGATGCGCGCGGGTGGCATGTCTGACGAGTCGTCGCGGACGCTCTCTGCCATGGTGATGAGCGATGATATCAGTATCAGCGACCTGATAAAGCGTTTGCGGGAGGTTTTGACATGAGTGGCATGATCGACGCCTTCGTCCGCCACGGACTTGAGACGCGGTACTCGGATCTATCCCCCGCGGCGGTGCGCGCGGTGAAGACCTATCTGCTCGACACAATCGGGGTCGGCATTGCCGGGGCCGGGGCGCCCTTGACCGAGACGGTTCGGCGATCCACCGCGTCCTGGGCCGGTGACGGCAAGGCGCAGGTCTGGGGCACCGGCAGCTTCGCCACCACGCCGGCCAATGCCGCATTCATCAACGGCTTTCAGATCCATTGTCAGGAATATGATTGCGTGCATGAACCCGCCGTCGTGCATCCGCTCGCGACGATCCTGTCGGCGCTGATGTCGGAGTGCGATGCACAAGGCGACGTCGCTGGCGAGTCGCTCGCAGTCGCCATGGCAGTGGCGGTTGATCTCGCCGCGGGCATTGGCGTCAGCGTGACCAGTCCGATCAAATTCTTCCGTCCCGCCAATGCCGGCATCTTTGGCGCCACGCTCGGCATTGCGCGGCTGCGTGGCTTGTCAGCGGAGCAGACCAAGGATGCCCTCGGCTACGCCTTGGCTTTCAATTCCGGTACCATGCAGGCGCATGTCGAAGGCAAACCAGCTCTGCCCATTCAGATCGGCAATGGTGCGCGCGGCGCGATCATGGCGTGCGATCTTGCCGCCAATGGCATGCCAGGGCCGCATGACAGTCTGGAAGGCCCGTTCGGTTATTTCGCTTTGTTCGAAGACGAAGCCGATCCGACAGAGGTCATCGCTTCCCTCGGCCAGATCTGGCGCATCGCGGAAGTCAGTCATAAGCCGTTTCCGACCGGCCGCGCGGCTCAGGGCGGCATCGTTCTGATGCAAAAATTGCGAGACCAGGGCGTGCGCGCGGAGGAGGTTGAGCGACTCACTCTGACCGCGCCGCGATTAATCCACCGCCTGGTGGGGCGTCCGATCAAATCCGATATGGCGGTCAATTATGCGCGCTTGTGCTTCCAGTATTCAGGCGCTGTCGCCTTGATGACCGGACAGGTCGGACTGGACGATTTTTCCGCTGCGAAACTCAGCGATCCGGCGACATTGGTGCTCGGTCAGAAAATTGAAGTGATCGATGATGGCTCGCCGGACCCGGCTGCCTTCACGCCGCAAATCGCGGTCGCACACCTCAAGGATGGCCGCACCGTCGAAGCCCGCATTGAGACGCTTTATGGCGCACCCGCCGATCCGATGAGCGAACAGGCGCATCTCGAGAAATTCCATCGCTGCGTGGCGTTTGGCTTTGGCGAAGACCGCCCGGACCTCGCCGGCAAACTCATAGACCTTACAAATAACCTTGAGACGGTTTCGGACGTGTCCGTGCTGAGCCGTCTCGCCGCTGGATTGGAGACCTGATCATGGCAGGGCAACACCACACCTACTTTAACAGTGTCGACTGGGACGCGCTGCAACAGGAACATCCGATAGGCGATGACTTCCTGGCCTTTGCCAAGCGCAGTCCGGATGAGATTCGCGCACATCAGGAAAAGCTGTTTGCGCGCTGTGTTGCGCGGGCCTGGCAGACGCCGTTCTATCAGCATCTCTGGGGCGACGCCGGTATCGAGCCCGGTGATATCAAAGGCCTGGAAACGCTGTCGCAACTGCCTGTGTTCGACAAGTCCGACATTATGGACAGCATCGCGCGCACGCCGCCGCTCGGAGACTTTGCCGGGTTTGAAAGCTATCCGGATGGCCGCCCGCCCGTGATCATGCACACAACGTCAGGCACGACGGGGACGCCGCAAGTCCTGCTGTTCGGGGCCAAGAGTCGGGAAGCGCAGAACCTGCTACTCGGTAGGCTTTACCGGTTCCAGGGGTTGCGCCCGGATGATGTTGTCCATTCGGTCTATGGGCATGGCATGATCAATGGCGGGCATTATGTCCGCGAGAGTGTCATTCACTGGACGAGCGCCATTTTCATGTCCGCCGGGACGGGCGTCGAGACGCGCTCGATCCGTCAGGTCGAATTGATGCGCGACTTTGGCGCGACCGTGATTGTTGGTTTCGCGGACTATATCAAGAAGCTCGCGCGGGTCGCCGTTGAGCAAGGCATCGATCCGGTCAAGGATCTCAAGATCAGAATGGTCTCTGGTCATCTCGGGCGCGAGGACAAGCAGAGCCTGTCGGAAAGCTGGGGCGGCGTGGACTGTTTCGACTGGTATGGCGTTGGTGATACAGGCTGCATTGCCGGGGAAGGCCCGGACCGCGACGGACTGTACGTCATGGAAGACGCGCAATTCCTCGAAGTCTGCGACATTGATACTGGTCAGCCGCTGGCGGATGGCGAGCAGGGCGATATGGTCTGCACCTGTCTTTACAAGGACGATATCTATCCGATCATTCGCTTCAACACGCATGATGTGACCAAGGTGAAAACCGGGTCGTCTTCACTCGGCGTGAATTTCAAACGGATCGAAGGTTTCCTTGGCCGGTCGGACAATATGGTCAAGATTCGCGGCATCAATATCTTCCCGCAAGCCATGGGGCCGCTGCTGGAAGAGGTCAGCAGCTTTGCCGGTGAGTTCATCTGCAAGGCGGAACGCGACGCGGCGGGCCGGGATGAGTTCATTGTCTGCGCCGAGGTCAATGGCCCGACCAATGCGGATGAGGCGGCGAAGTATAAAGCCCTGCTGAAACAGAAAATCGGCATTGATTGTGGCGTTGAACTCTCCGCGCCAGGTGGGCTCGCCGATCTGACGCAAACCGAAATTCGTCAAAAGCCGATCCGACTCATCGATGAGCGGTTCAAGTGATGCGACCGGACTATCGCGCGCGCATCGATCGGTTCAATCCGGGGCTCAATGCTTTTGTGGATGTCACGACCGACCTACAGGGTGATGGCCTGACCTGGGCGGCCAAATCGAACATCGCGGTCAAGGGATTGCCTTTAACCGCAGGGTGCGAGGCGTATCGCAATCGTATCGCGACAGATAATGCTGACGTCATAGCCCGTATTCGGGCCTCTGGCGGCACGGTGCTCGGGACGGTGAACATGCATGAAGGCGCGCTGGGCGCGACGACCGACAATGAAGCCTATGGGCGGACGCACAATCCGTGGGCGGATGGGATTACGCCAGGCGGTTCGTCTGGTGGGTCGGGCGCCGCGGTCGCGGCTGGCTTGTGCGATACTGCGCTTGGCACCGATACAATGGGCAGTGTCCGAATTCCGGCAGCTTATTGCGGGGTGCAAGGGCACAAGCCGACAACGGGCCTAATCCCCGACGCCGGCGTGGTTCCGCTTTCAACGACGCTCGATCATGTGGGGCCGCTCGCACGTGATGTTGAGACCCTTTGGCAGGCCATGCATGTGCTTGCGGACTGGGGGGACGCGGCGCCTCTGACAGCGACGCCACTGGAAGGGCTCAAACTCGGGATCTGGACCGGGCAGGGCGAGGTCGACCTGACGCAAGCGGTTCAATCCGGGATCGCTTCGGTTCGGTCCCGTTTGGCGGGCGCGCTCGCGCTCAAAGATGTCGCGCCACCGGTCTATGACTATTCGCGGTCGCGGCGTGCGGGCCTGGTCGTCTCTGAAGTCGAAGGCGCCAAAGAGCATCAGGTTAGCGCGGACGGTCCGCGCCCTGAGGGGTTGAGCGACACGTTTTACAGCTTGCTGCACTGGGGCGTGCGTCAGTCGGCCGAAAAGGTCGAGGCGGCCTATCAGCACATTCGCGACGTTCATGCGGCGGCAGAGCAGGTCTGGAACGAGGTCGATTTCATCATCGCGCCGACCGCCCCGCAAGAAGCCTTCAGCTTCACCGCTGACGTGCCGGCCAATCAGGCGGACTTCACCGCCTGGGCGGACTTTGCGCAATTGCCCGCCACCGCGATTTATACGGGCTTGAGCGAGGCGGGATTGCCGCTCTCAGTCCAGGTCATCGGGCCACAGGGGCATGATCGCGAAACGCTAAAGGTTGCCGCGGCGCTTGAGGCGGTGTTTGGCAAACCGCCAATGCCGCCCGGCTATGAATGGTAGCTATTTGAACGTGAAGTTGGGCGCGCGTTTTTCGAGGAAGGCTTTATAGCCATCCTTGAAATCCTCATTCGAGAAGCCGTCGAGAAACAGATTGGCGGCTTCAGAGTCGTTATCTGCCCAACCGGCTTGCAAGCCCTTGATCATTTGCTTGGTGGCGCGCGTTGACCATTGCGAGATGGCGGCAATGTCAGAGGCGAAGACCCGCGTAGCCTGCACGGCTTGGCCATCTTCGCTCAAGCGATCGATCAGCTTCATCTCCTTGGCCTCAGAGGCTGGAAAGATGCGGCCCGTGAACAAGATGTCCTTGGTCGCGCCAGGCCCGATGGCCTCCAGCAAGCGCCGTGTGTCGCCCGCCGGGTAGACCAGGCCGAGCTTGCCGGGGGTCACCCCAAACTTTGAGCGCGCGCTGGCGACGCGCAGATCACACGCCATGGCCAGGCTGACACCGCCGCCGACGCAGGCGCCTTCAATAGCGGCCATGGTCGGCTTGGGGCAGGTCTCGACGGCATTCAGCGCCGCAGCAATCGTATCGCCGGCGGTCTTGGCGCTTTGCTTGGTCGCGTAGGTGTCTTCAAATTCGGATATGTCCGCCCCGGCCGCGAATGTACCGGCATCGCCGCCATGAATGATCAGGACCTTGACCGCCTCGTTTGCGACGGCTTCCTCCACCAGGCGCGGAATGGCGGCCCACATATCGACCGAGAGCGCATTGCGCTTTTCGGGCTTGTTGAGGACGAGTTCAGCGAAAGGCGGCGCGATGTCTAGTCGAATGGCAGCGGTCAAGTGGCGTCCTCGGCAAACGTCCCGATCGGGGCAGGTGCGCCTGTATTGGCAATTAAGGCCTTGCGACGCAAGAAGCGTTGGAAGCCAGCCGGGCCCATACGGCTGCCGCCCATGCCGGAAAGTTTGAAACTGTGCTTCTCGGCTTCATGAAACAATGCGGTTAAAGCCGCGTCGTTCAAGGAAACCCCGCCCGCCTCGATCTGACGACCCACGGTTTCGGCTTCTTCTAGCGTGCCGGCAAAGACTGCGGCGGACAGCCCGAACTCGGTATCATTCGCCAGCGCAATCGCCTCTTCAACCGAATCGAACGCCATGACGGGCAGGATTGGACCAAATGTCTCGTCGCGCATCACGTCCATCTCATGGGTGACGTCAGCAAGGATGGTGGGCAGCAGCCATCTGCCGCCGCCATGATTTTCAACGCTTCCGCCAGACATGACCCGCGCGCCTTTGGCGGCGGCGTCATCAATATGCGCTTGCAGCGTATCGGCCTGTTTGTCGAAAATGATCGGGCCGAGATGACCGCGGCCAATGTCCGGCCAGTTCAACTCGACAGTTTTTGCTTTTTCGGTCAGCCGGCTCAGGAAGGCGTCATGGATGGAGCGAGCGACATAGATGCGCTCAATCGACTGACAGGCCTGGCCCGTCGACAGGACCGAACCGCGCAGCGCCGCATCTGTGGCTTTCTCAAGGTCTGCGCTTTCCAGAACAATGAGGGGATCTTTGCCGCCAAGCTCGAGAAAGGCCGGGATCATATTGCCGGCCGCAGCAGCGGCGACTTTGCGGCCTGTGGCGACCGAGCCGGTGAAGCAGACCGCGTCGACATGATCGATCAAGGCGCCGCCTGTCGCGCCATCGCCCTGAACGAAGGTCAAAACGTCCTCGAGCCCGGCATCCTTGATCGCGGCCATGACCGGTTCGACAAAACGTGGAGTTACTTCAGACGGTTTGATCATCACGGTGCAACCTGCGAGCAGGGCCGGGATTGTATCAATCATGCTGAGCGTCAGTGGAAAGTTCCACGGGCTGATCACGCCGACCAGGGAATAGGGGACGAATTGTGGTGCATGTCGGATGGCGGGATTGCGGCGGCCATCCGTCCAGCCTTTCGGCAACAGGTTCGGGGCCTGTGCGAGCCAGCCGAAAATAGCGCCAATCACACCGTCCACTTCGCGCGCCGCGATGGCGCGGCGACCGGTATCGACGCTCAGACGCTCAGCGATGGCGGCATGATGCTGGCCGAGCGCATCCGAGAATTCGCCAAGCTTTGCCATGCGGCCATCCATGCCGAGCGCTTGCCAGTCCTGGCCAGCGGCGCGCAGCCGATTGCTGGTGCGCTCGATGTCGTCACGGCTGGTCGCTTCGAATTGATAGTCCAGCGCCCCGGTGCGCGGATCGCGCGCTTGCAGGAGAGTCATATCTAGCCGAGCCCCAGCGATCCGGGATTGACGATGCCTTTTTCATCGACGGCCTTTTTGATCGCTTCAACCAGTTTCCACGTCGCGTCTTCGCGGCCTTCCTTGTACGGATAGGTGCGGCCAATCTGGAAATGCGCCCCGCCGCGTTTGCTGAACACGTCGAGGACAACTTGCCGAGCTTTTTCAACGACGACGGTCGCGTCCGGATTGGCCTCGTGACGCTTGATCTTTTTCATCCACTCATCGCCGACCGTATGCTCATGGATCGGCCAGACTTCTTCCGGCCACAGGAAGACCGGCTCGATCAGATAGCCGGTCGTGCCGAGGCTGGTGATCAGGAAGCCGGTCAGAATGTCATGCTTGTCGAGCTCGTCGGCCATGGCCTCGAACCCGGCTTCGATCTCGGCCCAGGTGTCCGGGCCTTCCGAGGTTGGAACAATGCCATGGATCGGGACCCAGCGTTCGCCTTGCGGGCCGAGGATATTGTTCATCGGGCCGAACGGATTGGCGCGAATGATTTTCGGGATCGAGTTTTCGATTTCCTTGCCGCCCAATCTGGCAACAATTTCCTTCAGGACCTGGATGTCTTCCTTGACGCCGGCGGCGGACCTTCCCTCGACGCAGACGTGCAGGGAATAGTCGACCTTGTCCATGAAGCCGCGCCCGGCCAAAGCAACTTTCGCCCCTTCGCGCAGACCCTTAAGCAGGGAGCCCTGGCTTTTCATCACATTGGTCAAGGCCTTGGCATCAGAGACCAGGCTGGCGCGCGCCATGCGGACCTTGGTCAGGTTGGGATCGAAGCCAAAGATCTCGCAGGCAATATCCTCGCGCATCATCTGTTCCATGGCTTTTGCGCAGGCATCTCTTGAGCCGAATTCGAAGCTGGCCGTCTCTTCGGCTTTGGGCAGCGGGATCAGGCGGAACGTGGCTTCGGCTTTATAGCCGAGCGCGCCGGCATCGCCGCAGAACAGGCCGGTCAGATCCGGTCCGTAATAGCGCCAGAAGGGCTTGCCATTCTTGGTGCCGCCCGTGCCGGTGCGCACCAGAGTGCCATCGGCGAGGACGACACTGATCGAGAGCAGGCTCTCGCCGGTCGTGCCATATTTGCCCGCACCGAAGAAGGCATTGTTCTGGGACAGGCCACCGCCGATCGTCGACCCGATGCCGGAGAGGGGTCCCCAGAAGGGCGTGCGCACGCCATGTGGTTTCAGCGCTTCATAAAGCTGCGCCCAGGTCACCCCGGCCTGGACGGTGACATACATGTCTTCTGTATTGACCTCGACGACCTGGTTGAGCTTAGACATGTCGAGGATGCCGACATTGTCACGATCCGGCGTGTAGCCCTTGGTGTAGGAATAGCCACCGCCTCGCGGGTTCAGGGAAATGCCGCGCTCATGCGCGGCGCGGACCGCGGTCTGCATCTCCTCGAGCGTGGTCGGTGCGGCCACGAAAGCTGCGGTTTCGCCCTTGGCCCAGATGTCCTGGCTCATGAATTCGCGATGCGCGGAATCCTCCTTCAACCCGTCTTCGCCGAGTTGCTGTTTCAGGACGCCGGATAAGTCCGATGCGGATTTGATATCGTCAGGCATGAGTCAAAGTCTCCTAGAATGAGGTCGGCGTCCAGAGGCCGAGAAAAGCAGCAATGAGAAGCAGGATCCAGATCCCCATGACCAGGGGACGCGCTCGACCCAGCGTTTGGGCGAGATCCGCTTCGGCGGCGGTCGCCTGATCGCCGGTCAGGCCCATAAGGGCTGGGCCGAGCGGTTTCAGAACGACGCGAATATAAAGGCCAAGCGCCACACAGCCCGCCAGGGCGAGCAGTTTCAGTGAGATGAACAAGGGCAAGGCAAGGGTTCCGATCAAGCCAGCTATGGCGAAGCCCGCCAGAGCGGCGACCATTGCATAGCGGATCCAGCTGTCGAGGGATTTTAAACCGGCATTCGGACCTGAATGATCGAGGTGGAGCCGCCAGGCCATGAACAGCCAGACCAGCGAAGCTACGACAATCGCGCTCAAGACGGGCAGGCCGAGATTCAGCCAACCTTTGCTTTCGGCGAGCAGCAGTCCGGTCGGAAGCGCCAGGATCAAAGCGGTTCGCGGGGCCATGTCGACATCACCGACAATTTTTGCCGCCATCAGCCGTCGATCGGCGCTGACATCCGGCCGAGTCAGATAATGACTGCTATAGAACGCGCCCAGGTCGCCGCCTAACCAATAGACGAAGACCAGAACGTGAAGTAGCGCAAAAAGGGCCTGATCAAGCACGCCGAAACCTCCAGATTTAAATGATATATCATTTAAATCGCGGCTGGCGAGGGGCAGATTGTCACTTTTCGGTGGTCCAGTCGGCTTCCGCTGCATTGCTGCGATTGAGCCGCATGTGATATTCGAACCGATCGGCGCGGTAATGAGCGGTAATATCCTGCACCGGACGGCCTTTCGCATCTTTCATGACGCGGTGAATGCGCAAGAGCGGCGAGCCGGGCGCCACGCCGAGATTTGCAGCAACCGCCGGCTCCGCAGCTGTGGCCGTAATGGTCTGCTCGGCTTCGACCGGGGCGTGGCCGGCCTGTTCGAGCAGTTTGATCAGCGACTCAGTCGCCAATTGGGCATCGTCATAGCCTTCCGACACATCATAAGGGATGTAAGTCACGAGATAGGAGAATGGCTCCCCGTCGAGGCGCCGCAGACGGACAATGCGCTGCACGCTGGTCACCTTGCCGGAAAGTTCCAGGGCTTCGGATATGGCCGGACTGGCGGTTCCGATTGTGCAATCGAGCAATTGGACCTCGGTCTCGACACCCATTCGGGTGAGGCCGTCAATCATTGTCTCGAAG
>JBCCCT010000119.1:0-10712 GCA_039033355.1 Pseudomonadota bacterium | reverse complement strand
TGGCGGGAATTGGCGCAACAGGGTGTGTATGTCCGTCGGTTCGATTGGTCATCTCGCCATCTGCGCATTGGACTGCCAGCGGATGCTGAAGAAGAGTCGCGATTTGAAAAGGCGCTTAGCCTTTTAGCGTAAGCGGAAGACCAGCGGCGACGAATTCGACTCGGTCGCACATCGCGGCGACGGTCTGATTCAGGCGACCCTGGGCATCGCGGAACTCACGGCCCAAGGGTGTGTCCGGGACCAGTCCCATGCCGACTTCGTTGGAGACGAGAATGATGGGTAATGAAGCGGACTTGATCGAATCGCAAAGCTGTTCCGTGGCCACGTCTATATCCTTTTGATGGTGCATCAGATTGGAGAGCCAGAGGGTCAGGCAATCGATCAGGCACACTTCGATGTCCGATGGCAGAGATTGGATCGCTTCGCTCAGGGCAATAGGGGCTTCAATCGTGATCCAACCTGTATCTCGCTCTTGTTGATGATGGGCGATCCGCGCGGCCATTTCCGCGTCAAGCGCCTCGGCCGTCGCTATGTAAGCCCGCGCCTCGCCGATTTGCTCGGCCAATGCGAGCGCTCGGCGGCTCTTGCCAGACCGTGCGCCGCCCAGAATGAGGTAAGATTCAGCCATGAGTCACGCTACTCGGCAAAACTGCTGGCGACTATGCCTGAGCCGCTCAAAGTCAAAATGGCGCACCTAAGAGGATTCGAACCTCTGACCTCTGCCTTCGGAGGGCAGCGCTCTATCCAGCTGAGCTATAGGTGCGTTGACGAGCCTCTTACGCCAAGCCGTATCCGGATGCAATCTGCAGTCTGCGGGTAATCTCTTTGCAAGAGGCGCGACTTATAGGCAGATAGGTATAGAACATGAAGGGACCGTCATGAAAAAGCTTCGTTTAGGCGTCAGCGCCACCATTCTCGCCACCTGCCTGGCGGTATCGAGTTGCGGAAATGAAGATTCAAGCAGCGTTGATTCTTCCGATACGCCTGGCGCGTCAGAAACCACCACAGAGCCTGTATCGCCGACGCGACCGTCGAAAGACGATTTGCTGGGCGGTTTCAACGAGGCCTTGGAAAAGGCTCGCGCCTCGCAAGGACCCGGCTCGCCAGCGATGTGGACCTTGTCTGACGATGACACGACGATTCACATGTTCGGCACGGTGCATCTTTTGCGCCCGGAGCTGGAATGGCGGTCGGACACGCTCGACCAGGCCATCGCCGCGGCCGATACCATCGTTTTTGAAGTCGACATGAAGAGTCCGGAAGCCCAGCGCGCCATCGCGACGGATTTTCTGCAACGGGGCATGTTTGATGATGGCCGCACCCTGAAAGACGTGCTCGGAGACGAGGACGAAGCCGTGATCAGCGCCGCGTTCGACTCCATCGGCGTCCCGATCGATGCCATGAACACATTCGAGCCCTGGATGGCGTCGGTAAATCTCGGCGTGATGAAACTCGTCAATGATGGCTATGACCCGAATTCGGGGGTCGAGAGCGTGATTGAAGCCGAAGCCGTCGAGGCGGGGAAATCGTTCGGATATCTGGAGCAGATCTCACAGCAGACCGACGCGTTCGATCTGCTCCCTGAAGCAGAACAGATCAGCATGCTTTATGAGACAGCGCTCTTGCTGGATGAATCGCCGCAAATGCTGGACTTGCTGGTCGACGAATGGGCGGATGGCGATATTGATGGTATCGCCAATCTCGTCGCCAATCCGGATGGGTACGGCTTTACCGATGCAGCGTATCAGGCGCTATTGGTGACGCGAAATGAAGCCTGGGTGCCCCAGATCGAAGCGATGCTGGATGAGCCTGGATCAGTCTTCATTGCGGTTGGCGCAGGACACCTGGCCGGACCGGACAGTGTCGTTACAATGCTGCGTGACAAGGGATATGAGATTGAGGGGCCATAGAGCTCAAGGCTCATTGCCCTCCCAGTCAATAATCCATTCCTCGATTTGCTCGGCATCATCTGGGTCGAACAGGGTCTCTTCGCTCAGCGTTCGGCCCATAATGGAAGCGCCGCGCTGGTGAACAAGATCGGGGTCGCCGCTGCGCAAATGGTGCCAGTCGGGGAGCGGTTTGCCTTCATGAATCAGGCGATAGGAACAGGAAGCAGGCATCCAGCGCAGCTCTGACACGTTCTTTGGCGTCAGAATTACGCAATCCGGCACATGCTGTTTGCGATTAGGATAGTCGCTGCATCGGCAGGTCTCAGCGTCGAGCAGTTTGCAATGTAGCCGCGTCAAAGCGATCTCGCCCGTATCCTCGTCTTCGAGCTTGATCAGGCAGCATTTGGCGCATCCATCGCATAGCGATTCCCATTCCTCTTTTGACAGGTCTTCCAGACGTTTGGTTTCCCAGAAAGGCTTGTCAGGATCAGCCATTCGTGGGTCCGTCGCCGATCAACCAAATGAAGGGGATCACTTCAGTGCGGTCAAACACGCCGGCTTTGGCGTAAGGGTCATTTGAGGCCCAGTTTTGTGCTTCTTCCAGGATCTCAAATTCGATCACGAACGTCGATCCAATCATGGTCTCGCCATCATCGGAGAGGACGGGGCCCGCCATTGCGATCTTGTGACGATACTCGCCCGCCCATTCAAGATGGGCCTGGCGATTGGCCAGGCGGCGCTCTTCAGCGCCCGCCTTGTCGCGTGAATTGATCAGGAAAAGCGGCATCCTATTCTCCTTTATAGGGACGTGCGAGCAGCGAGGTCATCGCGTCCGTCACCGTCACGTTTTCAGTCAGAACGGCATTTACCGCTTCACAAATCGGCATTTCAATCCCCAATTTCTGCGCCAGGGCAATCAGGGCAGGGGCCGTAGCATGACCTTCAGTGACCGCGTTGCGTTCGGCCAGGATGTCTTCTGCTTTTCGTCCCTGGCCCAGAGCCAGTCCAAAACTCATATTGCGCGATTGCGGTGATGAACAGGTCAGGACAAGGTCGCCTAGTCCGCACAATCCGGCCAGCGTTTCGCGGCGGCCGCCAAGGGCAACACCGAGGCGGGTCATTTCGGCGAACCCGCGCGCAATCAGCGCGGCATGTGCCGATTTCCCGAGCTCAAGCCCTTCAACAATCCCGCAAGCGATGGCCAGCACATTCTTGATCGCACCGCCAACCTCAGCCCCGATCAGGTCATCGGTCCAGTAAGGGCGGAATGCCGGTTGTCCGATCGCTTGCATTAATTGCTGGCCGAGCGATTCACTTTCGCAGGCGAGAGTGACCGCCGTCGGCAAACCGCGAGAAACATCCGCAGCGAAACTCGGTCCGGACAGGACTGCCGGTACCGCGCGGGGGATCGCGTCGCGCAAAACGTCGGTCATGAAGCTGAGCGTGTTGCGTTCAATTCCCTTTGCGCACAGTAGAACAGGCGTGCCTTCAGCGAGGTGCGGCGCGAGTTGGGTCAAGGTTGAGCGGGCAAACTGCGCCGGAACGACGGCGAGCACGGCGTCACACCCATCAAGAATGGCAATATCCGTACTGGCCAGCATTTTCGGCAGGGTGACGCCCGATAGGTAGGTGGGATTGCCGTTTCCAGTTGCCAGCGCCTCCGCGACCTCGGACTCCAGAGCCCAAACCGGAACCGTTTCGGCGCCATTTGGTGCCTTATTGAATAGGGCCGCCGCCAGTGCCGTGCCCCAGGCACCCGCGCCAAGGACACCAATTCGCGTGAATTCAGTCACACCAAAATCTTTCTACTGTATGTGAAATTGAACAATTTGTTGATCATTCACACTTTTCCATTATTCTAAAGCCTATGAACGAAAAGCTCGATACCCGCGAACAGATCCTCCATGCCGCCATGGAGCGTATCATGCACTATGGCTACGCCAAGACGACAATGGCTGAAATCGCCCGCGATTGCGGGATGTCCGCCGGCAACATCTATCGATTCTTTGCTTCAAAGATAGACATTGCTGAAGCCATGGCGCGCAAACTCAATATGGAAATCAACGCCCAGAATGCGGCCTTGGTCAGAGGCAAGGGCAGCGCGATCGAGAAAATGCGCCGGTTTCACCGCACGGCGCTGACCACCACGTTCGAAAAACTCGACAAGGACGCCAAGGTTCTGGAAGTCGCAGAAGTTCTTTCCAGTGAACGGCCCACTTTCGCGAACGAGGAAATGGCGCAAGAGCGGGTCTATCTCGTGCAAATCCTGGAGCAGGGCATATCGGAAGGGGACTTTGCCCCGATGGAAAACCCCCATTTCATTGCGGAAATGATGCAATCGGCGACGATGAAGTTCCGGTATCCGCAGCTCTGGTCGCGTCTCACCCTGCCAAAGCTGGAGCGCGAACTGGAAGGTGTCATGGACATCATCCTGGCTGGGTTAAGTGTTCCTATCAAAACGCGTGAGTTATTGAACACTGAATAATTTTAATATCGTTCATTGATTTTTATTTTTGGGATCCTATATCGGAGCTATGGGCAGCGTATGGTCGCGGCTCATAACGCAAAGAAGGACTAATCCCATGCGTGTTTCCTCCCCCTCTGAAGCTCGTACCAGCTTCATCGCTTCTGCTCTTTCACTCCCACTGGCTGTTGCCGGTGCGGTTCTGACCCTCGGACTGTTCGGAACGGTTGTATGAGTATGAGATAACGCCCGGTCTGTTTCCCCTTCAGACCGGGTTGTTTATCCCCGAAACCGGTCGGATTATTCGACCGTAACGGACTTGGCCAGATTGCGTGGCTGATCCACATCCGTCCCTTTCTCGACCGCGATATGATAAGCGAGCATCTGAACGGGCAGGGCATAGAGTATCGGTGCCACAAATGGATGGCATATCGGTAATTCAACGCCATTCTCTGGCGTATCACCCGCTTCCTCCAATCCGGCTTTGTCGCTGATCAACAGCACTTTACCGCGTCGCGCGGCGACTTCCTGCAGGTTCGACAGTGATTTGTCGAACAGATCATCGTGCGGTGCGACGAACACCACCGGCGTTTCCTCATCGATCAAGGCGATCGGGCCATGCTTCAGCTCGCCGCTGGCATAGCCTTCAGCGTGAATATAGCTGATTTCCTTCAGCTTCAGAGCGCCTTCCAGCGCGATCGGGTAATGAACGCCGCGCCCGAGATAAATCACGTCGCGCGCCTTTGAGAGGTTTCTGGCCAGATCAGCGATCGGTGTGTCGAGCGCGAAACTTTCAGAAATCAGACGCGGTATACCGCTCAGAGCATTTACGAGTTCGACTTCCTCGTCGCGTGTCAGCTTTCCGCGCGCCTTGGCCGCTGCAATCACAGCGGCGGCAAGCGCACAAAGTTGCGCTGTGAAGGCTTTTGTTGAGGCGACGCCAATTTCGGGGCCGGCCAGAGTCGGCAGGACCAGATCGACTTCGCGAGCAATTGTCGACGTGGAAACATTGACGACAGCTGCCGTCCGCAGGCCTGCTTCCTTACAATATCTGAGCGCTGCCAAGGTGTCAGCGGTCTCGCCAGATTGGCTGACAAAGAGCGCGAGCCCGCCAGCTTGTGGCAATGCTGGTTTGCGGTACCGAAACTCTGAAGCAATATCCGTTTTGACAGGCACGCCAGCTATTTGCTCGAACCAGTATTCGGCGACACAGGTCGCATAATAAGCCGTGCCACAAGCCACCATATGAAGGTGTGAAACACTGGCCCAATCGATGGCCGATTCGTCGCCAGGCAGTTCAATCGTTTGTTCGAGCGCATTCACGTAGGCTCCGATGGTCCGGGCTGTGCTGTCAGGTTGCTCAAAGATCTCTTTCTGCATGAAATGGCGATAATTGCCTTTTTCCACGGCGGCGCCGGCGGCCTGGACCAGCGCTTGCGGGCGCGTCACTTCGGCACCGGATTCATCGTAAATCGTGTACGCATCATGGTGCAGAACGCACCAGTCGCCTTCTTCGAGATAAACCACCCGGTTCGTGAACGGCGCCACGGCAAGCGCATCCGAACCAAGAAACATTTCATCGTCGCCAATCCCGATCACCAAGGGCGATCCTTTGCGAGCGCCGATGAGCAGGTCATCATGGCCTTCGAACAAGATGCTGAGCGCAAAGGCCCCTTCAAGATCGGTCAGCGAAGACTTAACCGCTGCAACCGGGTCCGCTCCTGCCTTCAAGTGGGATGAGATCAGATGGGCGATGGTTTCCGTGTCGGTTTCTGTCTCGAAGACGTGACCCGCATCTTCCAGGCGGGTGCGAAGGCGTCTGAAATTCTCGATAATGCCATTGTGGACCAGTGCCACCGGTCCGGAGACATGAGGGTGGGCGTTTTGTGTGTTTGCCGCTCCGTGCGTCGCCCATCGTGTATGGCCGATGCCAACCGAACCGCCAATCGGGGTATCGATTAACAGGGATTGCAGATTTGAGAGCTTTCCAGCTGCTCGACGGCGATCAAGCTTGCCATTGTCCAGCGTCGCGATGCCGGCACTGTCATAGCCGCGATATTCCAGCCGGCGAAGAGCTTCCATAGCTCGATCCGCCGCCGAACCCTGGCGACTTAGAATGCCGATAATTCCGCACATGTACTTTACTCCACACCAAATTCTAACGTCCCGGGCACCCTTAAACCCAGTCGATATTTTCCGTCATTGCAATTCGTATTTCTGAATGTGTCGAAGACATGAAGCATTGATGAAAACAAGGGGACCCAATCAGGATCCCCTTGCAAAATCTGTGCTTGTTTGATGAGCGCTGGTTTAAGAGCCGCTCGCCATCGTGTCGCCTTCGGTGGCGGCGCGGCAACAGCGAACCTGCATTTCCAGAACCTGGCTGTTAAAGCGGCATTGCTCATTGTTCAGCTCGCGAAGGAAGGACAGGCCGCCCGCGCGATGCGTGTAGCGTGTTTGGACGCAGCCCATAACGGTGTAACCCGGCTCACATGTCCCAACATTCGATTGCTGGACTGTGGTCGTCTGGCAATCCAGGTCCTTCTCGGACAGGTGCGTCGCGAGAGAGTAGGCTTCGTCGGCCCGGTTTTGCGCTGCACTTGCAGATGCTTGCGCAGAATTTGCTGCGGTCATGGCGCTGTCCGCCATTTGGCGCGCGTCACGAAGGCTCATATTGGTCTCTGCGAGCGCGGTTGCATTACCGTCAATTTCAACTTTCAAACGGCAGACTTCTTCTGCAGCATTGTCAGGATTGGCGCAGAATTCTGCGACGGTCATGTCAGATGGAAGGCCAGTGGCGCATCCCGCGAGTGTGAGTGCGAGCATACTGCCCGCCAAAATCGATTTCATACGCATTTTGCGTTCCTCTATTATCCCCAACGCCCATCACCGTGCACTTGGTGTGCCAACAAAGTCTAAAAACCGTCTTGGTTTGTACACTAATCTTATGGCATGGCGCCTGCAAACAGAGTAAAAACCCGCGACAATGCTTGAAGCAAGGAATTAGCGCATTATGGATCGTAAATACTTCGGAACAGACGGAATCCGTGGCACTGCGAACACACATCCGATGACTCCGGAGATCGCAATGCGGCTGGGAATGGCGGCAGGAAAGTACTTCCGGACCACCAGTCAACGCCGTCACAGCGTCGTAATTGGAAAGGATACAAGGCTTTCCGGCTATATGATCGAGCCTGCTCTGGTCGCGGGTTTTACCGCGGTCGGAATGGATGTTACCCTGTTTGGTCCGCTCCCGACGCCGGGTGTCGCGATGATGACCCGGTCCTTGCGGTCCGATTTGGGCGTGATGATCTCGGCCAGCCATAATGGCTATGAAGACAACGGCATTAAGCTTTTTGGCCCAAATGGATACAAGCTTTCTGACGAGATTGAGCTGGAAATCGAAAGTCGGATGGATCGCGCGCTGGATGACAAGCTTGCTGGGTCTCGCGACCTGGGGCGAACGGTGAGAATCGATGATGCGCAAGCGCGCTATGTCGAAATCGTCAAAGCCAGCTTCCCGCGCCGGCTGAATCTGAAGGGCTTACGCGTCTGTATCGACTGCGCCAATGGCGCGGCATATAAAGTTGCCCCGTCAGCGCTGTATGAGTTGGGTGCGGAAGTATTCAAGATCGGTGTGGCCCCAGACGGCTTCAATATTAATCAGGAAGTGGGATCGACGGATACGCGCGCACTGAAGGAAGCGGTTCAAACCTACCGCGCCGATATCGGCATTGCTTTGGACGGCGATGCGGATCGCTGCATCATTATCGATGAAAAAGGTAACGAAGTTGATGGAGATCAACTGATTGGCCTGATCGCGGCGCATTGGAAAACGCGAGATCAACTGGCTCAGCCCGGCGTGGTCACCACAATCATGTCCAATCTTGGTCTGGAAAAGCACCTGGAAAGTATCGGGCTCAGCCTAGAGCGCACCAAGGTCGGTGATCGCTATGTGGTTGAACGCATGCGCCAGGGCGGGTTCAATCTCGGTGGAGAACAGTCCGGGCATATCGTCATGTCGGACTATTCGACGACTGGCGATGGTCTGATGGCGGCTCTGCAAGTGCTGGCTGTGATGGTGGAAAAAGACAAACCGCTATCAGAGATCGCGCATGTATTCGATCCGGTGCCCCAGAAACTGGTCAATGTGCGCTACAAGGATGGGGCGCCGCTGGAAGAAGAGTCTGTGCAGGATGCGATTGCGGCGGCTGAGAAAAAACTCGGCAAGAAGGGGCGTCTGGTGATCCGCAAGTCGGGCACCGAGCCGCTCATTCGCGTCATGGCAGAAGCCACAGATGCCAAGCTGATGGACGGCGCCGTGGAATCGGTCGCCGACGCGGTGCGGGCGGTCAGCTAGACATCAGGCCTTCGATGCCGGCAACGCCGCAGGCGTCTGAAACGCGACCGGCGTTTTGAGCGTTCAATCCACCCAGCGCGTAGATAGGGATTGCAGCCTGTCCTCTGTGGAGCCGAAGCCTCGCAGCACCAAGTGGAGGTCCCGCGCTGGGGCTGGCTGAAGGAAATATGGCCGAGAGTAACACAGCATCCATGCCGGCTTGCGCGGCGCGCCTGAGCGCTCGCCCGGAATGTGCGCTCGCCGTCTGAAGCCTGAAGCGCCCATGCCATTGCCGCGTCGTGGGGAGTTTCGCTTCTGGCCAATGCACGCCATCCGCATTGATGGTCTGCGCCAGCTGGGGATCCGCCGAGACCAGAAATTGAAGATCCATGTCAGAACAGACGTGTCGCAATTCCGCTCCAACCGTCAGGCGGTTCTCTGCTCCAAAATGACGATAAATCACACCGCTACCCCGGGGCAAATTCCGGATCGCGTCGATCGGATCTGGAACGCGTTCTGGATCTGTCAGGAAAAAGATCGGGGGCAAATACGCAGGCAAATGCGTTTCAATCCGTCGGATTGCGGCGCGCCACTTGCGGGCGGAGGCGGCTTGGTGTTTCAACCCCATAATGAGCGTAGATACACAGCCCCCGTCGATCAGCGAAGCCCGAATTCGCATTCTGTCCGAGATCGGCGCGGAAACATGTCTGGTTGCCGCCTCGAAGCGGCAGCCCGATGAGCGGATCGACGCGGCGCTCGCGGCGGGACAGCGCGTGTTTGGAGAGAACCGGGTGCAGGAAGCTGCCTCGCGCTGGATGACCCGGAAATCGGAATGGGCGGATTTGCAGCTGCGTCTGATCGGCCCGTTGCAAACCAATAAGGCTGAGGACGCCGTGCGTTTGTTCGACGTCATCGAAACACTTGATCGCGACAAGCTCTTGAAAGCCCTGAACAAGGCGGTGGAGAAAAGCGGCTGTGCCCCACCAGATTTGCTCATTCAGGTGAATACGGGTGATGAACCGCAAAAGGGCGGGGTCAGCATCGGCGCATTGGGCGGATTGTTGAGTCAGGCCCGCGAGACCTATCCAGGGCAGGTGACGGGCTTGATGTGCATCCCGCCTGCACACGAGCCGGCTGCGCCGCACTTTGCGTTGCTGAAGCGGCTCGCGGATCAGAATGATCTAGCAGTGGTCAGTATGGGCATGAGCAATGATTATGCGCTCGCAGCCCGTCTCGGTGCGACACATGTCCGAGTCGGAACCGCCTTTTTCGGTGCCCGAGAAACCTAATCCCAGAATTTTGCGATCACCGCATCGAGATGCGTGGTCACGGCACTCATGGTCAGATCGCGCCAGGCGGTCATCGGGATCAGGTCTGTCGCTTCATGATCTTGCAAGCTGACATAGCCATGCGCCAGCGCCCAAAGCTGCAGCGCGGCTTCGCGCTTCCCTCGACCTGAAAGGGTGGCGGGCAAGGCCCGCGCGACCATTTTGGTCAAGCGGTTGAACGCTTCTTCGCCCACCGCGATGGCCGCGGATGAGGGTTTGTAAGCCGGATCGCCTCGCCCGAATATCAATTGATAATGTCCACGATGTTGCGCCGCGAGATCGATGTAATTTGCCAGCCCCTGCAAAACGGCTGCGCGTGGCGACATGCTGTCCAGATCGAAATCGATCGCCGACATGACGAGTTCGAACCCTTCAATATAGAGGGCGTCGAGTATGCCTTGCTTTCCATTGAAGTGATTGTAGATGCCAATTGTCGATAATCCGGCGCGCCCGGAAATCGCCCGAACACTTAGGCCGCTCGCCCCGTTCTCGGCGAAGATATCTGAAGCGGCTATTAGGATTTTCGCTTTAGTAGAGGTCATGAACGTATTTCACTTGACTTGAGATAACAGTGTTATTATCAGAACATAACACTGTTATCAAGAGCAACATGAACCTGGGAGGGGAGCGATGGCCCCGGAATCGATTGAAGTTGATTATCTGGTCGTTGGCGCTGGCGCCATGGGTATGGC
>JBCCCT010000118.1:0-11079 GCA_039033355.1 Pseudomonadota bacterium | reverse complement strand
GCCGTCACGATCGACTTCAATCACGCGACCCGCATCTGTCTCGACAATCAGCATGCCATCATTGTCGAGCAGTGTGTGTTGGCCTCGAATGACCGAGAGCAATTCCTGACCCGGGCGTTCACCGAACAGTTTTTCCGTCTCTCCCGTCATGGTATCAATGGCCAGAATATTGCTGGTCCGCGCCGTTTCAAGATTGATGTGATGCAGATTACGATAGCCGGTCAGAAAGACATTATTGTTGAACACAGATATTCGCCCGTCACTTCGAAATTCCGCATCATGCTGCCTCAGCCAGGGCCCGGTCTGATGCCACTTAATTTCTTGTGTCTCTGGATCCAGGACCATGACAAGGTTCAGTCCACGCAAGGATATTGCCAAATCGCCAGCCTCGAATTGCGGGAACTGTTCGGCGATGTGCGTTGTCAGCTCCACCGCCTGATTCGCGTGTACGATTTCCTCCCTCGGGAATGCCGTGGGCGTAAAGTTATCATTATTGGCGGTGAGCAATGGTCCTAGTCCATTTTCCATCATTGCAGCCGGGATCGAGAACCGGTGCATGATCTCGCCGGCTTCACTGACCCGCAATACCGTATCTTCTCTGATCAGTTTCGGGTTTCCCGGCGTCGAGAAGGGCGGCATACGGTCTGGGAAATCCGAGGCCAACCAAATGTCGCGAGACAGAATCCAGTAACCGCCCGTTTCTGCCGCGTTGATAGAATGGTGATTTGGTTCATTCAGGGTCCAGAGTGGCGCGCCGCACCGATCAAGTTTCACGCTTCCACAATATTCATAATTGGCAGCAAGCTCACCTTTGGAGCTCAAATGGATCCCATGAACATCTACGTGCAGATGCGACTTGCGCTCACAAACAGACTTATGTTCGCCAGCAAAATGATTTGTATAATGAAGCGACCACTTCCTTAGGACGGTGCCGTCTCGTCGGATCAGGCGGACTTGATTTTCATCTTCGAAAAAGCCGTTCAGCAGAATCAGGGAACGATCGTCTGATCTCAAATTCAGCGTGACTCCGCTGCCCTGATTGCGGATGGGCTGCATGTGCATATAAGCGGGGTCGACGGGCAGGGCGCCGCGCATGGTATTCCATGCCGTTCTGATTTGTTTGACGGGCGGCGCATTATTCAGGCCCGCATAAGCGCCAACACCAAATACGATCAGAAACACTGCGACGGTAGAACTGATCGAGAATATCATACGGGGCAGATCGAGTTTTGCCATTCTTCTCTCTATGGTTGTCGATCCGTGAGAACGTCATTCGATCTCGTCCCCTGGTTTTCACGTCGTCGATTTTGATCAGGTAATGAAATGGATCGGGACACAATGCATCCGCGCCTCGGTGTATGGGCGTGTTGCATTGAATTCCCGTAAATCAGGTGAGACACCGTGATAAAGTCAGAGAGAATTTTAGCGCCGATCCAGGCGCCTGTGTTCATTCGGTTTTTGAGGGGAGATGATCGAGGCCATCCTGGCGGAGGAGGAGGGATTCGAACCCCCGGAACGCTCGCACGCTCAACGGTTTTCAAGACCGCCGCATTCAACCACTCTGCCACTCCTCCGCAGCAGGACGCTTCCTTTTCTACAGTCCGGACAAGATTGCAAGTCCTGTCATGAAATTGCCTGCATTTGGTCGGTTTATGGTTAATCAGACCTTTCTCTCGATGAAGGCAAGTTTTGGTTTCCATTCACCGCGTGTGCAGCTTGGTATGGTAAACAAATGCCTCGTCGACGAAGAGCTGAATGCTCAACCTGCCGCCAAACGGGCAGGGACCACAGAATGAGGTGAATGATGAAGACGTCTGTTTCCCGCGCGCTTGGCATAGCGTTCACGAGCGCGTCCTGCATGGCTTTTATACTCGTCGGACCGGCCCAGGCAGATCGCCGCGCCGCGCCGATTGTCTATGCCGATGCTGAAACGGAGCCATCGGCGCCACTTGCCGCTCAGACCACGCAACGCGCGACCCCCGTCATCACCGAAAACAGCCGGGTCCAATTCCAATATCCCTCTCAGAGTGCCACCTCAGTCGGGCCAGCCCAAATCGTCTCACCGGCATCGCAAGAGTCGTTTTCGCTGAATGTATCGCCACCGCCGATCGCGGGCGAAGCTTCTGCGCCGACACAGCCCATTCGAATCGCGTCGGTCCGGACCCAGGAAATCGCGCGCACGGGCAAGCCGCTGACGCTCAGCCGGGTGCAATCCAATCGAGACGCGCAAATTCGTGAAGAGCGCGGCCGTGCCGGGGTTTATATGGAAGGGTTTGACGGCCAACCCACGGCAAACGGTGAGATCTTTGACGAATCCGCGATGACTGCCGCGCATCCAAGTCTGCCACTGCCCAGCCTGGTTCAGGTCATCAATGAAGACAATTCCCGCGAAGTCGTCGTACGTGTGAATGATCGCGGCCCGTTTGATGGAAAGCGCGTGCTTGAGCTTTCACCGCGCGCCGCGTCCGTATTGGGCGTTGACAAAGGCAGTTCAGCGGCCGTCCGTATTCGATATCTGGGGCCTGCCCCCGTACAACAAAATCCTGAGACTTATGCCTCGACACAAATCGAAGACGAGTCCTTGCCGCCTGTGACAATCGTACCCGAGCCGGTGATTGCAGCTGCCGTACCGCAACCTGCGCCGACTCAGGTTTCTACCCCGGTGCGCGTCGCCAGTATGAGCGTTGTGTCAGCAACACCGGCCGGAAACATCTTCATCCAGGCTGGCGCATTCTCGGACATTGCCAATGCTCAGCGCCTGACATTCGACATCGGCAATCGCTTGCCAGTGAAAATCGAGGAAGCGCGGGTTAATGGCGGTGACTTTTTCCGCGTCCTGGTTGGACCGTTCCCGACCCGGGATATTGCCGAGCGTGAACGCCGTGATTTGTCCCGTGACGGCATTGTTGACGGGTTCTTGACCACACGCTGATCAGCACGCCGCTGCAAAGATTGACCTTCGCCACGAACTAGCCCTTTTTCCGCGGCAGGAAAAAGGGCTAAGTCTTATTGGCGAAAGGACTCCGATATGCAGATCTTGCGCAGCGCGTGCCTCTTCTTGACGGCTCTGATCTTACCGGCGCTGGCGACAGCGCAAATCCTGGAATCAGATGCCGATTATGCCGTGATCATGGACCATGAAACGGGCGAAGTGTTGTGGTCAAAGTCAGGCGATGAGCCGATGATCCCCGCCTCCATGACCAAGATGATGACGGCCTATTTCGTGTTTGATCTGATCGATCAGGGCGAGATCACCCTGGATACGCAAATGGCGGTCAGCGAAGACGCCTGGCGCCGTGGAGGATTTCCATCCGGAACCTCGACCATGGGCCTGCGCCCGAAAGAGCGCCCGACGGTGCGGGAATTGTTGCAAGGCATGATCGTCATGTCCGGCAATGATGCCTGTATCGTATTGGCAGAAGGGATTGCCGGCTCCGAAGCCGCATTCTCGCGGCAAATGACGGATCGCGCGCGCGAGTTGGGTCTGACCACGGTGAATTTCGTCAATGCCACAGGTCTGGAAGGCGAGGGACACGTCGTCTCCTCCATCGATCTTGCCAAGCTGGCGAAAAAGATCATCGATGATTATCCGCAATATTATGACTGGTATAGCCAGGACTCCTACACCTGGGGCGAGTATACGCAGGCCAACCGCAATCCACTGCTCGGCACCATGGCCGGCGCGGACGGGTTGAAGACCGGACATCTCGACATTTCAGGCTACGGCCTGACCGCCTCTGCGGTGCGTGACGGGCAACGCCGGATTATTGTCATCAATGGCTTGCCCAGCAAGCAAGCGCGCGCACAGGAAGCCGAACGCCTGATGCGCATGGCCTTCAGTGCGTTTGAGACCCGCACAATTGAAGCGGATGACAGTCGGCTCGCGGAGCTTGACGTCTGGATGGGATCAAGCCGCACCGTCGGTGTCAAACTCAGCGAAGGCGCGAACATCACTGCGCACAAGCGAGCCTTTGCAAAAGGCAAATCTGAAATCGTGCACGATCGACTGATCGAAGCGCCGATCAGGGCGGGTGACCAGATTGCGACTCTGGTGGTCACCATAGAAGGCAAGACGCCGATCGAACTGCCATTGGTCGCGATGGAGGGTGTCGGTCGCCTGGGCTTTTTCGGGAAAGCCGTGGATGGTCTCAGCCGCATGTTGGATGGTGGAGCCTGATCAGGTGAACAAAGCGGGGCGATTCATTACGCTCGAAGGCGGGGAAGGGGCCGGGAAATCGACCCTGATCGCAGGGTTGCAGGCCGAGTTGGAACGCAAAGGCCTAACGGTCTGTGTAACGCGGGAGCCTGGCGGTACCACTTTGGCTGAAAAGGTTCGCGCTCTGGCGCTGAATCCACCTTCTGATGAAACATGGTCGCCGCTCTCACATGCCTTGCTGATGAACACATCGCGCGCGGATCATCTGGAGAAACGCATTCGCCCGGCGCTGGCGCGTGGCGAGTGGGTGCTGTGTGACCGCTTTGCAGATTCCACACGCGCTTATCAGAGCATTGACGGGGTTCCGACGGAGACACTCCTGACAATCGAGCGCGCCGTTGTCGCGGAGACTCGTCCGCACCTAACCCTGATCCTAGACGCGGACCCGGCCGCCCTGGCCAAGCGGCGACAGCAGCGGGGCACGCAGGATGTATTCGAGGCCAAGGATCTCCAATTTCACCAAACAGTCCGTGCGGCGTTCCTCGCAATTGCTGAAGCCGAGCCTGATCGCTGCGTCGTGATCGACGCGCTGCAGTCGCCGCCGCAGGTTTTGGCCATGGCGCTCGATGCTGTTTCTACGCGACTGGGCCTGGCATGAGCGCGGCTTTTCCTCTGATCGGTCATGGCGCCGCCGCGGAGCGATTTCTGCGCGCGCGGGACTCCGGCCGTTTGCATCATGGCTGGATCTTCCAGGGCCCGTCAGGGATCGGCAAGTCCATCTTCGCGCGCCGGGTGGCAGGGTTGATGCTGGGGGCGTCGTCACTGGATGCCGATATCACAGACGAGACCATGCAATTGATCCAGTCCGGCGGACATCCGGACCTGAAATGGATCGAGCGCGGATTGAACGAGAAAGGCAAGCTGCGTCAGGACATTACGGTCGAGCAAATTCGGGATCTCAACCAGTTCTTTCACTTGCGTCCGGCTCTGGCCGGTTGGCGCGTCGGGATCATTGATGCGCTAGATGAGATGAACGTGTCGGGCATGAATGCTTTGCTCAAAACTCTGGAAGAGCCACCGCGAAATGCGCTGCTCATCCTGATCTCGCATTCGACGCAGCCCATTTTACCGACCATTCGGTCGCGCTGTCAGGTCCTGCGTTTCTATCCGCTTGAAGAGGACGACACACGATCTGTGCTGACGTCGGCTGGCGCCGATGTGGATCTGGCCCTCGATCTCGCGCCCGGTCGTCCGGGCTACGGGATCGAGCTCTCGCAAACCGCTGGCGCCAAGGCGACGCAAACCGCGCGAGCCCTGTTGCGCAATGTCCGCAAGCCAACCGGAGGTGTGGTGTCAGCCGCTCTGACATCGACCCTGGTGGATGCAGGGTCTTTGCAAGCCTTCACGGATACGTTGATGCAATGGGTCGCCGACAAGGCTGAATCAGACCCCGAGCTCGGTGCAACCTGGCTCGCCATGCACGAGGTACGAGCCACGGCAAGCAGCCTCAATCTCACGCCGCTGCAAACCGCGACGAAACTGTTTTCCGTCTTGCAAGATGGCGTGAAGGCTGTAAGCGCCTGACGCCATGTTTGATACACATGTGAATCTACACGCCGACGCCTATTCGGAAGATCTGGATGCGGTCCTGACGCGCGCCCGCGATGCAGGCGTGTCCCGGATGCTGGCCATTTGCGAACGCCTGGACAGTTTTCCACGTGTCAAAGCGATCGCCGACGCCAATGCCGATATCTGGTGCAGTGTTGGCACGCACCCACATCACGCCAAGGATTTTACCGAAGCGCGGCCGGAAGACCTGGTGTCACGCGCGCAGGATCCGAAAGTCGTTGCGATTGGCGAAACGGGTATGGATCTGCATTATGGCTATAGTCCTAAAGAACAACAGGAAGCGAGTTTTCGAACCCATATAGAGGCGGCGCGTGAGACTGGCTTGCCACTGATCGTTCACACGCGTGAGGCGGATGATCTGACCGCTACCATTCTGGAAGACGAATATGCGCGCGGCGCGTTTCCGATCCTGCTGCACTGCTACACTGGAGGCCCGGACTTGTGCCAGCGCGGCCTGGCGCTTGGGGCTTACGTGTCCGTTTCCGGGATCCTGTCTTTCAAGAGCGCCAAAGAGGTCCGTGCGGTGATCAAGGATGTGCCGCTGGATCGTGTGATCCTGGAAACCGATTGTCCGTATCTCACCCCGATGCCGTATCGCGGACGCCGCAATGAGCCGGCATATTTGCCTTATGTTGCAGACGCGCTGGCGGATCTGCAGGGTTCCACCCGTGAGGAGATTGGCGCCATTTGCGAAGCCAACGCCTTGCGTCTGTTCAAGCGCGTCTCATGAGTGATCAACGGATCCGGATTACCTTGCTTGGCACGGGATCGTCTGGTGGCGTGCCGCGCGTGGGGGGCGATTGGGGCGCGTGTGATCCGACTGAACCCAGGAACCGACGCCGGCGCTGTTCCGCTCTGTTAGAGACCTGGTCGATTGCGGACGAAGAAAACAAGACCACGGTCCTGATTGATACATCGCCAGATATGCGGGAACAGCTGCTCGACGCGCAAGTCACTCGCTTGGATGCCGTCGTGTTCACGCATGATCATGCGGATCAGACCCATGGCATTGACGATGTTCGCGCGCTGGCCATCCGACACCGTCAGCAAATCAACGCCTATATGGACGCGGCGACGTCACGAACGCTATTGCAAAAGTTCAAATACGCTTTTGATGGCGAGGGTGGTTATCCGGCGATCTACAAACTGCATCCACTGATCGAAGCAGGGCGTCCATTTTCGATTTCGGGCCCAGGTGGTGAAGTGCCTTTGCTGCCGCTGGATCAGGAACATGGCTATATTCGCTCGCTCGGCTTTCGGACGGGCAATCTCGCTTATTGCAATGATCTGAATGATTGGCCTGATGAGACGAAAGCACACTTGCAGGATCTTGATCTGTTGATCGTAGACGCGCTGCGCTACACGCCGCATCCGTCGCACGCCCATCTCGATCAGACGCTGGCCTGGATTTCAGAGCTGAAACCAAAACGGGCCGTGCTGACCAATCTGCATATTGATCTCGATTTTGCGACCTTGAAACGCGACCTGCCAGCCGGGGTTGAGCCGGGCTATGATGGCTGGGTCTATGAAAGCGCGCTTTAAGCCGGTTCGGTCAGCGCCTGAACCATTTTGCCAACCGCACCATAATCCGTCTTGCCGGTGCCAAGGACTGGCACTTCATCAATATGGAAGACTTTCTTCGGAACCGAAAGCTCTGACACGCCATGCGACTGGCACCAGGCGAGCAGGGCGCCGCGATCGGCATCTGCTGCGGTGGTCAGCAAGACAATCTGCTCACCTTTTCTAGGATCGGGAATGGCGGCGGCCGCATGCATTTCATCTGGCCAGATCGCGCTGGCGCAATTCTCGACCACGGCCAGAGAAACCATTTCACCGCCAATCTTGGCGAAGCGTTTGACCCGGCCCATGATCCGAATGCAGTCATCTTCATCCATGATGCAAATATCGCCTGTATCGTGCCAGCCCTCGAGCGGTGGTTCGATCACGCCGGGTGCGGAAGAGCGCATATAGCCGAGCATCACATTGGGTCCGCGAATGCGCAGTTTGCCGCCTTCTTCAATGCCTTCGACCGGGACCAGCTCATATTCCATGTCGGACATCAGACGACCGACCGTGCCGGCTTTGTTGAACTCCATCGTGTTGGCCGCGACCACAGGGGCGGCCTCCGTTGCGCCATAGCCTTCGAGGATTTCAATATTGAATTTCTTGCGGACAAAGGCCCGCGTTTCGTCCTTGACTCGTTCGGCGCCGCAAACCGCCAAACGAACAGAATCCATCGCCCCATCTTTGGCGACCCGGGTGTATTGTCCGATAAATGTATCCGTGGCCAGCAAGATCGTGGCGCGGGTTTCTTCGATCCGACCAGCAATTTCTCTTGGCTGCAGCGGACTCGGATGAAAGATCGCCCGCACGCCTGCGATCAGAGGCAAAATAGCTCCGACGGTCAGGCCGAAACAGTGAAAGGTGGGCAACGGGTTAAAGACACTATCCTGTTTCGGGTCGAGGCCGATATGCGACCGCACCTGTTCGACATTGGCCACGATATTGTGGTGTGAAAGGACCACGCCCTTAGGTTCGCCCTCGGTCCCGGACGTAAATAGAACGACGCCAGGCTTCTTGTGGTTCTGACGTCTATGAAACAGGCTGGGCAGCATAGGTCCCAGACCACCGGCAACCTTGTCCATCAAACCAAGGCTTTCACGCACGTCCTCCAGGTAGATGAATTCTGCCGTGTCAGACAGCTCTGCGATCAGGGCTTCGAGTCCACCCAGCTCAACAAATTTGTGCGCCGTGACGATTTTGGTGATCTTGCCAGCTTTCATCGCTGATTTGATATTGGCCGAGCCTGCCGTGAAATTCAGCATGGCTGGCAAACGTCCTGATGCGAGCACGGCACAGAAGGCGATGACCGCACCAGCACCTGTCGGCAACATGATGCCGACTGTCTCGTCGCGCTTGAATTTCTTGCCGAGCGCCGAGCCAAGCGCGAACGATCCGCGCAGCAGCGTCTTGTAATCGACCTCAGTGCCATCGCCATCGACAATGGCCACGGTCTTGCCGCCAAACTCTTTCGAGGATCGGATCACAGCCGAAAAGATGTCAGTCTTTGCGCGATTGGCGCGCCAGGGCAGCGGAGCGGGAATGGTTGTTTCCGTCATCGGGTCACTATGCTCTGATCTATTAATTGTTTGCAACAAAGTGTCACAGTCAGTGATCAGTGCAAGTATTTTTGCTGTCATTCTTGAGCTGATGCATAGGCGCTATGACGCTCTAACGCTTGCGGAAATTGCCGTTTCACTCCATTTATCGGGCATGGCCACACTGATCGACAACAAGCCGCAGCATCGTCATCCGGAGAAACGCAATCGTCCGGATACGCCGCTCTTGCGCAAACCAGACTGGATCCGGGTCAAGGCGCCAACCTCAAAAGGCTATGCCGAGACACGCGAGATCGTGAAATCCAAAGGCCTGGTCACGGTATGCGAAGAAGCCGGCTGCCCGAATATCGGCGAATGCTGGGACAAGAAGCACGCGACCATGATGATCATGGGCGATACCTGCACGCGGGCCTGTTCCTTCTGCAATGTGATTACCGGCAAACCGGCGCCGCTGGATCTGGATGAACCGCGCCGGGTTGGGATGGCGGTGGCCGAAATGGGCCTGCAGCATGTTGTCATCACCTCAGTCGACCGTGATGATCTCGAAGATGGCGGGGCGATGCATTTCGTGCACACGATCAATGCCATCCGCGAAGCGTCGCCTGGAACAACGATCGAAATCCTGACGCCTGACTTCCTGCGCAAGGAGGGTTGGGAAGCGAAAGTCATCGACGCCAAGCCGGATGTGTTCAACCACAATCTGGAAACAGTGCCACGGCTCTATTTCTCGATACGCCCTGGCGCACGCTACTATCACTCTCTGCGTCTGCTTGAGAAAGTGAAGGATCGCGATCCCTCGCAATTCACCAAATCGGGCCTCATGGTCGGACTTGGCGAGAGCAAAGAAGAGGTGATGCAGGTGATGGATGACATGCGCTCTGCCGGCATCGATTTCCTGACCATCGGACAGTATTTGCAACCGACAAGGAAACATGCCGCGGTCGACCGCTATGTCAGCCCGGATGAGTTTGCGGCCTATGAGGAAATTGCACGGTCGAAGGGGTTCCTTCTGGTCTCGGCCTCGCCGCTGACCCGTTCAAGCCATCATGCTGGCGAAGACTTTGCGCGCCTGCGCGCCGCCCGCGATGCGCAATTGGGATCGAATGCCTAGAGTTTCCGAACAGGTTCTCATTCCGCACAGCGCTGACAATCTCTATGAATTGGTGCGCGACATTCGCCGCTATCCCGAATTTATTCGCTGGATCCGCACTGTAGACGTTTCGGAAGAGACGGGCACAGCGGATGGGCCATATGCCTGTCTCGGTACTGCGTCCGTGCACTTCAAGGGCTTTGACGAGCAATTCGCAACCCATGTCACCGCCGATCCGGCCGCGCGCAAGATCACGGTCAATCTCAAGCGCGGACCGTTCCGGCATTTGCGCAATCGTTGGCAATTTGACCCGCGCGACGAGACCAGGACGCGGGTTCATTGTTTCATAGACTATGAATTCAAGAACCCGGTCCTTGGCCTACTCGCACGGACCAATACAAGAATGGCGATCGAGCGGATTATTGGTGCTTTTCGCGACGAAGCCGATCGCCGCTTTCGCTAGCGCAGACGTTCATCCGCCGCGATTGTCGAGGCGATAAAACCACCGCCAAGAATACGGGTCGATCCATCAGCATCATAGAGAACACTGGCCTGACCCCGCGCGACGCCTTCTTCCGGTGCGTCGAACCAGACGGCAGGCGCTTCATCATGGAAGCCCAGCTTTCCGGGTGCCGGCTCTCGTGTCGAACGTACACGCACCAGGACCGGTTCACCGCGCGCACACGCATCGTGCAGGGTTCCATCTCCGAGCCAGTTCAGCTCTTCCATGGTCAGGCCTGAGGTCAGCAAGGCTTCGCGCGGGCCGACAATGACTTGTCGCGCTGGCGCATCGATCTTCACGACAAAGAGCGGCTCGCCTGTGGCGACACCCAGTCCGCGGCGTTGGCCGATTGTGTAGTGAATGACGCCCTCATGCTGTCCGAGAACGCGGCCATCCAGATGGACAATTTCACCGCCGCGACCCGAACCAGGGCGCAGCTTTTCAACCACGTTAGCGTAGGACCCTTCGGGCACGAAGCAAATGTCCTGGCTGTCCGGCTTGGCAGCGACGGGAAGGGCGAAATGATCGGCCAGTTCGCGCACCTGCGTTTTCGGCAGATCGCCCAAGGGGAAGCGGACATAGT
>JBCCCT010000117.1:0-11083 GCA_039033355.1 Pseudomonadota bacterium | reverse complement strand
GGATGCTTATATAGAGATCGATATGGCTGACGATTTGACCCCTCGTGACGTGATTGATGTCTCGGCGCCCGACGCGCCTGAAGAGACCAAATCGGCGATTCCGCAGCACGAATTGAACCGTATCACGGACGATTTGATCGCGGCGTTCAAGACCGTGTATGATCCTGAAATTCCAGTCGATATTTATGAATTGGGCCTGATTTACAAAGTCGATATCGATGATGATCGCAAGGTTGATATCGACATGACCTTGACCGCGCCGGGATGTCCGGTGGCAGGAGATATGCCGGGTTGGATTGAAACGGCGGCGCGCACGGTTGAAGGAATCTCGGATGTTGAGGTCCGTTTGACCTTTGATCCCCCCTGGGATCCGTCCCGCATGTCAGATGAAGCGCGTCTGGCGTTGAATATGCTTTAATTGAAGCGCAAGCGTTTCGTTATTATGTAAGAGCCATGGCAAGACGACCGAGACCTAAACTAGTCACCCTGACCGACGCCGCAGCCGCGCGCGTCTCTGAAATCATGTCCGAAAAGGGCACCGGGTTTCTACGCGTCGGCGTGACCAATGGTGGCTGCGCGGGCATGGAATATGTCATGGACTATGTCGATGCGACGGAGATACTGGACGAGATTGTCGAGGATAAAGGCGTGAAAATTGTCGTGGATGCGAAAGCGGTTCTGTTCCTGCTCGGATCCGTCGTTGATTATGAAACGACTTTGCTACACGAGAAGTTTACCTTCACAAATCCGAACCAAACGGATGCATGTGGATGCGGCGAGAGCGTTACCATCGTCCCCGCCGCAGCAGAATAGTCTGTGTACGTCCGCGCTTAAGCGAGACAGCCATCTGCGAAGGTTTTGAAATCCACGTTCACGCTGGGCGGCGTGTACTCAAATGACCCGCGGCGGCCAAGATCCAGCGTGATGGATTTGCCGGTCACGACTGCATTGTAAAGGCGTCGCGCATACTTGTTTTCAACGGGAGACGCCATATTGCGGGTTGGGAGGTAGACCCATTTAGACGTTGCGGGCTCTTTACCTTCAACGGTCAATGTTGCCTGCACGCTACGCGTGCGAACGGAGCGAGAGTCGAGCTTTGTCGCAATATCGCCGTCGAGGCTGAATGTTGCAGAGATTTTCCCAGCATCATTGCATCCCAGGACCAGGGCGGGCGCATCGATTTCGGTCGAGTAAATCGCTTGTCCGTTTGATTCTTCGAGCAGCGACCATTCAGCCGTAACTTCCAGGCTATCTGCGGCGTGAGCGCTGGCAGCAAAAGTGGCGGCGATGAGTAGAGTGGGGGCCAGTTTCATATCGTTCCTCTTACATAGATTATTGATTATCAATAACTGATTATCGAAAAAAGACAATCTAGTAATTGTGACTTTTTTGAAAAAATGGGTCGTCCCTGCAAAGAATCCTTTGTCATGAAACGGTTTTTTGGGCTTGTATGGACGCGGAGGAAACCGCGTCATGACACTCTATATTCTCGGGCTAGCAATCTTTTTTGGTCTTCATCTCTATTCCGCGCTGCGATCAAGAGCGCCGGAAAAGGACCTTCGCGCTCGATTCGGTGAAGGGCCTTATATGGGGCTCTACAGCATCATATCGCTGATCGGCTTTGTCATGATCATATATGGCTTTGGGGCCACGCGCGGGGCAGGGGTCTTGTATGTCCCGCCCACCTGGATGGCGCATATCAACCTTGTCCTGACCATCCCGGCGATGATTCTGCTCGTCGCATCGCAGATACCAGCCGGTCGAATCAAGAAAATCAGCAAGCACCCGATGCTGCTGGCCATCAAATTCTGGGCTTTAGGGCACTTGCTCGCCAATGGCGAACTGAACTCTGTGCTCCTGTTCGGGAGTTTCCTGGCCTATGCCATTTTCGACCGCATCATGGTCAAGCGCCGAGGCGACAATGGGCCAGGGCCGGAAGCGACTTTGAATCCGGTTATGGACATTATCTCGATCGTCGCCGGCCTGGGGATCTGGGCCGCAATCGCGTTCTGGCTGCACCCGATTCTGTTCGGTGTTGTCGCGATGCCGGCCTGATAGCTCTGCAGCGAGCAGCCTTGTGTTGAAAGGGCGCTCTGATAAAGCGAACGCATCAGTAGAATGAAGTGGGGACCGCATGTCCGCTCAAACCAAGACGCGTCGTAAAACGGTGCGCGACATTGCCAAAGCCAAAAGCGGTGATCCGCTGGTCTGCCTGACCGCCTATGACGCTCAAATGGCGGCGATTCTGGATCCACATTGCGATATATTGCTGGTCGGCGACAGCCTCGGCATGGTGGTGCATGGATTGCCCTCCACTGTTGGGGTCACGATGGAGATGATGATCCTGCATGGGCAAGCGGTGATGCGCGCGTCGAACCAGGCTTTCGTCGTCGTCGATATGCCGTTTGGCTCGTATGAAACGAACGCGGATCAGGCCTTTCTCAACGCTGCCCGGATCATGCAGGAAACTGGCTGCCAGGCGGTGAAAATCGAAAGCGGGGCTTATGCCGCGACCCAGATTGCGCACATGGTCGAGCGCGGCATTCCCGTCATGGGGCATGTTGGATTGCGCCCACAGGCGATCAATGTGGATGGCGGCTTTCGGGCCAAGGGTCGGACCCAGGATGAATGGTCCAGGGTCGTTGACGAGGCGGTCGCGGCAGATCAAGCGGGCGCGTTCGCCATCGTGGTCGAAGGGGTTGCACCGGATCTGGCTGACAAGATCACCGCCTCGGTCGACTGTCCGACCATCGGAATTGGCGCGTCGTCCGGCTGTGACGGGCAAATCCTCGTCACCAATGATCTTTTGGGGATGACCGATTGGGTGCCGAAATTCGTCAAAAAGAACGCAGATCTGAAATCCGTCATTAGCGCAGCTGCAGAAACCTATGCGAATGAGGTCCGATCCCGCGCCTTTCCGGGCGAAGCTCAGACCTATAAACTGTCGAAAGTCGCTTCCAGCTAACCTTGTCCGTTGCGGCCCGCGACGGGCGCGGCTAGGGTGCGCCCGATTGCGTAGAATATTTTCTCTGGAGACTGTTTTTGGCTGACATTTTTGAAGAAGTCGAAGAAGGTTTACGCCAGGATCGGCTCACCGGTCTTTGGAAGAGATTTGGCGTGCTCGCCTATATTGCCGCGGCTGTGCTGATTGGCGGTGTGGCGTTGAATGAGTATCTTAAATCACAATCTGTCCAGACGACGAAGACCGAAGCCTTGCGGCTGGAATCTGCGCTGAATGAGGTCGAGGCCCGGAATTACGAAGCGGCGGCTTCGCAACTGGTATCGATCATTGGCGATGATATCGCGCCATCGAAAGTTGCTGCGCATTATCTTGCCGGCGTCCGCCTTGACGGCAATGGAGACGTCCTGGCCGCCGCTGACGTACTCGGCGAGGCTGTGGGGGCCGCGGAAGATCCAACCGAGAAACTGGCCTTGATCAAATCGGCCTATCTCAAGGCGGATACGTCGACCCGCAGCGAACTTGAAGGCGTGTTGGCGCCGTTGTCTCAGGACGATGGACCATTTGGCGCGCTCGCCAAGGAATTGATCGCGGCGAAAGCGCTGCAGGATGGCGATATAGAATTTGCCCGCCGCGAATTCAGTTATCTGAGACTTGCCCAAAATGTGCCACTTGGCGTGGTTACACGAGCCACGCAAGCGCTCGAAGCTCTACCGCCGGTAAGCGAAGAGATCCCTGAGGCCGTTCCGACGGACTCGCCAGATTTGCCCGCCGAGCCTGAAACCGGCGAACCGACTGAGGAGGCGCCCGAATGAGCGTTCGATCCGTATCCAGACTCGCACTGATCCTGGCCGTGTCCGCCAGCCTGGCGGGATGCTCTATACTCGATCGCGGTCGGGCCGACCGTGAAGCGCAGGCAGAACTTGAAAAAGAAGGTCGGATCACAATGGTATTGGGCGATGATGCCCTTGAACCGGATCCGAGCCTGCTCAGTGAAGTGATCGCACTGCCAGCAGCGCGTGAATTGACGGAAGGATGGCCGCAAGCCGGCAGTCGCGCCAGCAAGGCGATTGGCCATATCGCTGTCGCGAGCGAGCTGGACGTCGCCTGGCGCGCCCGGGTCGGCGACGGGTCTGACCGCCGCTCGGCCTTGAGCACACCGCCTGTTGCCTCTGATGATACGATCTACACGATTGATTCCCGCCAGATGATCGTCGCGACGGATGCCACTTCCGGCGATCGGCGCTGGAGTGAGCAACTCGATTCGAACAATCGCCGGGACGGCACCGGGATCGGGTCCGGCATTGCCCTGGAAGGCGATCGTTTGGTGATTGCCAGCGGCTTTGGATTTGTCGCGGCGTTCGACGCCAATAATGGCAGCGAACTTTGGCGCACCGAAACTGAAGCGCCAATGACCGGATCACCCACGATCAAGGATGGGCGGATCTTCGTTTCATCGAATAATAATGAAGTGCTCGCCCTGGATCTGGACTCTGGCGATCTGTTGTGGAGCGATCAGGCGATTGCAGAATCAGCGCGGGTGCTCGGGTCGCCGAGTCCCGCGGCGGTTGAAGATATTGTGGTCGCGCCATATTCCTCTGGCGAAGTGATTGCGTATCTCGCCGCGAACGGGCGGCGTTTGTGGAGCGAAGCCCTGGCCAGCGTCGGCCAGTTCACACCGATCTCCTCCATCAATGATATTGGCGCGCGGCCTATTCTGGGCGGCGGCCTGGTGTTCGCAGCGAGTCAGTCCGGCGTTCTGGCGGCGATTGACGGTCGAACCGGTAACCGAGTCTGGCAACAGCCAATTGGCACCACTCAGGCGCCAGCTCTGGCCGGGGAATATCTGTTCATCATGGGCGTCGAAGCCGAGCTGGCCTGTATCAAGGCTGGGACCGGTCAGGTCGTCTGGGTCAAATCGCTGCAAAAGTTCGAGAAAGAACGTAAGCAGGAAGGTCGATTGACCTATGCCGGTCCGATCATCGCGTCCAATCGTATCCTGGTGGTTTCGTCCAAAGGTGAGCTGATTGCGTTTGATCCGCAGAGCGGGAATGAAATCGACCGCTTGAAAATTGGCGATCCTATCTATATCGAGCCGATTGCTGTTCAGGACAAATTGATCGTTCTGACCGATGACGCGCGACTCGTAGCCATTCGCTAAGGCTGTCGAGCGCGCACGACCGATCTAACCGAGGCGCGCCATGCCGTTGAAAATCGCAATTGTGGGACGCCCCAATGTGGGCAAGTCGACCCTGTTCAATCGTCTGGCCGGCAAGCAATTGGCGCTGGTCGATGATCAACCCGGCGTCACGCGCGATCGCAAAGAGGCGGAAGGTCGCCTGGCGGACCTGCCGCTGATCCTGATCGATACAGCCGGTTTTGAGGATGTCTCGGACGACTCGCTCGAGGCGCGGATGCGGCAACAGACAGAAATTGCCATACGCGAAGCTGAACTGGCGCTGTTCCTGATTGATGCCCGCGTGGGGGTCACCGCGATGGACGAACGGTTCGCCCAGATCCTGCGCCGCGCTGATATGCCGATCGTTCTTGCCGCCAACAAGGCGGAAGGCAGCGCTGGCGATCAAGGCCTGCTCGAGGCCTGGAATCTGGGACTGGGAGAGCCAGTCGGCCTGTCAGGCGCGCATGGCGAGGGCCTGTCCGATCTCTATTCCGGCATTCGCGAAGCCCTCGGCGAAGAAGCGTTCGAAGAGGCCCTGAAAGAGGAAGAGGCTGAAGAACAGGATACGTTCAATCACGGCATCCTCGATCAGCTTGAAGGCCTGGATATGGATGATCCATATCTCAACGAATCCAAGCTTGAAGCGGCGTTCGAAAAAGCCGGTATCGACGATGATGCCGAAGGCTCGGCGATTGAAGAAGCCAAGGCCGCCACCAAGATGCGGCCGATCCGATTGGCGATTGTCGGCCGACCCAATGCGGGCAAATCGACCTTGATCAATCAACTGGTCGGCGAACAGCGCCTGCTGACGGGCCCGGAGGCCGGCATTACCCGCGATTCCGTCACGCTGCGCTGGAACTGGGAAGGCCGTGAGGTCCGCCTTGTTGATACGGCCGGCCTGCGCAGGAAATCCAAGGTTCAGGAACGCCTCGAAAAAATGTCGACCGGCGAGACGGTCCGCTCTCTGAAATATGCCGACGTCGTGGCGCTGGTCATGGATCCCGAGGATTCATTCGAGAAACAGGATCTGCAAATCGCTGATCTCGCTATCCGGGAAGGGCGCGCCGTGGTGTTCGTCATTTCCAAATGGGATACGATCAAGAACCATGGCATGGCGATGAAAGAGCTGGAGCGGCGACTGAAAGAGCACTTGCCGCAAGCCAAAGGGGCAGCGCTTGTCACCCTGTCCGGATTGACCGGGAAACGGGTCGAGCGGCTGATGCCCGCCGTTGCCAAGGCGTATGATGATTGGTGCGCTAGGGTGAAGACCGGGGATCTGAACCGGTGGCTGCGTTACATGATTGAGCGCAATCCACCGCCAAGTGTTCAGGGCAAGCGCATCAAGCCGCGCTATATGGCGCAGATCAAGGCGCGGCCGCCAACTTTTGTTCTGATCGCGTCCCGCGGTGATCAGATGCCGGAACAGTATAAGCGCTATCTGGTCAATGGATTGCGCGAAGCTTTTGATCTGCCGGGCGTTCCGATCCGGTTGCACGTCAAGCAAGGCGCCAATCCTTATGCCGACAAGGCGCGCCGAAAGCGATAATACCGACTTGTCGCTTGTTTTAGTGACATAAACTCCACTTTAAGTAGTTTCGTGTATGGCCTGTTTCGTAGGAAACGCCATGATTGAAACAGCTAATCCGCTTGCCAACGACAATACGGCGTCGGATCTCTCTCATCCGATGTCGCAATTCTATGCGCAATTGATCGCTGAAAACTCAACGGATCCGATTGCCATACTGGATGCACAAGCGCGCATGGAATGGGTCAATGCCGCCTATCAAGCGCGAACCGGATATTCGCTTGAGGAATGCGTCGGCAAGACGCCCGGCGATTTGCTGACCGGACCAAAGACAGACCGCAGCACCCTGAGAGATTTGATGCGGGCAGGGGTCGAAAAGCGATCCATGCAGTGCGAAGTGCAACAATACCCCAAATCAGGCGATCCATATTGGGCAGAAATCACGCTCACACCCATTCTCGATGAGCGCTATGATCTGACCCATTATCTGGTCGTCGCGCGCGATGTGACCGAGCGCCGAACGCTCGAGCATGATCGTGCGGTTGCGCGGGCAAATGAGAAACGCCGCCAGGCAGAGCGTCGGGTGCTCGCCAAGACCACTGAGTGGCTATATGCGGCCCGGTCGCTGGAAGACCTGTACAATGTCGTTGAATGTTGTGCACCGAAGCTGATGCCGAATAGTAGCGGGGCGTTATACATCTATTCGAATTCCCGAGATGTCCTGGACCTCGCCGTGGGTTGGGGGGACTCGCCACCGCCGGATTATATTGAGCCAGATGATTGCTGGTCGCTCCGGCGCGGGCGGGCCTATCATTACGGCACCGAAGACATCGAATTCGAATGCGGCCACTATCATGAAGGCATCACGTCTTCCTTTTGCCTGCCGCTTCTGGCGCATGGCGAAACGATCGGCATGCTTTGGAGCTACTCGACCGAGGAAGACACGTCAGAAGACGATCATCATTCCCGATATTGGGATGTCGCATTGATGTTGGCGGAACAGGTCAGTCTGACTATTGCCAATGTTCGCTTGCGTCAGGAATTGCAGGATCGCTCGATCAAGGACTCTCTCACGGGGCTTTGGAATCGTCGCTATTTCCTCGATTGCCTGCGACGTGAAAAGTCGCGCGCAGACAGCAATGAGCTCGGCTTTGCGCTCATCTCAATCGATATTGATCACTTCAAGCGGTTCAATGACCATCATGGTCACGATGCAGGTGATCTGGTTCTGCGGCGTGTCACGGCAGAACTGGTCAATACGGCAGGGTCGGCCGGAATGGTGTGCCGCGTTGGCGGCGAAGAATTGGCGGTCATCTGTCCGGACTTGAACGAAGAAGCTGCGATGACTCTGGCGCACCGGTTACACAATGCGGTCAAGCGTGTGGAGATCGTCTATCAAGGCGAAATCCTGCCTTGCGTGACCTTCTCTGCCGGCGTCGCCACCTATCCGTCGGATCACAGTTCGATCGACGAGTTGATGCGCAATGCGGACAATGCGCTCTATCAGGCCAAGCGGGCGGGCCGGGATCAAGTTATCCTGTTCGAAGCGGATAGTGATGATCGCTGGGTGCTTGCGCGCGACCGCGCAGACTAGGCGCCAGCCAGCAATTCACGCACATCGATCCGGGCATTGTTTCGTGCTTCACGTGCCTCGAGCAGCGGCACCATGTGCGCCGCCACATCTTCTGGCGGCGGCAAGGTCATCGGGTCTTCTCCCGGCATCGCATCGGCGCGCATCTGTGTCCGCGTCGCGCCGGGATCAAACAGATTTACCCGCAAGGATGTCGCCGCATTCTCATCCGCCCAGGCATAGACCAGGGCTTCGAGTCCGGCCTTGGAGGCTTGATAAGGTCCCCAGAACGCGCGCGGGCGGGGCACGACGCCTGATGTCACAAATAGGGCGCGCGGAGAGTCGGACTGCCGCAGCAATGGATCGAGCACCCGGATCAGGCGCCAATTGGCGTTGAGATTGACGTCGATGACGTCATCGAATTGGCGTACACCCCCGGCCTGCAACGGACCAATCGTGCCCAGCAGACCAGCATTGGCCAGCAAACCGTCGAGGCGCCCGAACTTTTCCGCAATCGCATGACCAAGGGGCTCAAAGGCCACTGCGTCCTTCAGATCGAACGGAATGAGCGTCATGGAGCCGCCCATCGCCCGCACTTCATCGTCCAGTGTTTCCAGTGCCTTCTTGGACCGCGCCAGACCAATCACATGATGGCCGGCTTTGGCGAGTGCGAGGCAGGCAGCGCGGCCGATGCCTTGCGATGCCCCAGTAACAAGCGTGATACGTTTTTCCATGCGCGCGCCGTAGCGAAGCTGAGCGGACTAGTCCAGAAGTGAAAGCTGTCTTTCTTTGCTGCTCTCATTCTGGTCGTGGTCGATCAGCCGGGTTGGGTAGTGGCCGGTAAAGCAATGATCGGCGAAAGCCGGGGTCTCTGCATCATAGTCCACGCCGATTGCGCGGTAGAGGCCCGGCACAGACAGGAAGCCGAGGCTTTCAACTTTCAGATAGTCGCGCATCTCTTCCAGCGAATGATTAGCGGCCAGAAGTTCCGTCCGATCCGCCATGTCGATGCCATAGAAATCCTGGTGCGTGATGGGCGGGCTTGCTGAGCGGAAATGGATTTCCTTGGCGCCGGCTTCCCGAACCATCTGCACGATCTTGCGCGAGGTGTTGCCGCGGACAATCGAATCATCGACCAGCAGCACGCGCTTGCCCTCCAGCACAGCCCGGTTCGGCGAATGCTTGCGCGAGACAGCGCGCTGGCGTCCGGTTTGCGTCGGCTGAATAAAGGTCCGCCCAACATAGTGAGACCGAATAATGCCGAGTTGGAATGGAATGCCCGCGGCTTCTGAAAATCCGATCGCGGCGGGGACGCCGGAATCAGGAACCGGTACGACAACGTCGATATCGGCCGGATGTTCTGCTGCCAGTTGATGTCCCATCTTGCGGCGCACTTCATAAACAGAACGGCCTTGAACCACGCTGTCCGGGCGCGCGAAGTAAACATATTCAAACAAGCAGGGGCGAACCGGCTGCGACGGGAACGGATTGTAAGACCTTACGCCTTCATCATTGATGATGACGACTTCGCCCGGATCGATCTCTCTGACGAGTTCGGCGCCCATCAGGTCCAGCGCGCAGGTCTCGGAGGCCAGGACATAAGCTGTGCCGATCTGACCAAGAACGAGGGGGCGCAGACCGGACGGGTCGCGTGCCCCGATCAGCTTCTTGTTGGTCATGCCGACAAAAGAAAAGCCACCCTCAATTTGACGGATGGCATCCAGGAAACGATCGGCAACACTGTCTTGGTCGCTGCGGGCAAGGAGGTGTAGAATAACCTCCGTGTCCATGGTCGATTGAAATATCGATCCGCGGCGCACCAGTCTCTTTCGCAAGGCCCGAGCATTGGTCAGATTGCCATTATGGGCGATCGCAAATCCGCCCGTGTCGAGGTCGGCATAAATCGGCTGAATGTTGCGAATGGCGGGCTTGCCTTGCGTCGAGTAGCGATTGTGTCCGATGCCGCGATCGCCGGGCAGACGATCGGAAACGTCGCCGCCAAAATTCTCGCCAACCAGGCCCATATGACGTTCGCCATGAAACTTGCCGCCATCAAAGGTGGTGATGCCGCAGGCTTCCTGCCCGCGATGCTGTAGCGCGTGCAATCCGAGGGCAACAAGAAGGGAAGCTTGGGGGTGGCCAAAGACGCCTACGACGCCGCATTCCTCGCGAGGCTTGTCGTCATCATGGTCAAACAACATTCGACTAACCCTCACGGTCTGTTCGTGCGCGGATTATTCTGACGCGGTCTCCACGTCAAGTTCAGATATCTGTGATGTCCGCTCCGCGAGCTCCGGTGCGCGGTCTCCAAGATAATTCGCACCGGCTGCAATCAGGGGGTAAGTCCTTGCTTGTGTTACGAATTCTGGGATCTGATCCCGGTCCATGGCGAGGTTGAGCAGGTAGACAAAGAAAATCAGCACAACGCCGCCGCGGGCAAATCCGAACAGGCCGCCAGCGACCCGATCCAGCAATCCGATTCCATCAACGCCCTGAATTGTCTTGGAGAGATTGGCCCCAAACCAGGCGACCGCGACATAGACCAGCAGGAACACGACGACAAAAATGATCGCGTCCGGCATCCAGTCTGGCGAATTGGCCGGCAATAAATTGTCCAGCTGAACCACGAAATACTTGCGCGCGAAGAAGGCTGCGGCAATCGCCGCGATGAAGGCGCCCAAAGTGGCAAGCTCGCGCATGAAGCCGCGCGCCAGTGCCATCAATGTCGAGACGATCACAATCACGATCGCCACGGCATCAAAGGCTGTAAGGGCTTCCATCATTGGGCAGCTTCCGGTGCGATCAACTCTACTAAATCAGATAGGCGCTTGATCGGCGTAATCGTCAAGC
>JBCCCT010000116.1:0-11152 GCA_039033355.1 Pseudomonadota bacterium | reverse complement strand
TAGTTTCATTCATCCAATTTCAGACCGATTCAAGCAAAGCGAAACGGTCTTGCGGGCGATCTGCATGATGGCCGATGCCGGCGCCGGCATGCATGCGGATCATCGGGCGCAATTGGTGTTCGAACAGGTCTTGCGGGCGCCGTTACCTTCGATGAATCATACCGAGCGTTTGTTTGCCGCCTATGCGACCGCTTCGCGTTATACGTTCAAGTATAACGAAGATCCGCGCTATGCGCGCTTGCTCAGCATGAGCACGAAACGGCGATCTAAAATCCTTGGGACGGCCATGCGTCTCGGCAGTGTCTATTCAGGGCGCTCTGGTCCGATCCTCGCGACTGCGAAACTGGCGGTTGAAGAAAAGATGCTCTGCCTGCACGTGGACCGGGACTATGGCGATTTGGTTTCAGAGACAGTCGAACGTCGTCTGGGCCAACTTGCCGGCCTGATGATGCTGCACCCGAGACTTTTGATCGACTAGGTTTAAAGCTCGAAGAGCCGCACCTGACCATTTTCAAATGAAAGAGCTAGCTTGCCCGACAAGAGGGATTGCGCCTTGCGGCCAAACAATTCGTAACGCCAGCCACTCAACGCCGCGATGTCATCGGATGTTTCACCGCGGGCGAGCTTTTCGATATCTGCTGCATTGGCAATCAGGCGCGGGACGACATTGGCTTCGTCGCTCACCGCTTTTAAAAGCACTTTCAGCATTTCTGGTGCACCGGCTGGCATTTCCGGATTATGCTGGCGCTTGGGGAGTTTCGGCGCGTGCGCGGCAGGATCAGACGTTGCCGCATAGACCGCATCCATCAGACCTTCAGCATATTTGGACCGAATGAATCCCTTTGGCACCGCGCGCAGACGCTCAAAGGCTTTTTCAGATTGTGGCTTCTGGTCAGCGATTTCCTGAATTGCATCATCCTTGAGGATGCGCCGGCGTGGCTTGTTGAAGTGCTGCGCCTTTTCCTCGCGCCAGCCGGCGACAGCGGCGAACACTGCCGCGTACTCCTTATTGGGTTTGCGCATCTTCAGCCGTTTCCAGGCATTGGATGGCGATGTGTCGTAGAGTTGCGGGTCGATCAGCTGCGCCATCTCGGATTGCACCCAGCTCAACCGGTCTTGTGCCTCAAGACGTTTCAGCATTTCCTGATACGCATCCCGCAAATGCGTGACGTCGCCCATCGCATAGGTAAGTTGCTTGTCAGTCAATGGTCGACGCTTCCAGTCGGTAAACTGGCTCGACTTGTCGATCCGGCGCTTCAGAACGCGCTGGATCAAATTGTCATAGGAGACCGAGTCCCCAATCCCCAGGGCCATGGCAGCAATCTGTGTATCGAAAATAGGGCCGGGAGGATGACCAATCAGGCGATTGAAGATTTCCAGGTCCTGACGCGCCGCGTGGAAGACCTTTGGGCGAGCTGGATCCGCGATCAGCTGCAGGAACGGACCAATGTCCAGATCCTCAGCCATCGGATCGATGATGACTTCATAGTCTTCACACGATGCTTGGATCAGGCAGAGCTCCGGCCAATACGTGGTTTCGCGATGAAACTCGGTATCAACGCAGATGAAAGTGCCCTGCGCCAGACGTTGGCAAGCAATGTCGAGATCGGCTTGAGCGGTGATGGGGGATAGGCTTACGCGACTCATGCGCTCGGCCCTAAAACAAGCCGTCGGGAAAGGCGAGTGGCAATCTGCAGAATAAGACGACCTATCCGGTTTTGCGACGCAGAAGAGACCGGCGTTTCAGATTGGTATCTTGCGCCTCTTCCGGGGTAGGCGCCGCGACAGCCGGGGCTGGCTCCTGATCCATCACGACCCATTCATCGGTCTCGGATTCAGCGGGTCCTTCTGCCTTGGTGCCCCGCAGCGATGTCACGATATCTGTCAGGCTGGTGCTCGCAGCGGCTTCGATATCTTCGCCGTCTGCCACATTCTGACTAGAGGGACGGGCACTGGCCGCCAGGTTGCGGAAGCGCATCCGCATCGGTGTCGAAATCGCGCTCCCGAAAGCGATACATTCCCGATCGGCGAGGGAAGAGAGGAAAGCCAAAGTCGATCGAGAGCCGTTCGAAATCGCTTTGCGCATCACATCCTGGTCGGCATCATTGCCGAGTCGAAGCGAGAAGATGGTGTTGCACTGCGACAGGATCGTCGGATCGAGCTCGTTCGGTCTCTGTGTAATGATGGCCAGCGATACCCCATATTTCCGGCCTTCCTTCGCAATCCGCGCGATCGCGCCGCGGGTCGGAGCGAAGCCGCTTGAAACGTCAGCCGGAATGTAACGGTGCGCCTCTTCACAGACGACAAGGGTTTTGACTTTTGAATTACTGGCCAATGCGAGATCAAAGGCGAGACGACAGAGCACCGACGCGACCGAATTGACGACTTCAGACGGAATGCCTGACATTTGGAACACGGTGATAGGCTTGCCGTTCAAGGGCACACGATAAATGTTGGCCAGCACATCTTCGATCCGGTCAGTCGCATCATGCGAACCGAACAGGAAGTTAAAGCGAGGGTCGGCGATGACCGCTTCCAGTCGCGCTTTCAAATGCCGTAATGTCAGACGCCGCAAGGCCCCATCCAGCGATCCGATCTCTTCATCGATCAACTTCAGAAGATCGGCGAGACGGTAAGGCACAGGCGTGTCAGCCGTGAAGGATGTCCCCGAACTGGCGCGGCGGCGCACGCCATTGCCGGTGCCATAACGATAGACGGTCTTGGCTTTCGGAATGAATTCACGCAGGGCGTCGACTTCTTCCTCTGACCCTTCTCGGCCACGGAAGACGACTTGCTGGAACTCTTCCAGGTTCAGCAGCCAGAAGGGGAGATCAAGGGTCTCCGCCGTGATGGTATTCGCTTTCGGTCCAAACGCGCTGGTATATTCATTGTGCGGGTCGAGGATCAGAATGCGCTGATTGAGTTTGTGCTTGGCGATCAGGTGCAGGATCAGCGTCACCGCAGTCGACTTACCGGTACCTGTGGTCCCCACAACCGCAAAGTGTCGCGACAGAAGCGCATCGACCGAGACTACAGCCGGAATATCCGCCGCCTGGCTCAACGAGCCGACCGTGACGGCTGATTTGTCACTTGCCTTGTAGATCGTGCTCAAATCTTCTTTTCGGATACGATGCGCGACGGCGCCAATGTGAGGATAGTTGGATATACCGCCAGAAAAAATGAAACCGCGCTGCGCGTCCGGGCGGACTTCGCCGGAGAGTTCAACGCTGAGAATAATCGCGCCGTCGACGCCCTTATTTTGCGCGACCAGGTCATTCTCGACCTTGTAAAGCAGGCCGACCACACGGTTGTCACCGGTCTGAATCGAGATCATTTGCCCAACAACCCAATACTCGCCGGTATCTTCGCCAATTTGCGAAAAAGCAGCGATTCGCGCTTCTGTACCGTTGCACTCGACCACACGACCTTGCGTGCGATTGCGCGGTTTCGCAGTGCTGGCGGGCATTGTGGCCGGTTCAGGTTGCGGATTGGTCATAGCGTATGAGTGCCTGAGATGCCTGAAAAACCCGTTAATTTCATGTATCAGCTTTGCAGATGTCCCACGCCCTTGACATTCGAGGCAGGGCAACGCCAAAAGCCGCCTTTATTTGCCGTCCCAAACGGAGCCTATCATGCACGCCTATCGCAGCCATACCTGCGGCGAACTTCGCAAGTCTCATGTCGGTCAAACCGTCAAACTGTCTGGCTGGTTGCACCGCCGCCGCGACCATGGCGGCGTGATGTTCATCGATCTGCGCGACCATTACGGTCTGACCCAATGCGTGTTTGATCCGGATTTCCCGGCTTTTGCCGTAGTGGAACGTTTGCGCACCGAAAGTGTGATCACAATTGAAGGGGAAGTGCTGGCGCGCGATGCCGAGCTGGTCAATCCGGGCCTCGACACGGGCGAAGTTGAAATCCGCGTCAAGGAAGCGACGGTTCAATCGGAAGCAGCGGAATTGCCATTGCCCGTCTTTGGCGAGCCGGATTATCCTGAGGATATCCGTCTCAAGCACCGTTATCTCGATTTGCGGCGGGAGACCTTGCACGCCAATATGATCCTGCGCGCGCAGGTGATTGCCTCGATCCGGCAGCGTATGACGGGGCAGGGCTTCACGGAGTATCAAACCCCGATTCTGACCGCGTCTTCGCCCGAAGGCGCGCGCGACTTCCTGGTGCCGTCGCGTTTGCATCCGGGCCAGTTCTACGCGCTGCCGCAGGCGCCGCAGCAATTCAAGCAATTGCTGATGGTGTCCGGCTTTGATCGCTACTTCCAGATTGCCGCCTGTTTCCGGGATGAGGATGCCCGCGCAGATCGTTCTCCAGGCGAATTCTATCAACTCGATGTCGAGATGAGTTTCGTGACTCAGGAAGACGTGTTCCAGGCCATCGAACCTGTGATGCGCGGCGTGTTCGAGGAGTTTGCCGACTGGAAAGGCAAGGGCCGGACGGTTCCGGATGGGCCATTCCCGCGCATTCCTTATGCGGAATCGATGGCCAAGTATGGCTCTGACAAGCCAGACCTTCGCAACCCGATTGAGCTGGCCGATGTCACCGACTTTTTCGAGGATGACAGCAAGACCGGCTTCTCCATTTTCGCCAAGATCATCAAAGGCGGGGGCAAGGTCATCGCCATTCCCGCGCCAAAAGCGACGGAATCCCAGTCGCGTAAATTCTTCGACGACATGGACAAATGGGCGAAGAAGGAAATGCAGGCGCCTGGACTCGGCTATGCGCGTTTGCGGGCAGGCGACGATGGCGTTTTGGTCAGCCAGGATCCCGTGCTGAAGAATTTTGAAGCGGATCATCTCAAAGCCTTCCTCGACCAGACCGGTCTGGGTGATGGCGATGGCATCTTCTTCTCGGCCGGCAAGAAAGGTGATGCCTACAAACTCGCTGGCGCCGCCCGGACCAAGGTCGGGCAGGAGCTGGACCTGATCGAGCAGGGCGTATTCCGTCTGTGCTGGATTGTCGATTTCCCGATGTATGAATGGGATGAAGACAATAAGAAGGTCGACTTCTCGCATAACCCGTTCTCGATGCCGCAAGGCGGGTTGGAGGCCCTGGACGGCGCCCAGACGGATGAGGATCTGCTCGAGCTGACCGCCTATCAGTATGACATTGTCTGCAATGGTTATGAGCTTTCGTCTGGTGCCATCCGGAACCACCGCCCGGACATCATGTTGAAGGCCTTTGAGCGCGCGGGTTATGGCCCGGAAGTCGTCGAAGCCGAGTTTGGCGGCATGCTGAACGCGTTCCGCTATGGCGCACCGCCGCATGGCGGGATCGCACCAGGCGTCGATCGGATCGTGATGTTGCTCGCAGATGCTGACAATATTCGTGATGTGACGCTGTTCCCGATGAACCAGCAGGCCCGCGATCTGATGATGCAGGCGCCGAGCCCGGTGCGTGACGAGCAATTGCGTGAGCTTCACATTCGCCTGGCCCCGCAGGTCAAGGACAGCTAGCGCGCGTTTCTGGCAGCACGTACGGCCCGGCGTGCGGGCGGTTTGGTTTACGGTTTTTTTGGATCGGTTCTCAAGACCCTCATCCTGAGCTTGGCGAAGGATAAAGGGTCGGGCTTTCTGGAAGCCCCGCCTTGTCCTTCGTCAGGCTCAGGATGAGGCGTTCGGGAGGGTTGGGGTAAACGGCTAGCCGGGTTCGAGGTGCACCCGTGTCCGATCGTCCCGGGCTTGACCCGGGATCTCGTGCCACAAATCCGGAAGCAGCGAGGGAGATCCCGGATCAAGTCCGGGACAATCGGATATGAGCGAGATGGCGCGTTCAAAGACCTGCGGGCACAGGTCCTCAACATCGCCAGGCGCATAGAACCGCGTATCCAGATCATAAACCGCAAAGTTGCGGGCCATGCCTTCAAAAAGTGGCACCCAGGCCCGGCCATAGCGATCGACTTGCACGAAGGCTTGCCGACCCGTCTCAGCCGACCAACGATCAATCCGCCACAGCTCCAGGAACAGGATCGGCCAGAAGAAGACGGCGACCTGTCTGTAATGAGCAAAGAGATAGCGGTGAATGATCATGGCCTTGAAGATAAGCGCATCCTGAACCCGGTCGGATTCGTTCGGTTCAATCCCTGCCACAAGCGCCCCCTTCTCCCGATCGCGGGAGAAGGGCCGGGGATGAGGGCGATGAGGGTGCGGCACGCGAAGGCGTTGCTTTTTCGCAAGGTTCAGTGCGCTCACCCCAACCCCTCTCCCGCGTCCGGGAGAGGGGCCGGACCGCGGCATCCATAGAGCGAAGCCTGAAACAACAGGGACCAATGGACGTGATTGGCTATGGACCCCAGCTTGCGCTGGCGTCTGCGGAAGCCTGGAACACAAAAACCATAAGAGCCCGCAACAAAATCACGCAAAGTGCGGGCCTGATATGGACGAAGGCGGCACATCAGACTAGACGCTAGCTCGCCTGAAGACAGAGATTGGTGTCATGTTCGATATCCGTGCCATTCGCGATAATCCTGACGCGTTCCGCGACGCGTTCGAGCGCAAGCAAAAAGGCCTCGGCGACGTGGTCTCACACATGCTGGATCATGATGCTGCCGTGCGCAAAGCCGTGGCCGACAAGCAGGACGCCGAATCCGCGCGCAATGCCAAGTCGAAAGAGATTGGCAAGGCCAAGGCCAGCGGGAATGAGGCCCTGTTTGAACAGCTCCGCGCGGAAGTCGCCGACGCCAAGAAAGTGATCGAAACGGCCGGGGAACAGGAAGCTGCCGCGCGCGAAGAGCTGGACAAATTGCTGCTCGGCACGCCGAACATTCCGATGCCGGACGTGCCGGTCGGCGAAGACGAAGCCGGCAATGTCGAACAGCATAAATGGGGGAACCCGAATGCGCGTCTGGCCGGACGCAACAGCGTTCAGGATCACGCCGATCTCGGCGCCGGTCTGAAGAATGCGATTGGCCAGCCTCTGATGGACTTTGAAGCGGCGGCAGCAATGAGCGGCGCACGCTTTGTGGCCCTGCGTGGACAAATGGCGCGGCTGGATCGCGCATTGGCCACCTTCATGCTGGACCGGCAGACGCTCGAAAATGGCTATGAAGAAGTCAATCCGCCGCTCTTGGTCCGTCCGGAAGCGATGGTCGGAACGGGGCAATTGCCGAAATTTGGTGAAGACTCATTCGAAACAACCGATGGACATTGGTTGATCGCCACGTCCGAAATCTCGCTCACCAATCTCGTGCGCGAGCAAATCCTCAATGCTGACCAATTACCCATTCGCATGACTGGCCACACACCCTGCTTCCGCTCGGAAGCGGGCAGTGCTGGGCGCGATACCAAGGGCATGATCCGCCTGCACCAGTTCAACAAGGTTGAAATGGTCTCTATCGTTGCGGGCGAGGCAGAGGGCCTGGCGGAACTGGAGCGGATGACCAAATGCGCCGAAGGCATTCTCGAAGCGCTTGATCTGCCATATCGGCGCATGCTGCTCTGTACCGGCGATATGGGATTTGGTGCGCGCAAGACTTATGATCTGGAGGTCTGGCTGCCGAGCCAGAACACTTATCGCGAGATCAGTTCCTGTTCCTATTGCGGCGACTTCCAGGCGCGCCGGATGAGTGCGCGTTGGCGCCCGGCGCCGAGCGAAGAAAACGCCAAGCCGAAGCCGGAATTTGTGCACACGCTGAATGGCTCTGGCCTGGCGGTCGGACGGACGCTGGTGGCGGTACTGGAAAACTATCAGAATGAAGACGGCTCAATCACTGTGCCAGACGTGCTGCGGCCCTATATGGGCGGGCTTGAGGTGATCGCGTGAAGACAGCGCTCAATCTGAGCTTACTGATCACCGTCGCGCTGCTTGCGGTTCATGAAATGGATGCCATGACGCATGCCGAATGGCGTCTCTTGCCGGGGCTGAGCCCACTTGATGATGCGACGGGGCGGGAGGTCTTTGTGCTGTTGCACATCCCGCTTTATGTCGGCCTGTTCTGGGCCTTGTTCTATGCCGCCTGGAAGCGACGGGCCAGCCAGGTTTTTGCCGCTGCCGTGATTGTTCACGCCATTGTGCATTTCCTGCTATCGGGACATCAGCTTTACACCTTCGTCGCGCCGATCGAGACGATTACCGTTTACGGTGCGGCGCTTAGTGCCCAGATATATCTGGGACTTTCTTTAAGGATGAGATCAGAATGAGAATTCTCCTGACCAATGATGACGGCATTAATGCGCCGGGGCTGGACGTGCTGGAACACATTGCGCGCGAGTTGACCGACGACCTCTGGATCGTTGCGCCGGAGCTCGAGCAATCCGGCAAGGGCAGGGCGATCTCGCTGACCGAGTTTGTCCGCGTGCGCGAACTCGGGCCGCAACGCTATGCCGTCAATGGCACGCCGAGTGACTGTGTCTTGCTGGCGCTGGATGAGCTGATGCCGGAGCGCCCGGATCTGATCCTGTCGGGGGTCAATGCCGGCCAGAATATTGCCGAGGATACGACCTTTTCCGGGACCATTGCCGCGGCCCTGTTCGGCATGCAGCATGGTGTGCCCAGCATCGCGCTGAGCCAGTCGCGCGGCTTTCAGAACCCGCATTCCTGCCCATGGGAAACGCCGACCGAATGGGGCGCCAAAGTCCTGCGACCGATCATCGAAAAAGGCTGGCCGAATGATCTGGTGATCAATGTCAATTTCCCGGATCGCGCGCCGGACGAGGTCCAGGGCGTCCGTTTTACCCGGCAAGGCTTTAGAGATGAACGAATCATTCGTACAGAAGCACGAGAGGACCTGCGCGGAAACGCGTATTACTGGATCGGCTACCGTGGAAAGCTCTCCAATCCGGATGAAGGCACCGATTTGCGCGCCATCTATGACGGTTACATCTCTGTAAGTCCCCTACATGTGGATTTGACGCATGAGGCGTTTCTGGCTGAGATGCGAGGTGAATGGCAGACCTGATTCCAGATCCTTTACGGGCCGCCCGGCTGATCCTGTCCTTGCGACGGCAGGGTATTACCGATGATGGCGTCCTGACGGGCATGGAAACGGTTGATCGGGGCGTGTTTGTTGCGGAAAACCTGCGGCCTCTGGTGACACAGGATTGCGTTCTGCCCATCCCGTGCGGTCAGAGCATACCGCGTCCGATTATCACCGCCATGCTGCTGCGCGCCTTGCACATCGCGCCAGGCAAGGATGCGCGCGTCCTGCTGATCGGATCGGGCAGCGGTTATACAGCGGCGCTGTTGAGCCAGATCTCGCGGCATGTCTTCGGTGTGGAGCGCTATGAGCGCCTGGTCGAACAATCGCGCGAGCGGTTGAAGCAATTGGGCGTCGACAATGTCACGATCCGGCATGGCAATGGCCTGCTCGGCCTGTCACAGCACGGACCGTTTGACCGGATCCTGCTGGCCGGCGCCGTAAAGACCATTCCGGCGGTCCTGATGGGGCAATTGTCCAAACAAGGGCGTCTGGTGACGCCGATTGAGACCCGCGATGGGGCGCAAATCCTGCGCACCGTCACGCATGATCGCGATGTGACCGATGAACCGCTGCCCGATCGCCTGGCACTACTTTCGGAAAATGCCGCGCAGTCGCTTTAGACTATTCCATGTCCGGGCTGGGGCATTCGCCTTCCAGCGCGATGCTGACGCCTTCTGATTCGGCGGTGCAGGCATTGCTGTAAGTCTGCCCGTCACAGCCACAGACCGGCCGATACTCGCGCGTGCAGACCTCTGGTCTGGGTTGGCAGGTGCCAGCGCCGTCCATGATTTCCAGACATTCGCCTGGCGCCTGTTTGCAGAAAAACCCGGTCGGACATTGCAGACCGGCTATGCCGCCACAAACTTCGCCCGTGGGGTCGAATGCGGGCTCCGTAATTTCAGAGACCGGCTCTGCGACCGGTTCCGCCACAGCTGGATCCGTCGATGAATCTTCACCGCCGCCACACGCCGCCAATAAAGCCACACAAGCTGACAAGATAAGTACGCGCATGCAGTACTCCCCTTCAGTCCCTTTTCCAGTTTTTTCTATTTAGAAAATAAAAACCGGCGAGGCCATAGGGCGTCGCCGGTTTCGATGAAAATATTGTGCTTTGCGCAGCAATTAGGCCTTGGCTGCGGCCTCTTGCAGGCGGGCAAAGATGTTTGCGCCATGTCCTGCACCGGAATCATATGGCGTTTGCACGCTGGTATCCGTGATCTGGTCCCACTTGGCCTCGACCGCTTCGGCTGTCAGAGCTTCGCCCTGGCCAACAAAGGCGCCTTTGGTCTCGACGATCTGGGCCATTGAGAAGGCGCCTGCACCAGCCGACAGGATCATGCCAGTCGGGGCATCATCCTTGACCAGATTCATGACACCAGGCGTGACAAATTCCGGCTTGAGCTGCGCCAGGGCTTCCGGCGACATCAGGCCTTCCGTCATGCGGGTCGCCGCAATTGGGCATATCGTATTGATTTTGATGTTGTTTTTCGCGCCTTCAATTTTCAGCGTGTTCATCATGCCAACAACGCCGAGCTTGCCAGCGCCATAATTGGCCTGACCGAAATTGCCGTACAGACCAGTTGAAGAGGTGGTCACGACGATTCGACCGTAATTCTGCTCTTTCATGATGTTCCAGGCCGCGTGGATCGGCTTGAAAGATCCGCGCAGGTGGACGTCGAGGACAAGATTGATGTCTTCCGTGGTCATCTTGGAGAAAGACTTGTCGCGCAGGATGCCAGCATTGGCGATGATGATATCAATCCGGCCAAAGGCGTTCATCGTGTCGTCGATCATTTTCTTGACGCCGGCATCATCAGATACGGAAGACCCGTTGGCGATGGCTTCGCCGCCCATGGCCTTGATTTCCGCTACCACGGCTTCTGCCGCCTCGGAATTCCCACCGGAGCCGTCCATGGCACCACCGAGATCGTTGATGACGACTTTTGCGCCACGCCGCGCCAGTTCCAGCGCGTGTTGTTTGCCGAGGCCACCGCCAGCGCCAGTTACAATGGCGACGCGATCATCAAAACGAATAGACATAAGTGTGTCTCCTAAATCCTATACTCATTGTGCGAGTGCGAAGGCCTTGCACCATCCGCTGACGTAAACGTCAAGCTCCGACGCTGCGTTACCTCTTGTCACAGGGGCAGGTGCGTGGTGGCTAGAGCGAGATTTCAAACGCAGGAGATTGCAATGCTCGCTTATGTCACGCTCGGTTCAAAC
>JBCCCT010000115.1:0-11276 GCA_039033355.1 Pseudomonadota bacterium | reverse complement strand
CAGCATCTGGCGCATGGCTATGCCTGGATCGTCACCTATGTCGAAACGCTGCGCGAAACCGCGAATTGGGCAAGCCGCCTCGAAAGTGAAGGCAAGCTGGGTGAGATTGATGCGCTATTGGCGCAAATCCTGTTCAGCAAGTATCTCGCAGACTTGGTTGGCGGCGTGCCGATGAATCAGGGTGAAACGATCCGGCCACATGAACTGGACGCCCTGTCCGCCGTTGATACCCTGTTTGAAACCGCGTCCGTTCGCACGCTGATCACAGAGGGTTTGACCCCTGCCAGCATGGCCGCTGCCGCCGCGCACCTGCCGGACAGTCTCGGGCGCGCCACAGTCGAGCAGACCGGCGAAGACGAGACGATGAGCATGATCCGCGATCAGTTCCGTCGCTATGCTGATGACAAGATCGTCCCGCATGCCCATGAGTGGCACCTGAAAAACGATTACATCCCGATGGACGTGGTCAATGAAATGGCCGAGCTTGGCGTATTCGGCCTGACCATTCCGGAAGAGTTTGGCGGCCTCGGCATGGGCAAGACAGCCATGTGCGTCGTCTCCGAAGAATTGTCGCGCGGTTATATCGGCACAGGCTCGCTCGGCACCCGGTCCGAGATTGCCGCGGAGCTTATTCTAATTGGCGGCACCGATGCCCAGAAGGCAAAATACCTGCCAGCGATTGCCAGCGGTGAAATTCTGCCCACGGCCGTGTTTACCGAGCCGAATACCGGCTCGGATCTCGGCGCGTTGCGCACCCGCGCGGTGAAAGATGGCGACACGTACAAGATCACCGGCAACAAGACCTGGATCACGCATCCGGTGCGCGCCGATCTGATGACCCTGCTGGCCCGCACCGATCCAGCGACGAAGAATTTCTCCGGCCTGTCCATGTTTCTCGCCGAAAAACCGCGCGGCAGTGATGCAGAGCCGTTTCCGGCCGAAGGCATGACCGGCGGCGAGATTGAAGTGCTCGGCTATCGCGGCATGAAAGAGTATGAAATCGGTTTCGATGAATTCGACGTGCCAGCTGCGAACCTGCTGGGCGAGACTGAAGGCATGGGGTTCAAACACTTGATGGCGACATTTGAATCGGCGCGGATTCAAACCGCCGCCCGCGCCGTTGGCGTGGCCCAGAATGCGTACGAGCTTGGCCTGCGTTATGCGCTCGACCGCAATCAGTTCGGCCAGGCGATTTTCGAGTTTCCACGCGTCGCCAACAAGTTGGTCATGATGGCGGCGGAACTGGTCGGTATTCGCCAGCTGACTTATTTCTCGGCCCGTCAGAAGGATCAGGACAAGAGATGCGATCTCGAGGCGGGTATGGCCAAGCTCCTGGCCGCACGCGCCGCCTGGGCGGCTGCTGACAATGCTTTACAGATTCATGGCGGCAATGGGTTCGCGCTCGAATATCCGATCAGCCGCGTCCTGCAGGATGCGCGTATCCTCAATATCTTTGAGGGTGCAGGTGAGGTTCAGGCCATGGTAATTGCCCGCCGCGTGATCGCCAAAAGCAATTAGGCCGCCGGTCTCAAAAGCCCCAATCCCGAGCTGAAAATTTCATTCAAATTTGACCCTCGCTGTAAGGATTGTCTTCGTTAACTGATTGTAAACACCGGCCTTGCGTTTGGGGGACAAGGCTGATGGCTGCGTTACAGAATTTGAAGATGTTTGCGCGTGACTGTCGCGCCAATGCGGCCATGATTTTCGCGCTATCGGTAATCCCGATCTTTGCGGTGGCGGGATTTGCCATCGATGTGAACCGACAACATTCCTATCAAAGCAAGGTTCAGAACGCACTGGATTTCAGTGTCGTAGCAACAGCGCGCTACGCGTTGAAGAATCCCAAAGCAGATGATGATCAGCTCAAGATCATCGCTCAGAATTTCTTTGATGCCGAAATCGCCAACGCGCCTGAGATCAATCTCGGAAAGATCGACTTCAAACGGGATGGTGATCTGGTTACGCTTGATGTATCCGGCGACATGCCGACCGCGATCATGCAGGTCATGGGCACGCATACGATGCCGCTCGGCACCGAAGCTGCGGCCGTGTTCGGTGAGCCGTCTTCAGCCGAAATTGCACTCGTGCTTGATACGTCTGCCTCTATGGCGGGATCGCGCCTGTCGACATTGGTCACGGCCGCGAATGATATGGTCGACACGCTTGTCAAAGCCGATAGCGGGGCGGTGCAGATGTCGATTGTACCCTTCGCAACCTATGTGAATGTTGGGACCGACAAGAAGGGCGAGTCCTGGCTGACGGTTCTGGCCGACAAGACGACGTCATCGGAAAGCTGCTACATTCCGAATTCATGGAAAAAGAAGAATTGCAAACGCGTCTCCTATAGCTGCTCCAGAGATGGCGTGAAACGAACCTGCAAAAAATGGGTCTGCGGCGACACGAGCGATGCACCGCGCACCTGCCGCACCAATACGCGGACGCAAAAGTGGCATGGCTGCGTGAAATCGCGCACTGATCCGTACAATATCAAAGACAGCAATTTCGCGACCCAGAAAGTTGTCGGCATCCGCACCAATAATGCGTCTGCCTGCCCCACTGCGATCCAGGAACTGACCAATGATCCGACAGAGCTGAAAAACAAGATCAAGGCGCTTAAGGCAAACCAGAACACTTACATCGCCACCGGGCTGACCTGGGGTCTGCGGACTCTGTCTTCATCAGCGCCCTTCTCGGAAGGCCAGTCCTATGCCGACATGCAGGCCGTCAATGGCCGCAAGGCTCTGGTCCTGATGTCGGATGGTGCCAATACCAAGGCCCCGAATTCGAGCGGCTATCACAATAGCAACAGCAAGACGAAAGCGAATACGATCACCGAGGCGGTCTGTGATGAGATCAAGGCGAAGGATATCGAGCTGTATACGATTGCCTTTGAACTGACCGATCTTACGACGAAAAAACTCCTCGAAGACTGCGCGACCAGCCCGGACTTCTATTATGACGCCACCAATGCGGCGGACCTCAAAGCGGCGTTCGATCAGATCAGTGACGAATTCCGCGATATCGCGCTGGCTTACTAGGCCGATAATCCTGCCGGATATGCTCACGTCTTATTAAGGCCCCGTGTGGCATACTCATCTGGATTATTTGACGATGAGAGTATTCCGCCATGCGCGTCTTGCCGGTTCTTTTTGCTGCATTGGTCTTTACGGGCCCCGCCCTCGCTGAAACGTCCAAGCCTGAGGTGAAGATCACCTATGAGGCGGACACGTACAGATTTGGCACGACCTACCGTTCCGAACGCGGCACCAGTATTGAAGAGTGCGCCATGATGTGTAGCCGCGATGGCAATTGCACGACCTGGTCGCTGACCCCTGCCACGTTCCGCATGGGCCCGCGCTGTGAATTGAAATCATCTCCTGGTACCGCCAGCCACCGCCCAGGCGCAGCGTCCGGCATGTCGGATGTCTGGCAAATGGATCCCGATCGCCATGCAGAAGTGCGTTATCTGAGGCCGGTGCCGGCGAGCCGTCAGCCTGCGGCCGTCCCGCTCGAGCAATTGCGACCATCGCCAGTGCCCCGCGTCTTTGGTGATCCGCCGCCGGTCCGTGAACCGGAACTGATGGGCGGACCTGAGACAAGGGTATCTGCCGTGATGCGCCCGGCGCCCGCGCCTGTTACCTCGCAACCAGAGGTCATTGTCGTGCCGCCGCAAATCGTCGCCGCACCTGCGATCACTGAAGTGGCAGCCGCCCCGAAACGCGTCGCCCCCGTTGCAGATCCGACCGAACCGGTCATCACGCAGGTCGCAGTGGCACCGACACAACCTGCCGTCGCTCCGAAACCACCGGTTGAGATCTTGCGTGGTCCGCGCAGCGGCGAAACCCCAAAATACGTCAAACAACCAGTCCCGGAGGAGCCTCACCCGCTTTACGGTACGCCTGCGCGCCCTGTTAAAGCGGCGTCCGCGGCGGCGACTGAAACGCCATCTGCACGCATGGTGTTCAAGGACCCGTCGCTGAACAAGAAGGCCCCTGCGGTCTCGACCACGGCGGACTATAATGCCGTCCTGAAACGCGAAAGCCAGGCACCAAAAGCGCAGCCCGCGCTGGCGCCAGCGCAGCCTTTGGCAGCGCCGCGCGCGCCCTGGACCGAGCGCGATGGCACCGCGCCGGATTATTCAGTCGGTGGATCTGATTATATCCCTGGTGATGAAGACGCCACTGCCGGCTTTGTCGAAGGGGTTCCGGAAGCTGGATCCTAATCCCGCTTTGGCGGTCTGGACCGCGCCCGCTTCTGCTCAATCTCTCGCGACTTGTCCCGGTTCGGCTTGGCCCCACCTCGCCCGACAAAGCTGCGCCCCTTGCGAATGGGTTTGCCGGATTCATCTGTGATCCGTTTTGTCCGCGGGGGCAGCGATGCAGCAATCAGAGCCGCCCGCTCTTTCGCCTTCAAGGCCCGCCACTTGCCGAGCGGCAGATCGCCAAGCTCCAGGGGTCCAATCCGGATCCGCTGCAAGTCGGTGACCCGCAGCCCGACCAGGTCGCACATCCGCCGGATTTGACGCTTGCGCCCTTCTTTCAGGATGAAGCGCAAGACCTGCCCGCTTTCGCGCGTGACCTTGGCGGGCTTCAGACGTCGTTCGTCAAGCCGCAAGCCATTGCGCAACAAGGTCAGCCGGCCATTGGTGACCTCACCCGCGACCTCGACCAGATATTCCTTTTCCAGACTGTGCTGCGGGCCAATGATCGCCTTGGCGAGCACGCCATCATCCGACAGCAATAATAATCCATGCGAGTCCTGGTCGAGCCGCCCCAGTGGCGCCAGGCTGGCATGCTTGGCCGGACCGCGCGTGCCATCTGTGGCATTACCACTCTTGAGCAGGCGAACAGCGGGCACCTGATCATCCTCGGGTTGGGCGGAGACATAATCGACCGGCTTGTTCAGCACCGCCGTAAACTTGCTAGCAATTGCGCGCTGCGCGGTCTCGGCAAGTGTCAGCGTCTGACCAGGCTCAATCTTGTGTCCGGGACGCTCGACCTGAACCTCATCCACAAACACACCGCCAGCTTCGATCAGGGCTTCGGCTTCGCGCCGTGAACACAGGCCGAGCTCGGCCATCCACTTGTTCAGGCGCACCGGCGCATTGCCGCGATACTGATACTCATCTGCCATGGCCGCTCGTGTGGCCGGGCTCTGGGCGCGCGTCAATCGAGAAATGCCATATTCAGATATTCCCTTTTGGGCCGACTCCCTGCTAAAGGCGGGCGAAAGCTTCAGGAGTGGCCATGAAAACCGCTGTCATAGTCTTCCCCGGATCGAATTGCGATCGCGACGCCGAAGTCGCCTTGCGTCAGGCGACGGGACAGGACCCGACCATGGTCTGGCACAAGGATGGTACACTTCCGGAAGATACAGATCTGGTCATGGTCCCGGGCGGATTTTCCTATGGCGATTATCTGCGCTGCGGCGCGATGGCGGCGAACAGTCCGGTCATTTCCCAATTGCATGCGCATGCTGAACGCGGCGGCTATATTCTTGGTGTCTGTAACGGGTTCCAGATTCTGTGCGAGACCGGCCTGGTGCCCGGCGCGTTGATGCGCAATATGAGCCTCGATTTTGTCTGCAAGCCGCAACCGCTGAAAGTGGAGAGCGCCAATAGCGCCTTTACCAGCGCCTATGCCGGCGGCAGCGAAGTGACCATTCCGATCGCCCATCATGATGGCAATTATGTTGCCGACGATGAGACCCTGAACCGGCTCGAAGGCGATGGCCGTATCGCCTTTCGTTATGTCGGCAATCCGAATGGCTCGGCCCGTGATATTGCCGGCGTGATCAGCGAGAATGGCCGCGTCATGGGAATGATGCCGCATCCAGAGCGCGCGATTGGCGGACATGAAGGCGGCACGGACGGGCTTGGCGTGTTTGAAAGCCTGCTTTCCGCGGCCTGAGCGGCCGAGGATTTTTCAAACTTGAAGGAAGTGTCTATGCTCGCCTGATCTCGGAGGATGAGGGTATGAGCTATTTACAGGAAACCAGGGATGCGGGACGGCACATATTCCCGGACCTGGCCCGGGCCTGGGCGCTGATCGGGATCGCATTGGTCAATGTGGGTCTGTTTGCCTGGCCAGGGATGAAAGGCGGTTATGCCGCGGGCGGGCTGGAAACCGGGCTCGACCAAGCTGCTTTCTTTGGCGTCAATGCGCTGTTCACGATGAAATCCTACACGCTGTTCTCATTCATGTTCGGCGTCGGCTTTGCGTATCAGATGGTGTCGGCTGAGAAAGCGGGCGCCTCCTTTGCCGGACGCTACTGGCGCCGCATTGTCGGCCTGTTCTTCTTCGCTGCCATCAATATCGTCCTGTTCTTCCAGGGTGATATTCTGTTCGTCTATGGCGTATTGGGCAGTTTCCTCTTCCTGTTCCGCAAGGCGAGCGCCAAAACCCTGATCCGCTGGGCGATCTGGCTTTATGTCATACAGGTCTTCCTGCTTTTCATGTTCACCGCCTTCATTGCCATGGGGCATGCCTTCGATCCGGACGCCATGACCGTGGAAATGGACCGGATGCTGAAAATGGGCGCTGAATCCTATCTCGTCTATTCGCAAGGCTCGTTCGCCGAGACCGTGGTCGCGCGGGTGACGGAATGGGGCAATGGCGTCGTCTTCTACTTCCTGTTCCAGGGTGTCGGCGCCATGTCCTTCTTCCTGTTTGGCCTCGCCGCAGTGCGCAATGACACGATTGCCGAACCCCGCGCCAAATTCTGGCAGACCAGCCGCCGGCTCTATCTGCCGATTGGCCTCGTGATCAGCGTCGTGGGCGCCTGGTTGGTGCTGAATGCCACCAGCATGATGGATACGAACATGATGCTCGGCATGTCCTTCATCGCGCTTGGAAGCCCGTTTGCGACCGCTGGCTATCTCGGCATTATCGCCAAATGGTCGCTGGCGGCGGATGGTCCGATCAAGACCTTCTTTGCGCGCGGCGGGACCTCCTCGCTCACAGCCTATTTGCTGCAGAACATGTTGTTCACGCTGATCTTCTACGGCTTCGCCATGGGGTTGTACGCACAGCTCGGCGCGGCCTCGGTGATCGGAATCGCGGTCCTGGTGGCGATTTTCTCGATCGCATTCACAAGCCTGTGGCGCACCGTCTTCAACCGCGGTCCGCTGGAATATGTGCTGCGCGGCTTCACCTATCTGGGGGCGCGATAGCGGGTCTCAGCAGGCATCGCATAGATCGCATCGCGCGCCAGGTCTTGATAGAGGTCTTCAGCGGCTGAAAGCCATTTGGGCGCGAACGCGGACGTGTCGCATACATCTTCTCCGCTTTTGAAGAAGGATTGGAAGCCCTGGCGGGGCGCTTTGAGATCGAGGCGATCGATCAGGCGCGCCATGGTCTGCTCCGGGTCAGCCCGCAGGCTGTCCTGCAAGAGGAAGATGCATTTGTGCCGATGGCGCCGGACCTGTCTGAACGCGGCGACCCAGTAATATAGCCAATAGTTTTCCTCGGATGGATCAAACGGATTTTCAGCCTGTGCGGGAAAATCGATCGACCGGTGTAGCGCACCGAATTCGAAGTGACCGAGGTCGCGCATATAGCGTTTTGTGAATGGCGCCTCGGCATGAAGCTTCAGAAAATTCAGATGCTGACGATGCAGTGATTTCGCATGCGGTCCCGGTCGGCGCAATGGAACCACAATCTGTGCCCCCGGAAAGGCTGTGTCCAACATGCTCAATCGGGCAATATTCGCATTATTCTTCGATACGTAGCGGCGGTCTTGCCGGGGCGCATCATCAGCGCTTCGAAGTGCGACGATCTTTGCGAAATTTCGCGCCAGCCGGTCGACCTTCCGCGGATCATGATCGGCCTCGGACCAAAGTCGAATAGCGCGCGACTCATACTTTTCCGGCCAATGCAGTTTCCACAGGACTTCATCAAACGCTTCAGGACTGTCGAGATCAATCAGCATGCCGTCCCCGTGCGCGCGCGGCCGTCGCGCCACCGTGCGCCCGCGGCTCAGTTTCGCCCAGGTCCATGGCGCTGTGATGAAGGGCATGTCGCGATACTGATGCGCAGCGACATTGGGGCAACTGTGGAGGGCGTTCAGGACAGAAGTCGTTCCCGCACGCGCCAGGGATGTGACAAAAATGGGTCGTGGATCGTGCGCATTTATCCGTCCGCGTCCTATCATGAAATCGTCGATCGAGGCGCTGGTCTTCATGATCCATGGCGCGGCAAAAGCGAATGTGTGCACAAGCTGATCAGCCGCTGAGTTTCCGTCAGGTGGTGCGTGATCCCGTTGCGGTCTCAACTTGCGCAGGGCCAGGTGGGAACAGACCGCGAGCAGAGTGGTACCAAAGATAAATTCGACGCTCATGAGGAACGCGATGACCTCTCGCGCGCCCACCCAGTCGATGTGGTCGGCCAGAACAATTGGAAGCGCCGCACCGAGTATGGCCAAACCGGCGCGCCATCCCATCCCCATCGCCGCGATCAGCACCGATCCCCCGGCGGCCTGGACCGTACGTTCTTTCTCACGGTCTGACAGGTCGGGATCAAAGATCGCGGACAGGCCCTGGACACATCCCTCTATGATGCGTTGCATCAGCGGCGCCCATGAGAATTGCAGGAGGATGATGCAAGACAGGCTGGCGGCGGCGAGTGATACCGCGACCAATGGCCAAACCGAGGGGGCCCCTATCATGCAGATTTGTTTCCACGAAAGCGCGCGAGCGCGCGCTTAATGGGATACCAGACCAATCCAAACAGTAATAGCAAGGCGCCGATGGCGATTGCGATAGTCAATACGATGGCGCCAATGCCGACCCCTGGTCCGATATAGGCATGCGCATAGTTCGGGACGATCGAAATCATGAGCGCGGCGATCAGGGCTTTATTAAGTTTGGTCATTTGGGCAGTTCCGTTTGAGGGGTTGAGCGGACCCGGGGGCCTGGAAAACACGACCGCACGGGCTGGGGCAGAAGATGAGAATCAGCGCGCCTTTGCTGAACCCGTGATTCGAGAACTATTTGCATTCAATCCATTTCACAGAGTAACGGTATATTCTGATATATATTGCTTGTACTTTTCGCTCATTAGAGCGCCAAATTATTTAGGATATACTGATCCAAATACTCTCAGTATCTCAATATCGACTCGCGCAGAAACGCTCTAGCGAATCCCCGTGACTAGCGTTAAAGCGCGCGCATGACTGACACATCCGCAATTGTCGCCGCGATGCAGGCTGAACAGGACGAAACGTCCGCTGCAGAGCATGGGATTAATGCTGAAGAATGGCATCGCCTGATCACCCGGTTGAACCGCAAGCCTAATCTGGTCGAGCTGGGCATCTATTCGGTCATGTGGTCAGAGCATTGCTCCTACAAATCCTCGCGCCGACATCTGTCCAAATTCCCGACCAAGAATGAGCATGTCATTCAGGGCCCGGGTGAGAATGCCGGCGTGATCGATATTGGTGATGGTCAGGCGGCCATCTTCAAGATGGAGAGCCACAACCACCCGTCTTATATCGAGCCTTATCAAGGCGCCGCGACGGGCGTTGGCGGTATTCTTCGCGATGTCTTTACAATGGGCGCGCGGCCCATCGCACTGGTCAATGCACTGCGCTTTGGCGATCCGAGTCATCCCAAGACGCGCAGCCTGGTGGCGGGTGTGGTCGCTGGCATTGGCGGCTATGGCAATTGCGTCGGCGTGCCGACCGTGGCCGGTGAGACCGAATTCCACGAAGGCTATAATGGCAATATCCTGGTCAATGCGATGGCCGTCGGCCTCGCCGATCAGGACAAGATCTTCTATGCCCGCGGCGCGACGCCCGGCAATCCGATCTTCTATGTCGGCTCCAAGACCGGCCGCGATGGCATCCATGGCGCGACCATGGCCTCGGCCGAGTTCTCCGAAGGCGATGAAGACAATCGCCCGACTGTTCAGGTCGGCGACCCGTTCACCGAAAAGCTGCTGATCGAGGCCTGTCTTGAGTTGATGGCAACCGATGCGATCCAGGCGATCCAGGATATGGGCGCGGCCGGCCTCACATCCTCTTCGGTTGAGATGGCTGATAGTGGCGGCGAGAATGGCGAAGGCATCGGCGTTGAAATGGATCTGGACAAGGTCCCGCAACGCGAGACCGGCATGAGCGCTTATGAGATCATGCTGTCAGAGAGCCAGGAGCGGATGCTGATGGTGCTCTATCCCGACAAGATCGACGTGGCCAAGAAAGTATTCGAAAAGTACGATCTCGACGCCGAAGTCATCGGCATGACGACCGATACTGGCCGGATGGTGCTGAAACAGTTTGGCGAGACCGTTTGCGACATCCCGGTCGCACCGCTGGCCGAGGATGCGCCAAACTATGACCGACCCTGGGTCGAGCCAAAGAAACGCGCACCGCTGGATATCAGTCAGTATCCGGAGCCAGAGGATTATGGCGAGGTCTTGCTGAAACTGATGTCCTGTCCGGACATGGCCTCGAAACGCTGGATCTGGGAACAGTATGATCGCCACGTGATGGGCGATACAGTCGACAGTTCGCAGAGCATGGGCAATGCCGCAATCGTTCGCATTCATGGGACGAATAAGGCGCTGGCGATCACGTCAGACTGTACACCGCGCTATGTGGCGGCGGATCCGTATGAGGGTGGCAAGCAGGTCGTCGCTGAGGCGTATCGCAACCTTTCGGCAGTCGGTGCGAAGCCGATTGCGATCACGGACAATCTCAATTTCGGCAATCCGGAAAAGCCGGAAACCATGGGCTATATCGTCAAGGCGATTGAAGGCATGGCCGAAGCCTGCCGAGAGCTCGATTTCCCGGTCGTGTCGGGGAATGTGAGTTTATATAACGAGACGGACGGCATCGCGATTCCGCCCACGCCAGTGGTGGGAGGTGTTGGATTGATTGAGGATCTGGACAAGGTGGCAACGTTGAAGGGGGCGCAAGCGGGAGATGTGCTGATCTTGATTGGGGAGACCAAGGGACATCTTGGCGCGTCGCTATATGCGCGGGAAATTTTGGGGCTGGATGGGGAAGATGCTGGGCCGCCGCCGCCGGTCGACTTGGAGACTGAGCGACGCAATTCCGATTTTGTCCGCGAGCTGATTGCGCAAGGTCTGATCAATGCGGTGCACGATGTGAGTGATGGTGGTGTTGCATGTGCGGCGACGGAAATGGCATTGGCCAGCGGAATTGGAGTATTTCTCAACGGAGCAATTTTGGAAGGGTTGAAGCATGATAAGCGTGTTGACCCAACCTTAACGACAACTCAGCTTTTGTTCGGTGAATCCAGTGGAAGGTTGCTGATT
>JBCCCT010000114.1:0-11304 GCA_039033355.1 Pseudomonadota bacterium | reverse complement strand
TCCATGCTCCGCCTTGGACGGATAAGCCGAGGCAGACACATAGGCATCGTCAGCCTTGAACACGGCGCTCACATTGGGTGTCGTGCCTTGCAGGGCGGTCCAGAATGCGTTTGCGCGCCCGACATGCCCGATGAGCCGGGTATCGTCCTCGCTCCACACCACAGGAACGACCGCGACGATCGGACCATCAGGTCCGTTCGCGGCAATCGTCGCCAACGGGTTCTGCGCTATGATGGCGCGCGCCGCATTGGCATCTGTGTGGAAAAGCGAGGACGGATGCATCAGCTCACAAACCTTCGCAGAACGTCTTATAGGCGTCAGCCGACATCAGTCCCTCAAGCTCGCCGGCATCGGAAAGCTTGATCTTACAGAACCAGCCCTTGCCTTCCGGGTCTTCATTGACGGTTTCAGGCGCATCGGCGAGCGCCTCATTACCGGCCGTCACTTCGCCGCCGACCGGCGCATAAACATCCGATGCAGCTTTCACGCTTTCGACCACAGCCATGTCGTCGCCCTTGCCAAAGCTGACCCCGGCTTCCGGCACTTCGACGAAGACAACATCGCCGAGCTGCTCGGCAGCATATTTGGTAATGCCAACGGTTCCAACATCCCCGTCGACGACAATCCATTCATGATCTTCCGTAAAATAAGTGCTCATAGCTCTCACCCCTCAGCGTTTGTAATTTGGTTGAACAAAAGGCAGGTCGCAGACCTCAGCCGGGCGCGCCTTGCCACGCACCATCAAATCGATTTTGGTTCCGGGCACTGCGAGATCCGTGCGCACATAGCCCATGGCGATCGGACGATCGACGCTCGGCCCAAATCCGCCAGAGGTCACCGTGCCAACTTTGGCACCATCCACATGGATCTCTGTGCCTTCGCGCGCCGGGGCCCGCTCCAGCGGCTGGATCCCAACACGCCTTTCAGCAGGCCCTGAGGCGATCGCCTCGAGAATACGTGACGCACCCGGAAAGTCTGCCCGTTCGCGGCGCGATTTCTGGATCACCCACCCCAGATCCGCTTCGATCGGATCACGGCTGGCATTCATATCATGCCCATAGAGGCAAAGGCCCGCCTCTAGCCGCAAACTGTCCCGAGCGCCGAGCCCGATCGGTTTGACGCGCTCATCGCCGAGCAAGGCCGCGACAATGGCGTGACCCGCCTCATTGTCCGGCAACAACATTTCAAAGCCATCCTCGCCCGTATAGCCCGAGCGCGAGACCATGAATTTCTCGTCGCCCTTTTGAATGTAGGTGCAGCGCATGAAGCTGAGATCCGCCGCCTCCGGAAAGTGCTGTGTGATCACGGCTTCCGCCTCCGGCCCCTGAAGCGCAATCAACAGGCGCTCATCGGCGCGCTGCAGAACAGCTTCGCCGCCAAGCTTTTCCTCGATCAGCGCCCAGTCCTGCGCCTTCACAGCGCCATTGACGACGATGTAAAGCATGCCGTCCAGGCCCTCGCCTGGCATGCGGGTAATGATGAGGTCATCGAGAATACCGCCCTCATCATTCAGCAAAACAGACAGACGCCCCTGACCCGGCTTCAATCCAGCAATATTGCTGGGCACCAGGCGCTCCATCAGAGCAGAGATTTTCTCATGCCCGTCGGGCGCTCCGAGCCCGTCTTTCAGGAACAGGAAGCATGGTCCCATATGAGAGACATCAAACAGGCCGGCATGCGTGCGGGTCCATAAATGTTCGGGTTTTACGCCTTCGAACTGTACAGGCATTTCATACCCGGCAAACGGCACCATCTTGCCGCCATGCGCGGTGTGCACATCATGGAGCGGGGTCCGTCTGAGCGTTTCGGTCTCGGCCAATTTGGCGCCTTCCAAAGCAGGACAGCTTACGCCCAAGGCGTCACTGTGCTGCCCCCGCTGTCCTGGCGCCTGAGAGATTCCGCCGGGCGATGCCAGCTTGCTCCTTCGGCGAGGCTGCCACGATGGTTCGTGCGCCTCTTTCCAGCGTGTTTGTTCCGATCCGGTCCTTTTGCCTGAGCGTTTCCGGGGCGGTTGCGCCTTCGGCGATCGGGAGTTCGATTCTCTCCCGGAACGGAATTACTGGGCTTTAGCTAGTCCGAATCCGAGACAGGGACAAGTCTCGGATTCGGTTTATCGCAGGATCTTAGTCAACAATGGTCAGCGCGGATAACTGGCTGGCAATGGCTGCATAAGCATCGAGCAGCTGCTGGCCGTTGGCGGCATCAAAGAAGCGACTCGAATCACCCGCACAGTCTTCCAGCGTGGCCTTGGCTGTGCTTGGAGCCTGGAATGCGACGGCATAGACCAGAACATTCTCATCACGCATTTCATCGCACATTTTCTTGGCTTGCTCATTGCTGTTGCCCATTGTCGATTCATACGCGGTGTTGAACTGTCCGTCTGTCATCAGGATGACCGCTTTCACCGTGTGAGGTTCCGTTAGGGACAATGGCGCAGACGCGGTCGGCCAGATATCGTCCCAATCCGCAGAGATCAGATACCAGGACCAGGCAATGCCCAAGTGACCTGCCGTCCAGCCATCCGCGGTCAGACTGTCAATTTCGGTTTCAAACTCGGTCAGATTATTGGTCAGCGGCAGCAGGCTCGAATCCGGGCATTCGCTGGCCTCGTCGCCGACCCATTTGCCAATTTCAGGCTCGTCGGCATTCCACGCCGCAGAGCCGGTGCGCTCTGAAACACAGACCTTGTCGTCGCCATCGCCATCAGAATCGTCATCGTCGGTTCGGCCGAGCGCTGCATTTCCATAAGCCCCGGCATTCACAGATGTCGCATAGCTCACAAAGGAAACGCGGACCCGGTCACCCGTCGCTGGCGTAATCAGCGTTCTGGCAGCATTTTTGGCGGCGGTCTTCAGATCTGTCAGCTTCTGACCCGACATGGAGCCAGACACGTCCAGCATCAGAGCCAGATCCAGCTTGGTCACATTCGCTTTCGCGGTGGCGGCGCTTGAAACGCTGACGGTCTCTGGCGAGATGTTTTCGCCAAACATGGTTTGAACCGCGCAATTGGATTCAACTTTCACGGTCCCGGCGAGCCGGTCGACCGTGATTGTGGCATCCACGCAGACGACATCACTATGGGCCGTATTCAGATTGGCACGATAGGAATCGAGCGCGATCGCCTTGATCTCATCGTTCGACGTGCTGGCATCTTCCATTGCGCGGGCGCCCGCGAGGGACGCTGCATCAATGGCCGCCTGGAGATGGCGGTCCGTGGCGATCTGCCGTGTCCCATCGACGGCAAAGGCCGCCACCATCAATATTGGCACCAGACATAGTGCGAACAGCATGGCGACATTGCCGCCTGACTCTTTAGTCCAATTCTTGCTACTTCTTGCGAACATTGCTCTGTCCCCGACGCATCAAACCGGCACAATTGCCGAATTCGCGTCTCAGGCGAGCAAGTTGTGTGCCAATTCGCGCATTAAGGGATAGGAAACCATAATGCGCGGATGGGCGGTGTCAGAAACGGTCGAACTGGCGGGACAGTCTGGACAGAGTCGATCTGATCTAGTCACGAAAACTGTTTCAGATCAGGTACATTCACCCATGAGCCTGAAGCGACCGGGGCAACCACCATCACCTAACCAACGATGCCAACCGTGAGGTATTTGCCAGCAATTTGCTCATAGATATCATCGAGCTGATCCATATTGTTCGTCTCGAAATAGAAATCTGGATCATTGTCGGAACAGTTTTGCAGCAGGGTTTCCGCTTCAGTCGTGGCATTGAAGGCAACGGCGTAGACAATAATGCCCTCCGCTCTCATTCCGGCACAGAGAGCCTCCGCGGCCATTGCGATATTGGCTTCCTGAATACCCGTATCCGGGTCAGCGACCCCTTCTGCGAAAGCTTGCGTAAACGTGCCGTCCGTCATGAGGATGGCGACTTTCAAAAGGTTCGGGTCACCATAAGGTTGTGCCCCGTGGCCCCCATGTCCGCCATAAGTCATGTTCTCCCAGACCGAGTCCCAATTCGGGGATAAGGTATACCAGGACCAGGCGATTCCGAGATGCCCGGCGGTTGTCCCGCCCCCGATTCCCGCCGATCGCGACATGCCGTCAATCACGCCCTTTACGACATTCAGATCATCTTCCAGGGGGTGAACCGGGGAATCCGGACAATTAACGCTCGATTGTCGGTCGAAGCCCGAACTCGCAACCGTGTCAGCCCAGGTCAGCACTCCCCCAACAGGGTTAGTGGAGGGATCAGCATCTGTGAAGGCTTCCGCACCGGTTCGCTCGGTAACGCAAACGCGACCAACGTCGTCGCCTTCATCATCATTGTCCGACGTCCGACCGATCGCGGCATTGCCGAAATCACCCGCATTGACGCCGCCGGCGAACGGCACAACCGCAACCCGGCCACGCGCCCCTGGCTGGACACCGATGATCAGTTCAGCCGCGCGTTTTCCCGCTGCTTTCAAGGCGAGCAATTCGGCGCTACTCATCGAACTCGACAAATCGAACATCAACGCCACATCTGCCGTCTTGTGGATCGCCGCACCGGTCGCCTCGGCTTCGACGGCGACCTTGCTCCTTCCTGAAACACCAATACCAAATATGGTTGGCACCTCGCACTTTGCCGAGACTTTGACTGAAAAGGAGGCGGTGTCGAACTCATGCGCGTTCAGCGTACAGTTTACATCACCCGGCAGGCTGGCAATGTTCGAGTTGTAGGCGGTAGTCGCACTGCGCCCGGCATCCGCCGTCAGGAAACTGTAGCTAAAGGTCCGCGCGCCCGCCAATGCAGACGCGTCCACAACCTCCTGGAGGCTCTTCTTCAAACTGACTTGCCGCATGGCATCGAGTGAAAACCCCGACACGATGAAAATTGGGAAAGCCATGAGCGCAAACAGCACGGCGGCTTGGCCATGACATTGGGTCGCCCATAGGCGAAAGTTTCGTTGGATCACGTACTTGCTCCTCATGCGCTTCTTTTGAAGTCGCACTGCGCCCCTAGTACGTTGGGCAAGAATACCCGCTGCAATTTAACGAACCTGTATTCAACTGGGGAAAATTTGCCCGACTTTCTGCCACACCGAGACAATGACTTATTGCGTCAGCTTGACGGATTCGATCTCCAGTTTGGTTGAAATCTCTTCATACATCGAGATCAATTCAGACGCATCGGAAGGCAGATACAGGCGTTCCGGTACACCGGCACAATGCTCAAACACCCGGTCAGGACCGTAAAGATCCAGCCATTCCGGCGTCACCCATGACCGGGTTGGGTCCTCTACATCAAACCCGATGACATAAATGACCACGCCGGCACTATGCATGTTCGAACAGAGCGCCATCGTGTCCAGCGCGCTGTACTCATATTCCTCGCGATAGCCGTAATCATGGTGCCGATTGAATACGCCATCGGTCATCATCACCACCGCTTTCAGCGCGTTCGGTTCGTCGTTCGGAACACCATCAGACACTTCCGGCCAGATGGGGTTCCAATTCGACGAAATCGTATACCAGGACCAGGCCAATCCGAGATGACCCGCCGTGGCAAAACCTCGGGCGTCGAAATCATCAATTTCAGAATGCAGCGCGGCAACGTCATAGGATAGCGGTACGATCATAGGCGTTCGACAGATCGCGCCCGACCAATCGCCGACATAGTGACCTGTCTCTGGCGCGGCATCTGTAAACGCCGAGTCGGGGTTTTCGCGATGGCTGACGCAAACCTTGGCGCCATCATTATCTGAATCATCATCATCAGGCTTGCCTTGCGCACGATTGCCATAGACGCCCGCATTCACCGCTTCCCCATAAGGCACCAGGGCCACCCGGACACGGTCGCCGGTGTCCTCGGTGACCAATGCGGTGATCAGATCCTTGGCCGCCGTCTTCAACGCAGGCAGCCGCGCGCTCTTGTCCATGGATTGCGACATGTCGAGCATCAAAGCGATATCAAGACTGGGCAGAGCGTTTGTGGAATGCGCTGTGCGCGTGATCGAGATCGTGTCTTTTCCGAAAAACGTATCCCCGAGCAGAGAAGGAAACTGACAGGTGGTTTCAAATGAGACCGCGAAAGCGTCCTCCGCATCCCACTTGGAGCGCGGCTGGTCACACGTCACCCCCCAATTTGAGAAACTTTTATTGGCCTCAAAAGCACCCGCCATAAGGGCCTGGATCTCAGCCCTGCTCAAATCGTCGTCCTGAATCGCCATGGCCCCGGCCATTGCGGCGGTATCAGCAGCCAATTGCATCTGTCGAGTGGTGCTGATTTGTCGAGATGTATCGATCGTGAAAGCGACGACCATCAAAATAGGAAAAAGCAGCACCGCGAACAGCACGGCGATATTGCCGCGCTCATTCCTGCCGCCCCTCAGTCTTAGAGAAGATATCACGTCTAGGCTCCCTCATGCGCTTCTTTTGAAGTCGCACTGCGCCCCTAGTACGCAGATCGGGGTCTAGCGGAGGGAATTTTAAGAAAGTTCGCCCGCCTTGGGTGAATTTTCCTGGTGTCTATTTACGGTTGCCCTTGCCCATGAAGCCGAACAAATGGCCGGCGACTTTGCGCATCTGGATCTCTTCACTGCCCTCGGTAATCCGGTATCGGCGGTGGTGCCGATAAATGTGTTCGAACGGTTTGTGGCGCGAATATCCGATACCGCCATGCACCTGCATCGCCCGGTCCGCAGCATTGCAGCACAGCCGGTTCGCGCGGTAATTACACATCGAGACTTTGTCGGACAATCTCTGTGCCACTTCGGGCTTGGTCATCTGATCCATTTCCCAGGCAGTCTTGAAGATCAGGAGGCGCAGCATCTCCGCTTCCGTCGCGAGTTCAACCAGTGGAAACTGGATTGCCTGATTGACGGCAAGCGCCTTGCCAAAAGGCTTGCGATCCTGGGCATATTGAACGCTCTCATCGATGCAGTAGAGCGCCGCCCCGACAGAGCTTGCCGCCTGACGGATGCGGTTTTCATGGACGAAGTGCTGCGCCAGAGCGAGCCCACCCTCTGCTGGCCCGAATAATGCAGATTCGGGCACCCAGACATTGGTTAACGAGACACGCGGATGATCCGTCGGCATATTGAATGTCCAGAGATATTCCTCGATTTTAACGCCAGGATCATCGGCTGGCACGAGCAGACAACTAATCCCACGCGCGTCACCATCATTTCCGCTGGTGCGGACAAAACACATCATATGCGTGGCGACATGCATGCCCGTCGTCCACATTTTTTCGCCATTGATCAGCCAGCCCTCAACACCATCGCGCGTCTCTCGCTTGGCGACAGTGTCCATATGCGTGGCGTCGGATCCATGCTCAGGCTCGGTCAAGCCGAATGTGGCGATGAACTTACCGTCCAGGGCATCCTGAATGAGGTGTTTCTGCTCGGGCCGGGCAAAATCCCGCAACATCAGAATTTGCGGATAATTGGCGACGATGGAGTGTTCATTCTGCAAGTCATTGTGCAGGCCCAATCCCTTGCGGGCCAAATGCTCCCGGATGATCGCCATGGCCAGATTGGACCCATCCTGGCCGCCATATTCGGACGGTAGTGCAAATCGGAAATGCCCGGCTTTGTCCGCCCGTCGCTTGGCTTCACGCAAAAGATCTTCCCATTCAGGCCGAGGTAATCCGCCATTTTCAAAATCCGTGCGCGCCCATTCGCGGCGATGGTCGAAGAAGCGCATATTGTCGTCTTGTTCCTGCAGCGGTCGGATTTCAGCCTCAATGAACGCGTCGAGCACGCCCAGATAGTCTGCGATCTCCTGCGGAATATCGAAATCCATAGCTTGTCCTCTCCATGTCTGCAGACAGGATAAGAGGCACGTCCGACGCTGCAATCCGCTTCGTCGCGTCAATCGATTTGAGCGTATGAATCCTCTTACTGACACGATCTGACAGCAGATTTCGCATGTGCAGCACAATTTGTGCGCGCTGAATGATTGACTTATTGTTCAGTGATTATATGTTTGTCCCTGTCAGATGAAAACATCGGCACCGGTTATTCACCGATCCTAATTGAAAGGTTTCCTCCCATGATCCGTACGCTCTCTGCAGCTGCAACCGCCCTCGCCTTTGCTGGTACCGCCTTCGCTGGAACTGCATTCACCGCAAAGCTCGAATCGCCCGTCCAAAAAGCCGAAAAGATCGTTGCTGCTAAAGCGCTTTGGTCTTGCGCTGAAGACACTTGTAGAGCTGAACTTGACCGCAAGACCGTTCGCGTCAGCACCTGCAAGAAAGTCGTCAAGGAAGTCGGCAAGCTCGCAGAATTCTCAAACGCCAATGAGGCGTTGTCTGAAGAAGACCTGGCGCGTTGTAACGCCGCCGCAAAATCTTAATCGATTTATTTACCTCACTCCCCCTCGAAGGGTCACTTTTTCGGAAGTGGCCCTCTTTTTTGTGCAAAGCAATCAAATACTTGACGCAGGCGTCACGAAAACGGATTTCCTCTTTTTCTGTTCCCGGTTAGGGTCGCAGCAGAAAACACCAGCAGGAGGAAAGAATGACGATCGACTTTGTGAGAACCCCGGACGCCCGGTTCGAAAATTTGCCGGATTACCCGTTTTCGCCAAATTATGTCGATGACCTCCCGGGTTATGAAGGCTTGCGGGTGCATTATCTTGATGAAGGGCCTCGCGATTCCGATCGCACCTTTCTGTGTTTGCATGGCCAGCCAAGCTGGTCCTATCTGTATCGTAAAATGCTCCCGGTTTTTGTCGAAAGCGGGGCCCGCGTCATCTGCCCTGACTGGCTGGGCTTCGGGCGCTCTGACAAACCCACGGAAGATGCTGTTTACACCTATCACTTCCATCGCAAACTGCTGGTCGCCCTGATCGAGCGCCTTGATTTGTCCAATATCACTCTGGTCTGTCAGGATTGGGGCGGATTACTCGGTCTGACGGTCCCGATGGATATGCCGGATCGATTCACGCGTCTTCTCGTCATGAACACCGCGATCGCGGTCGGTCAGTCGCCAGGCGAAGGGTTTGATGCTTGGCGAGCTTATAATCGCACACAACCCGACATGGATGTTGGCGGCTTGATGGGACGCGCGACCCCCATTCTCTCCGAAGCGGAACAAGCCGCTTACAGCGCCCCCTTTCCAGATATCACGTTCAAGGCCGGCGTCCGCCGCTTTCCGGAAATGGTCATGACTGACCTGGATATGGAAGGCGTCGAAACCTCGAAGCGCGCAGCAGCCTGGTGGAAATCCGACTGGACCGGGGAAAGCTTCATGGCCGTGGGAGTGCAAGATCCCGTTCTGGGACCCAACCAGATGGACTCGCTTCGCGCCACGATCAAAGGGTGCCCCGAGCCGATGATGATCGAAGATGGTGGCCACTTTGTCCAGGAATGGGGCGAACCCATTGCCCGCGCTGCGCTGACAAAATGGGGCGACTTATAGCGCGTCTTGCTGGCTTGACGTCGCCACGCCAGCTTTCTCAAGTTCCGGGCCCAAGCGCCCGGAAATCCAGAGAAAAAACATCCGGAAATCGCTGATCAGTGACCAGAATGGGTGGGTGAAGGTGGCGGGTTTGTTGCGTTCGACAAAGGCGTGGCTGACCCAGGCGAAGAAATAGCCCGCGACCGGCATGGCCAGGAGCCACAGCCAGCGCTGGGTCACCACGGCAAACCCGGCAATCACAATCACAAGTGCGGTCCCCACATAGTGGAAGTGGCGCGTTTGCGGCTTGGCGTGTTCCTGCAAATAGTATGGCCAGAATTCCGTATAGGTTGCTTTTCGGTCCGCCATCTCATCCTCCATGCAAGACCCTATTCGAACTCATAATGGAGACCTGGCTTCGCTCCAAACGAAAATGGCCCGACCAAAACAGGCCGGGCCAAACTCATTTGATGATCGTCAGTGCTTACTGAACGATAATCGTAACTTCCGAACGACGGTTCAGTGGCTCACGCACACCATCGCGCGTGGCTTTCGCCAGATCGTTCTCACCACGGCCGTCTGTGTCGATCGACTCGGCGTCAATTCCGCGCTCTTGCAGAGCATCAGAAACGATCGCAGCGCGGCGCGCTGACAGACGCTGGTTATATGCCGAAGCACCAGATGTGTCTGTGTGACCAACAATGCTCACACCACCCGTTGAACAGTCTTCACGGTCGCGAATGTTCGCGATCGCCTGATCGACAACTGCAGAAGCCTGGCTCGTCAGATTGGAGCTGTCCCACTCGAAGTATACCACGAATGCCTGGTTCACCGTTGAGCACGGCGCCTCAGCCACTTGCTCAGCCTCGGTCGGCGGAGGTGGTGGTGGTGGTGGAGGCGGTGGTGGCGGTGGTGGAGGCGGTGGTGGTGGTGGAGGCGGTGGTGGCGGCGGAGGCGGTGGTGGCGGAGGAGTCGCACCAAACGCATACCGGAGCCCGAGCGTAAAGCTGTGATCCTGATAATCGGCGTCATAGCTCACGGCCGAGCCAAACTCGTTGACACCGGCAAAAGACAGATCCTGAACAGAAATCAGGCGGTAACCTGCGTCAAATGTCAGCTTGTCTGTCAGCGCGTAGCCAATACCGGCCAGCGCTTGTACAGCAACACCCGTTTCGCCGTCATTAAAGCCATTTGCGCCAACTACGCTGCCAACAACAGGATTGCCGTTACCATCCGTTGCGACGGCAGCAATGTTTCGTGCGCTTGCATTCACTTGTGCAGCTCCAACACCGGCACCGATATAGGGCTGGAATGTGCCTTCACGATTGAAATCGTAAAGCAGGTTGACCATCAATTCCCAGTTTTGAAGATCGCCATCTTCGTGCGCGCTGTAAATAACGCTTTCAGTGGGCGTAATGATGTTCGCTGGCAGCCCGAAACCATTTGTTTCGTCGCTGACATTCACAGAGCCTTCTTTATAAGTCAGTGTAGATTCCAATCGGAAGCCATTGGTGAAGCCATAACCAAGCCCCAAGCTGCCGAGATAAACCTCATCTGGTTCCGAATCACCACCGAGAGTGAACGGAATATTGGTCTCCGCATCATGATCAATATTGCCTTGGAAAACAGTACCAACATCGGCACGACCGTACCAACCATCGTCTGCAATAGCGACAAAGCCGGTGCCCGCGAAAGCGGCCGCAGCGGTTGCGCACATAAGAGTTTTCTTCATACTCTTCCCCTTGTGTCTGCCGTGTGAACACCATTGTTCCACGACCGCAGGAACTTACGGACCATTCCGTAGAAACCTGAACCTACGCGTTTCTGTTTGCAAACGCGAGACCAAGCGGCTCCAGAATGGCAGTCCTGCGCCCTTTTTTAGTCTGGCGCGGCGTATTTGCAACAGGAACCATGACTTTCTTTATTGCCGCCATGTCTCGAACTGAAAACCGCCACATCGG
>JBCCCT010000113.1:0-11314 GCA_039033355.1 Pseudomonadota bacterium | reverse complement strand
CCGATCGCAATCCAGACCGGCAGGACAAAGCTCCAGTCGGTTGGTTCCTTGCGACGGCGCTCTCTTTCAAACAGGAAGGCAACCTGGCACCAGGCCGGCGTTCCGGCGAACGCATTGTGAACGCGATTTGATCGGTTTCTTTGATTGAGATCGGTCGAAATCATTGAGCAAGATCCGGATCGCGGTCCATAATCAAGACGCAAATTGCCCCTGATGCCATCAATTGAGGCATAAAGATCAGCATTGGGCCGTATATTATTGCGCGATTTGCTCACGTATTATTCGCTCCCGAGTTGAATTCGTCTCACGATTCTCCTGATTTTTAGTGAATCACTTTGACGAAAATCAGGAGAAGCTGTGGATAGGATCAATTTGTTCATAAAATTGTTGTTTTGCAAGGCCGATTTTCCCCAAACGAACGAAATGAGACGCTCTGAATACAACTTTCACGCGATTTTTACGGGTCGCGAGCCGTGGTTGATCCATTAGTGAGCGGTAATCGCAAATAATCCGAAGAAACCATGGAGATTTGTTAATCTATGCATTGCTTCTATTTGCGAAATTTCAATCTAGGCGTGCGATCTTGCCTCCCTAATCCAAGCGGAGGCGATGATCGTGAAGCGACCCATAATGACCGCCCTCGCCCTCGCTTGCGCGTTCAGTTTGAACGCTTGTCTCTCTGCCATTCCCATCGCTCGCGATGCCGACATGGCCCTTTCCGGCGCCATAGGTGGTCATCTCTATCCCCCACAGGATTATGTGACCGATGCCGATTGGGTGCGCCACAATGTCGTGATCAAACATGTCCCTGGACACGAGGTCGGCGCCGCTTGCAAGCTGTATGGCAATCCGTTCGACATGTTCGTCGCTGAATGCGTCAAAGCGTTTGAAGACGGATCGGTCCTCATGATCCTGCCCACCTGCCCTGAATTCTCGACATTCTATTGCGATGTCGCGGAGCAACATGGATGGGGTCACGTCTACCAGGCCAAGATGGGCCGGGAAATGACTCATAAAGGTTGGGGCCGGTTCAACCGCCCGTCTTAGGCCGCCAACAGCAATCAGTCTTGTACAATTAAATTTGAACTCGTTATCCTGCTGCAAACGGGAGACGGATCTTGCTCGAAGCGATACGAAATTTTGGTCAAAGCGGGTCCATATTGCTCCTCGGCCTGTCGATTGGCGCCGCATGGATCGTCACCATCGTCGCGCCAAATACATCCTACGATAACCTGAAAGGGGCCGATGCGGACAAGCATGTGCGCGAGCTGTTGAAAGCCGCGTCGGATCCGATCGCCGTCTTGCTTCTTGTCGCTGCGGGACTTGCCATTCTTGGCGGCGGTTTGATTTCGGGTCTTGCCGCGCTGATCGCAGCGTTTGGCTTTTTCAGCAATCGCTGGACCCTCGCCCAGGCCCCGAAGAGAAGCGCGGACGAAGGTGAGAAGCGGGTCGGGAAAACCCGGCGTATTCTGGCGGTCAGCCTGACACTGGTCTTCAGCCTCGTTGCGCTCGCTGCTGCAATCATTGCGGTGCTCGGGCGCTAGTCGAATATCCCGTCAGCCGCGGCGCAGTTTTGCGTCAGGAGCCCTCTTGCAGTTCGGTACTTTCGGGATCGGGAACGGGCGCCCAAGGGGCTGTTAGCTCTTCCAGAACTTCCAGATCCGAACGCTGATTGGACAGCTTGCGCAAAGCCTTCAGGAAATCAGCGCCGGCCGTTATACCATCCGGACTGAACTGCACCGACAATTCTGCCGCTTTGGCATAATGGCCTTGTGCGGACTGAAAGTCAGAGGTCGCCTCAGCGCAGGCCCCAAGATTATGGATCACAGCGGGTGAATTCGGATATTCTTCCGCCATACCGGTCCACATGGCACAAGAGGCAAATGGATCCTTGGACGAGATATCGAGGGCTTGCTGGAAGCGTGGGTCGGCGCGCGCCACCGGGTCAAGCGCTTCGGTGATAAAGGTCGCCCTGACGGTTGCATTGCGCGGGGCAATGTCACGCCGAATAGGTTGCAGGGTCTCATACAAGGCATCGCGCACCAGGTCCGCCGGCGCATCCAGCCCGGCAAAGCCGATCGAGTGATAGCCGGACAGCCCGTGCCGACGGCGTTTCTTTCTGATCTTCTTGTTGAACTCGCCATCATAGACGCCGGTTTCGAAACAGGATTCACGGCTGGAAGACCCACCATAAGCGCCCGAGAAGACGACCTCACCGGTGTCAGCGTCGACCAAACGGGGATGCGCACTGACGGACACGCGCTCTTCTACGCAGAGTTCTTCAACATCCACTCGCGTTTCACAATCAAACAGGCCATCCCATTCGATACATTTGCTCGTTGTCCGGTGATATTCGTGCCAGTCATAATCATCGATATCGACATGACCACTATAAGTGCCTGCAGCCGTATCGCCGGGGACGCCGTATGAGAAGTCCGCCAGCGTGAACCAGGCCTGGCCATCAAAGACGGTATTGGCAATCATCGTCTCGAATTGACGGGCGTACCAGCCGCCAGCCGGACCGCGAAATCGATCGACCTGAACCGTGCGAGTCTCCGCTGCCGCAAGGCTTTCAGGCATGAGACGCGCTTCGTAGTTAATCCCGGGCGTCGTACAGGCCGCCGCCCCTGTCAGGGCAATCGTGCTGGCAATCAGGGTCTTGGTCATCGCTCTTTTCCCTATAGCGTAGAGGGGATTAAGCGCAGACTCGCCTGAATAGCATCTGAATACATTAGGAAAAATAAAGGGCAAAATATTGCCGCGGGGTCATGCTTGCGGCAATCGGGCCGAATTCGCACATACGAAATCGAACAGAAAAAGGACGGTTCAATGTCTTCTTCGCCTCTCTTTGATTCCTATCAGATCCGTGGCCTCACCCTGCCCAATCGTGTGGTTATGGCGCCCATGACCCGCTCGTTTTCGCCAGGCGGCGTTCCGGGCGAGAATGTTGCTGAGTATTATGGTCGGCGCGGCGATGCAGATGTCGGCCTGATCATCACTGAGGGTACGACCGTCAATCGCGGCGGCGCCTCGAATGATCCAAAGGTACCGAACTTCCATGCCGACGATGCCCTCGCAGGCTGGTCGAATGTGGTCGAGGCTGTCCACAAGACTCCGGGCAAGATTGCGCCGCAGCTCTGGCATGTTGGCATGATGCGCAAGCCGGGAACCGGACCGGATCCGGACGCCATCTCAGACAGCCCATCCGGCCGCACGCATAAGGGTAAACAGGTCCAGCCTGAGCCCAGCGATAGCGACGTGGCGGATATGGTCATGGCCTATGCCAACGCCGCAGGTGACGCCAAGCGTCTGGGCTTTGATGCGATCGAGATCCATGGCGCACATGGCTATCTGATCGATGAATTCTTCTGGAACGTGATGAATACGCGCGAAGACAAATATGGCGGCAACCTGGCTGATCGCGCCACGTTCGCTGGCGAGATTATTCGCGAATGTCGCAAACAGGTCGGCGACGACATGCCCATCATCCTGCGCTTTTCGCAATGGAAACAGCAGGAATATACCGCACGTCTTGCAGAGTCTCCGCAAGAGTTAGAGGCATTTCTGCAAGTTTTCGCAGACGCTGGCGTCGATGCGCTGCACGCCAGCCAGCGCCGCTGGTGGGAAGCCGAATTCCCGGAAGTCGATGGCGACAATGGTCTGAACCTCGCGGGCTGGTGCAAGAAACTGACCGGCCTGACCTCGATCACCGTTGGATCTGTTGGCCTGTCCTCTGATTTCATTGGAGCTTTCGCCGGACAGGATTCCAAGACCCGTCCTATCGCCGATGTGATTGAACGCCTCGACAAAGGCGAATTTGATCTGGTCGCCGTCGGCCGCGCACTGTTGCAGGACCCGTTCTGGGCTCAGAAAATCAAGGATGGACGCACCGAAGACCTCGCGGATTATGACGCGAAAGCCCTCGCCACCCTGTACTAGAACCGCTGTATAAGTGAACCAGTTCGCCATTCGGCGCGTAGACAGAGCAAATACGAAAGCTCTGACCTATGCGCCGTTTGTCTTCCCTATTCGCTCCCACCCTGGCAGTGGCCACAAGTGCCGCTGTGGCCACGGGCTGTGTGTCCGGTCCGGAATTGGCCGCATTTGATGACGCGCCGCGCCAACTGGCCCTGGAAGACTATTTCCTGGGCGAGACCACGGCTTATGGCGTGTTCGAGGATCGCTTCGGCAAAGTCCGCCGCAGCTTCAAGGTCGATATTACCGGCACCGTGGAGAACGGCATCCTCACATTGGACGAGCGCTTCTTCTATGATGATGGCGAACGCGACACGCGTATCTGGACGATCGAAATTCTTGGTGATGGTGAATATCGCGGTACGGCGGGTGACGTTCCGGGGATCGCCCAGGGCAGCGTGATCGGCAATGCCTTTAACTGGAAATACAAAGTCGATCTGAAGGTCGGCGACAGCACCTGGAATGTCGGCTTTGATGACTGGATGTATCTGCTTGAGGATGATGTCCTGCTCAATCGCGCCTATGTCACGCGGTTCGGCATCCGAATTGGCGAAGTCACCATCGCGTTTCAGAAATAGTTTGGACCTGGTCCGACATCGCGCGATATAGTGATCCCAAGGGAGGCTCACATGTCGCGTGCACACTTGCAATCCGAATTTCGAGCGCTCGCCGATGATCCGATAGAGATTGACCAGGTTCGAGCGCTCGCAGCGGCCCTGAAGTCCGCAGTTCGCAAAGCCGCTTCCACCGATCGAATTCAACTGGCCGCCAATCTTGCTCACGCTGCCTTTCTGGCGCCAGACCGGGTAGCCGAAACTTATGACGCTGTGTCGCAAGTCTGGTTGGGAACCCCGATTGAGGCTGATCCGATCGCGACGCTGGAGCAATCCCCGGAACCAACACCGCCAGACCTCTGGGATCAGTTCTGGAGCGTTGTCGAAGACGCCGCAGATGGCAAGCTGGATGCGCTCGCCATTACAGAACGGACCGCCGCGCTGGGCGGTGCCATGCCGGACGCCTTTGTCGCGCGTGTGGCGGCTATGTCGCATACCTATCCAGGCGTGACCGAGGCCGCGGGGGCGGACATGCCAGGCAAGATCCAGCTCGATACTCTGGCTGAACAACCGACAGGATCGATTGGCGCAGAATTCCATCAGCTCATCGTCGAGAACAAGTTTGATCTTGAAGTGCTGGACCGCAGCGAAATCGGATTGGCGGCCTTGCCCCCACCGCTCGCGTATCTCAATACGCGGATCCTGCAGGCGCATGATCTCTGGCATATCACGGCGGGATATGAGACGACCGCCTTGCACGAAATCGCCTTGTCGGCGTTTCAGATGGCGCAGTTCGGGCACAATTACTCAGCGCAATTCCTGGCCGTTGTCGCTGCTGTAGGCGCCATCTCACCTGCCACCGGGTACAAGATCCTGATGGACACGGTGACCACCTCCTGGGTGCATGGGCGTGAGACCTATCCAATGATGCTGATCCAATGGGAACAGGTTTGGCACAAATCAGCTGACGAGATACGCGCGCAGTATGAGATTGCCGAATACCAACGCCCCTATCGCGCTGACCTGATCGAGCGGACGGCCCCCATTGCCGCTCTGCTTCAAAAACTCAATCGCTTTTTCGCCCGGTTCAAGGGCAAATGCACCGCAACCTCGTAAAGTTGACGCAGGCGTCATTTTTTGCCATAAGGCGGCATGGTTCAGGTCATCAAATCGATTTTCTATCTCGGTCCCCTGCTCTTCGGATTCGGGTTTCTGACACCCTTGATCTCTCAGATCATCCAGGCCGTTGGCTGGACACTTCCGTTCGGACTGACCCCGCTCATGACGGGACTCATTGTCGGCGGCACTTACGGCCTGATCGCTCAAATCAGAGGACGCTGGATATGAGCCCGACCCAGGATCTCTCAAACCTCTCTGAGGCGGAATTGATGCGTATGGAACGCGAAGTCGCGGCGCGGCATCTCGATAAATTCCCTTATTTCGCTGTGTTCTGGGCCTTCTCGAATCTGGCCATCTGGCTGGCATTATGGCCGCTGGTCTTCATGGGCATTATCCCGCTCTGGCTTGGCTTCATCATTGCCACCGCGAATGTCACGCTGTCTTACCTGCCCAGCCATGAAGCCCAGCATGATATCATCGCCAAGCCAGGCTCGAAGCTGCGCTGGCTGAACCAATTGGTCGGTCATACGTCTACCCTGCCGCTGGTCCTGCCCTATCAGGTCGCCAAGATCACGCATATGGACCATCACAAGCATGCCAATGATCCGGATCTGGATCCGGACTATTCAACCCATGCTGATAGTCCGCTCCACGCCATCTGGAAGAGCCTGTACAATCGGCAACCGCGCGCCAATGGCGGGTTCAATGCCTATGGCGAAGTGCTTCAACGCAAGGGCCGGATGGACGTGATCCTGATCAGTGTCGCCTATCAGGTCGTGCATTTCGGCATTCTGTTCGCTCTTGCCTGGTCAGGGTATGCGCTTGAGGCGGCGCTGCTCTGGTGGGTCCCGCGCCATATCGCGCTGACCTATATCCAATACTATCTCAGCTGGGCGCCGCATAATCCCGGTTTGACCAAAGGCCGCTATCGCGACACGCGCAGTTTCCGGTCCATTCTCGGCAATATCGGCTCACTGGGCATGCAGTATCATATCATCCATCACCTGCACCCGCGCATCCCACTCTATCGGACACCCCGCGCCTATTGGGAGATGAAACCGATCCTGGAAGCCCGCGGCTGCGACATTCACGCGCTTTAAGCGTCGACGCCGGCCAGCGTATCCGCCACGATTTTCCAGACGGTCGCGTTTGCCCCGAGCGCGAAATGCGTGCTGCGCACTTCGATGTTGCGGGCCTGATCATTATAGACATCGCGTGCCGCCTGCCAGCCGACAACACCGTCTGACTTGCTGAAGATCACGGTCAGTGGCTGCGACAATCCGATGGAATTCCGTTCATGTACTTCCTGTTCGAAGGCATCCATATCCATGCCTTCCTTGATCGCGTAGAGCTTGCCGACAGAGGTATATTTCGGACCGCCAATCAAAGGGGTCCCCATGGTGATAACTTCGCGCACCGAGTCGCTGAACAGGCGCGCCGTCTCCCGGGCAATGACACCGCCCAGGCTCCATCCAATCAGGGTCACCGGGGCGTTGGAGGTGTCGGCCATGGCCTGCACCTTGAGGCCAAACTCCTCAGTCAGCGCATCAACCTGACCACCATTGATCCCGAGACCCCAGGTTGTGGCATCATAGCCAAGATATTTGAGATAGAGCGCCAGCGGTTGCATCGACAATTCAGGCGCTGTGAAGCCTGGCAAGAGCACGACTTTGCGGCCATCGCCTCGCGGCGCTCGCGCCAGAGCGGGTGTCATCCACGGGAATTTCAGGAATTCCAGTGGCGTCCCCAATTCACGCAGCGTTGAAAGCAGGCTCGGTCGCTCGCAATCGGTTGGCATTTCCCGAGTCATCCAGAATCTCCTCGCATCCCATAATAGTCATACGCGAGTTCGGTCGGATTGGATGTTCGCAAAAGTTGTGCGGTGCTACCAGCTGCCAATATTATCCATGCTGGCCCAGGGTTCTACCGGCGCCAGCGGGGTCCCTTTCTGCAGCAGTTCAACCGAAATGCCGTCCGGAGATCGAACAAAGGCCATACGCCCGTCGCGCGGCGGTCGATTGATCGTCACACCGAGCCCCTGAAAACGCTCGCAGGCTTCATAGATATTGCCAACGCGATATGCCAGATGCCCGAAATTTCGGGCACCATCATAATCCTCAGGATCCCAATTATAGGTCAGTTCGACCATTGGAATGTCCATCGCGGTTGGGGCAGTCTTTTCGGGAACGCCGCCGCATCGCTCAATATCGTCAGGCGACGCCAGGAATACCAATGTGAAGCGCCCTTCTTCGCTGTCATACCGCATCAATTCTTTCAGCCCGAGGCCTTCGCCATAGAATTTCAGGGCGGCATCGATGTCGCTGACGCGAACCATGGCATGCAGGAATTCGACACTCATTTATATTGCTCCTCAAGCCGGCGGATCTCGGACCGCAGGGATGGCGGTCGATTGCGGTAATAGAAGAATGTCGCGCCCGCCAGAAGCACGACATTGATGCCCATAATGATCACGATGGTCATGAAGTCACCCAGAATGACGCCAAGATTCTGGCTCTGGAAGCTGACCTCAATATTATCCTCGCCCCAATTGTTCATATTGCTGGTCAGACCGTAAAACCCGGCAACAAAGACGGGCAGCAGGGTCAAAGCCAGGAATGCGATGACACATTGATAGATGCCGAGGCGCGGTCGTTCCGCTTTGGAAAAACTGCGGACGAATTCATCGCGCGGAATGTTTCCACTGATCAGGCCTTTTTCCACATTGGAATCATAGACTTGCTCACCGAGGTCTGGTGTTTTCACCCAGCGCCAGGCAAGCACCCCGGCCCAGATCGCAATTGGTACAAACATCAAATAATAGATGGGCGTAAAATTATCCACGAACATCCGGTTCACTCCCTGTGGTGAACAGGATGATCGTCAGACCGCCGTGTGCACCTTCTCATAGGTTAGCATGGCACGCTTTCGCGCCGTACCCCAATGGTAATTATGTAACCTACCGTCAGATGCAAGCGCGCGATGGCATGGAATCAGCCAGGCAATCGTATTTGCACCAATCGCCGTGCCTGCCGCGCGGGCGGCTTTCGCATTCCCTGCCGCGCTCGCGACCTGCCCATAGGTCCATGTATCTCCGGCGGGAATCTCGAGCAAAGCGCGCCAGACCTGGCGACGAAAAGCCGTGCCGTAGAGGGCCAACGGGATCTCGCCCCCATCGCCAAACACTTTCTGAGCCCAGCGGCCCGCTTCGGCATCATCGCGCTTCATCTCAGCCTTTGGATACCGCGCGGCCATATCAGAAAACACATCATCTTCGCCATATCCGGGATGCTCAAATCCGGTTTTCGGGCCGACTCCATCATCCGCGAAGCCGAGTCCGCAGAGCCCACGCGGCGAGATCAGGAAGACCCCAGTTCCGAACGGTGTCCCGGCGCTGCCAATGGTCAGATCAGCGGTGGCACCGCCACTCTTCGCTTCGCCGGGCGATAGTGCTTCGTGGGCGATGAAGAGGTCATGCAGGCGAGATGGCGAGGACAGCCCGGTTTCGAAAGTCGTATCCAGCACGCTCGCGCCCTGGCGGAGCAGATCGCCAGCTTCCGCATGCGCCAGGCTGGCCTGATACTGTTTCGGGCTGATCCCGGCCCAACGGGTAAATTCGCGCTGGAAATGGCTGGGCGACAGACCCATTTCACTGGCGCAAGTTCGCAGGTCCGGCCAATCGCGCCAGGTCTCTCCGAGGTGTTCAAGGGCGTCTGCCATCCGCTCATAAGCGGCGCAGCGTTCATTCAGAGGCATCAATACAGTCGTCATGAGCTCACTTTGCCAAGCGCGACCCGGCCACGCCACCCGTTTCTTGCGCCATGGTTTTACACAGACAATTGAGAATCGTTCTTGACAATCATTCTCACATGTTGCAAATCATTCGCATGATCATTTGCATCTGCCGCAACATTAATGAAAAGGGCGTCCGCGAAGCCGTTGAGGCTGGCGCGCGAAGCCCTGAAGCTGTGCAGGCGCATCATGGCAACCAGTTCAATTGCGGACAATGTCGTTGCGCCATGGGCGAAGTGATCTCAGACACGCTCGATTCGTATGGCACTGAATTGCGCCTGGTCGCGGCCGAATAGACTTAGTTTTCATCGTCAGTTCGAGCACGAGTCGTTGGGCTCGCCCCCTGTATTGGGCCGACATTATCCCCTGCAGACACGGTCCCGAATTGCGATTGAAACCCGCCCTGTAGCTCCAACACGGTCACTTTCTGCCAGATCTTGCGGGAGAGTTCGCCGGTCAGACTTTCAAAATCATTCACCGATGCGATGACAACCGGGTCCTCGATAAACTCCAGATAGATGGATGCGAGCTTCCCAGTGATCGCCAAAAGATCTGCGCAATAATCGAGATAGCGGACCAGCTCATAGCCGTGCAGATCGCTTTCCGGTGCCGATTCACTTTCTGCCCCGACGTGCAAGTCTGACATCGGGTCTTTGGACAATTGGTGCATGTCGATGACATGAGCAATCGAGCGCATTTGATTGATCCGCTCCAGCACGTCATGGCGCTTCATCCGGGTCTCGAGATTGAGCAGGAACCAGATGCCCGCACTGAGCAGGATCAACAAATTGATAAACGCCTCAACGCCTTCGAACATATCGAAGCTGGGTTGGCCCTGAAAGTCGATTTTGACGGTCCAGACAATGTAAGCGATGACGGCAAAGCCACTCAGCATGAAGAGATAGGCCATGCTGCGCACCAACCAGCGTGGCCGCGAGATCAGCTTGGCACGTCCAACCTCTTCGCGGGCGAATTCCGTAAGCTCTTTCGACACAAGCGTCAGCCCGCGCCCGCCAAACCGCGACTCCATCCGTTCGCTCAGGCGCTCGGTAGTCTGAACGATCAGGTCCGGGTTGAGACTACGATATGGCAACAGAACTCTCGATCATTGACCATCCCTGTTTCATTTCACGATGCGGGAGACTACCGCCTGATGCGCACGGTGTCGTCAAGCTCACTCTTACTCCCCTTCTTCATCATATCCGACCAGGCGCAGCGGCCGGGCCTTCCGGCCCTCCCCGTCCACTGTCAAAGCGGAACGAGTCAACGCAGAAATTGAGAAGGTTTATCGAACATACAAGAGCATTTATCGCAAATAAACCATGCTGATAAACTAACTTTCTGCAAGGGTAGAATCGACGTGAGGCAGAATATTCAGGGCTCGGTGATCTTTGCTGTCAAAGCAGGAAATGATGATGCGGTGAATGAGAAGTGTTCCGGCGTTGGTGACCGGGCGGAAGACGCCTCGCTCCGAAACCAAACGGGTCGATTGGACTTGCTCGTCTTTGACGCCAGCGGAGTGGACTTTGGGCAGACAAGAGCGCGGAGTGAGCTGAGCAGCAGAGACCAGCCGGAAGGGAAGGCCTGGTCCGCACTGGGAGCTGTAGACGCCGTGTTCGGGGGTCAGGAGGATCTTGGGACCGGAGACCAGGACGATCTCCACGAAGAGCCTCTCCTCCGAGGGACGACTGAGCTCCAGAGTCGCCGACTGGCTGACCACGGCACGTGAGTCGGCCTCGAAGACCAGCAGAGACTGCTTGTCTCTCAGCGAGGCGGCAGGGGCAGGGCCATCTGGAGCGTCCAAGAGAGCGGAGCCGTGGAGGCAGTACTCTCCCTGGAAGCCGGCATCGTCGGGGATCTGGACGTCGCCGATTCGG
>JBCCCT010000112.1:0-11424 GCA_039033355.1 Pseudomonadota bacterium | reverse complement strand
TTCGGCCGCAAGTCGCTGAACGAAATCAAAGAAGTACTGGCCGGCATGGGCCTTCACCTCGGTATGGATGTGCCAGACTGGCCGCCTGAGGATATTGAAGCCCTCGCGAAAAAGTACGACGACCACCTATAAGGACGTATGCCCGAGAGGGCAGACAAGGAGACTAAAATGCGTCACGGCATGGCCCATCGGAAGCTGAACCGCACAGCTTCACACCGCAAAGCGATGTTTGCCAATATGGCAGCGTCTCTGATCGAGCACGAGCAGATCGTTACGACTCTGCCAAAGGCGAAAGAGATGAAGCCTTTCATGGACAAGCTGATCACGTTGGCCAAGCGCGGCGACCTGCACGCGCGCCGTCAGGCCGTGTCCAAGGTTCGCGACGAAGCCGCTGTGAAGAAGCTGTTTGAAGTCTTCGGCGAGCGCTACAAGGATCGCAATGGCGGCTATACGCGCGTTCTGAAAGCTGGCTATCGCCACGGTGATAACGCACCGCGCGCGGTGATCGAGCTGGTTGATCGCGATGAAGACGCTCGCGGCGCTGCTGATCGTGCCCGCCACGAGGCCGAACTCGAGGCGATGGAAGAATAGATCGCGCCTGACAGATTTCGAAAAAGCCCGGCCAGATGGCCGGGCTTTTTTGTGTCTGAAATACTCAGAAGGCTGTTAGTTGGCGGTCGCTTGCGCGGATCGTCCCGGCAGACGCGGCGTGTTGATATAGGTCCCGATCCAGTGGAAGGCGGTGATCCAGAGCAGGTCATTGTGGATCTCCATTTGCTGGCTCAAGCCAAGGCCGCCAAAGGCGGCCGCGACGCACCACTGCCATTTCCAGCGCAGCGTGAAATAGTGCAGGCCGCCAAACAATACGGAGCTGATAAACGCCGCCAGCCACACCGACGCGCCGATCCCTTCCAGTGCTTGTGGCAGCGCCAGGCGAAACACCCATTCCTCCCAGAAGGACAGGGCGCCAAGATAGAGGATCCAGCCAATCAGCGGCGCGCTCAATCGCCGATCGAGCCGCCAGGCATAAGCGCACAAGCCCAGAAAAATGAGCGCGTAGACCGCCACATAAGAACCGACATGCGCTGACGCGCGCGCGAGACTGTCGCTGAAGACAGAAAGCATGCCCGGCAGACAGATGCAGATCACCGCCAACGTCAGACCCGGCAACCCATGCCGCAGGAAGACCTGCCGGAACGTGGTCAAGCGGTCCCCGGTAAAGTCCTTGTCGCGTTGAAGACGCCGGCGGCGCGAAGGAGGTGCGGTGCTCAAGCCTTTGTGTCGATCCATGCTGCAGACGGGATCATGGAAAGCCGAGTTTGCCGTTTCGGGCAAGAGCGATCCCGGTGGTTCGATACACCGGGATCGCTATTGTTAGCCGCAATCGCCATCGCCGAACCGGCGTGCGCTTATTCCTCGGTGCTGAACCCGCACTGGTTCTGTTCCATGGTGATTTGCTTGGTGATGCGTTTGGCATTTTGCGCATAGGCCTCGGTCACCGAGCCGCTCACCACGGGCTTGTCGCGCAACGGGCTGACATCCTCACAGAGATGGAACACACGCGGCGAGTCATGCTTCTTGGCGCCGCCAGGAGGTGCGATCCAGTAGACGACCTCGCTGCCGCCTGTGGCCTCGACCACGGCATCCGTATCGCGCGCAATTTCCTGCGCTTGTTCAGCAACTTCCGGGGAGCAGGCCGTGGTGGGCAGATTGGCTTTGATCTGCGCCGCGCACTCATTCATGTCCTCTGTATATTGTTCCACAGAGGGCGGATTATAGCTGACCCCGAACAGGGTTGCGACGACGGCCAGAGCGACGCCGACACCACCAGCAATCTGTTTATTCTTGGGGTCCATATCCTTGTCCATGAAGATCAGGACGAGGAGCGGCAGGAAGGCGATAATGGTGATGATCGCACCGAGCTGGTTCTGGACGAAGAATTTGAACGCTTCTTCCTTGCTGGCCGGGTCATGCTTGTTGGCGGCTTTCCACATCAGGCTGCCAGCGATCGCAAAGACTGCAATTCCGACCAGGAGCCCGATCAGAAGCGGCAGATTGCCGTCATCGAACCGGCCTTGCAGCAAGAGCACGATCCCGGCGACTTCGCCGCCAATCGCGATGAGCCAGGAAATCCCGGCGAACAGGCGCAGGCGCCCGGCTTTCGATTTCTGGTCCTGGGTGGCGCGCCAGGCTTCGGTCACGTCACCTTGCGGTTCTTGAGTCTCTTCTGACATTGGATCTCCCCTTATTTGCGGTCGCCCTCAGGCGACCAGAATCAGCTTTCCCAATTTGCTGTCATTCCGGGTTTTGTTCCCGGATTCGCCAGGAATGCCGAGAGTTGAAGTTCAGTTGCCAGGCTAAGAGGCTGTTCCTTATGCGGAAATTCTGAGCCGCGCACCGGAATTGTGTCGCCGCGGTTGACGCCAGATCAGGACAGAGTCGATATGGAAACTCGCCCATGGCGGAGCTTTCGAATCCCTCAAATCGCGCAGGCCTGTTTCTCTTATGATCGCCTTTTTCTCTGATTTTCAGTCGGCGCACGCGCCTGCCATTGAGCTGCAAAATGGCGAACTGGTGCCGCACGCGGAATCGCAAGCGCGAGTCGACGCGATTCTCGAGGTTTTGCCGGATCGCTGCCCATCCGAGGATTTCGGCGAAGCGGCCATTCGAGCCGTTCATGACCCGGCCTATATCGACTTTCTGAAGCGCGCGCATGCCGATTGGACGGCCGCTGGACGGTCAGGGGATGCCTTCCCATACGTCTTTCCCATTCGCGGTCGTCGGGCGCTGAATCTGACCCGGATCGATGCCGAGCTTGGCCAGTATTCCTATGATTGCGGAACGCCGGTTGCGGCCGGGACCTGGCAAGCTGTGTACTGGAACGCGCAGACAGCCTTGAATGGGCTGGAGGCAGTCCTCACGGGCGCAGGCAGTGCTTTCGCCTTTTGCCGTCCCCCGGGTCACCATGCCGGGCGCGACTATATGGGCGGCTATTCCTATCTCAACAATGTCGCTATCGCGGCAGAACAGGCGCGACAGCGCGGGGCGGCCAAGGTCGCTGTGCTTGATGTCGATTATCATCATGGCAATGGCACGCAGGATATTTTCTATCAGCGCGAAAATGTTTTGACCGTCTCTCTGCATGCAGATCCAAAGACCGATTATCCCTTCTATTGGGGCCACAATGATGAGGTCGGGGAGAGTGCCGGAACGGGCTTCAATCTCAATCTTCCCATGCCGCGCGGGACAAAGTGGCCTGCTTATCGCGCGCAATTGATTCAGGCCATTGAGCGGGTTCAGGCCTATGCTCCGGACCTCCTTATTGTCCCTTATGGCGCCGACACATTTGCCGGGGATCCGATCAGTTTCTTTGAGATCGAAACCGAAGACTATACGGCGATGGCGTCCCTGATCGCGGAGCTAAACCTGCCCACCTTGATCTGTATGGAAGGGGGGTATGCCGTGGAGTCCCTCGGCGCCAATGTGGACGCATTTCTGCGCGGGTTCGAGCCTTAGGCCCAGTGCTGCTTGAGCAAACCGGCCAGCACATCGGCCCGCTCAATAATCGACCAGTGACCGGTCGCGGCCCGCTTTTCCAATCTGGCGCCGGTGGCGTCGCAGAACTTGTCCGCCACCCAGGTTGGCACGTACGGATCGTCTTCGCCCCAGAATACGAGCCCACGTTCTGGCAGGTTCTTGGTGTCATCCCACCAGTCTGACCCAGCCGTCTTGGCGGACCTGTACAGTTTGAGAATGGCTTTGCGCATGTGCGGGGTCCAGTGACTGGCCTCTTTCGAGGCGAGATCAGCTGGAATGCCGGCCGCGTGGAGGCCCTTGCACAGGGCTTCCTTGCGGGTCACCGCCATAATCGTTTCGCCGACAATCGGGGTCTGCCACATGCGGGCCATGCGGTGCCATTTATACTCAGGGTGCGGCAGGGCATTGGCGACACACCAGGACCGCACCAGATCGGGGCGCAGACTGGCAACGCGAATCGTGATGATGGCGCCCCAGTCATGCCCGACCAGGTCGACCGGGCCAGACTTGGCATGCGCCTGTTCCATCTCGCCGATATACCAGTCGACATAGGCTTCTTTGGTGCAGGCGAAATCAGCGGGCGCGGGGTCGACAAATCCCGGCATGGCCGGCGCGCGGTAGGCCTCAGGCGTCAGGCCGAGCTCAGCGATGAGCGGATCCCACATGGATGGGGTATCCGGAACACCATGTAAAAACAGCTTCAGCGCCATATCGCTTCCCCTAAGTCAGACTTGTTTCGCGCTAGTTTGAGGGACATTGTGGCGAAGAACAAGGAGGATAGACGCATGAAAACCGCCATCACGGAAATGTTTGGCATTGAGCACCCGATTATCCAGGGTGGCATGCACTTTGTCGGTTTCGCTGAAATGGCGGCCGCTGTCTCGAATGCAGGCGGTCTGGGGATCATCACCGGACTGACTCAGAAAACCCCGCAGGATCTGGCGAATGAGATCGCCAAGTGCAATGACATGACGGACAAGCCATTCGGCGTGAATATCACATTCCTGCCGACGCTGAATCCGCCTGATTATCCGGCCATTGTGAAGGCGATTATTGATGGCGGAGTCAAAGTGGTTGAGACGGCTGGGCGCAATCCTGCGCAAGTGCTGCCTCACCTCAAGGATGCCGGTATCAAGGTGATCCACAAATGCACCTCGGTTCGGCACTCGCTCAAGGCGCAGGATATTGGCTGTGATGCGGTGTCCGTGGACGGCTTTGAGTGTGGTGGTCACCCGGGCGAAGATGATGTTCCGAACATGATCCTGTTGCCCCGTGCAGCGGATGAGCTGGATATCCCATTCGTGTCCTCTGGCGGACAGGCCGATGGCCGTTCTCTGGTCGCCTCGCTCGCCATGGGCGCGCAGGGCATGAATATGGGCACACGTTTCATCGCCACCAAGGAAGCCCCGGTGCATGAGAATGTGAAACAGGCGATCGTCGCGGCGTCAGAACTCGATACACGCCTGGTTATGCGTCCTTTGCGCAATACAGAGCGGGTTCTGACCAATGAGGCGGTGGAACGCTTGCTCGAAAAAGAGAAAATGCTCGGCGACGACCTCAAGTTTGAAGACATTATCGGCGAAGTGGCCGGGGTTTACCCGCGGATCATGATGGAAGGCGACATGGATGCCGGGGCCTGGTCCTGTGGCATGGTCGCCGGCCTGATCAATGACATTCCGACGTGCAAGGAGCTGATCGATCGGATCATGGCCGAAGCGGATCAGATCATTAATGAGCGCCTGGCAGGCTTCATGAAGGGCACGGTCGACGCCTAGCGCTACGAGCTGCGTATTTTTTGAACGGCCTGCGTCTCAAAACAGCAGGCCGTTTGTATTGGAGGATAAAAGATGAGCGACATTCAAGGCCGCGTGGCCTTTGTCACGGGCGGTGCCAGCGGGTTGGGGCTTTCAATGGCCCGGACGTTCCTGCGCCGCGGCGCCAGCGTCATGCTGGCAGATCGCGATGCAGAGGGATTGGAGCGCGCTGTCGAAGAGCTCTCGAAAGACAGCAATGCCGTCTCATCCGTTGTATGCGACGTGGCGGATGCGGGCGCGCTTGAAGAGGCTGCACAGAAAACGGTCGACCATTTCGGCAAGGTGCACATCGTCGCCAATAATGCCGGCGTTGGTCTGGGCGGTCAGCCAGGCGAGATTCCGCTGCAGGACTGGCGCTGGATTGTCGATATCAATCTGATGGGCGTTGTGCATGGCGTGGAATTGTTCACGCCTCTAATCCAGTCGCATGGCGAAGGCGGGCACTTTATCAATACCGCCTCTATGGCAGGCCATGTCGCGCCCGGCGGGATGGGGCCGTACAATGCGACGAAATATGCGGTGGTCGGCTATTCGGAAAGCCTCAAGGCCGAGCTGATGCCGCACAAGATTGGCGTCAGCGTCCTTTGCCCGGGTTGGGTCAGGACCCAGATTCACACAACTGGATTTGGCCGCCCATCGAACACGGTGTCTCTCGAAGAGGCCCAACAGGATCCACAATTCCAGGAAATGGATGCGGTCATCAAAGGCGGGTTGGACCCGGACAAGGTGGCCGATTGGGTGGCGGAATGTGTCGAGGCGAACCGGCTCTACATCTTTACCCATGAGATCATGAAAATCGGCATTGATATGAAATATGCGCAGATCAAAGCTGACTATGACGCGATTATCGAGGATGGCCGCTTCAACGACTAGGCGCCGGCCTCAATCAAGTCAGTCTGACGTGCGATATGGTCTGCAATCGGGATAGACACCTGGCATGCACTTGCGTGGTTGAGCGCGGCCTTGGCCGTCTCCGCATCGCCATTTGCCTGCGCGAGCTTGGCCACTGCAAGGTGAAAACCAGGAAACTGCGCTGATCCGCGCTGGTCTTGCAGCTTGTCCAGAAGCTTGCCTGCCTGGGCGAGCTCATTGGAATAGATCAAGCTGACGGCCCAATTGACGGACACAGCGAGCGACGGGGCGTGCTGATCGAGCAGCGCATACAGGCGGGCGATGGACTGCCAGTCGGTCGCGCCCGAGGACGGTGCCTGCGCATGAAGAGAGGCGATTCCCGCCTCAAAATGATATCGCGTAAGGTTCGGGCTGGACTGCGCGGCTTCCAATTGTGCGAACGCATCCGCGATCATGGTCTTGTCCCAATCCGCACGATCCTGATGTTCGAGCGGGATCAGAACCTGTTCGTCTGCCGCACGGGCTGGCAATCGGGCCGCCTGGAAGAGCAGGAGCGCATGCAAGGCATGATGCCCCGCCGTTTCGCCATCGGTTTGTGCCAGCAGGCCTTCAGACAGCCGGATCGCTTCGCGACACAAATCGTCTCGAAACACGACATCGCCGCGCCGGGGCAGGTATCCCCAGGCAAACATCAGATAAATGACTTTCAGCAAGCGCGGCAGACGATCCTTGAGGGCGAACCGTGTCGGATATCGGGCCAGGTCACCCGATTGCGCGCGCAATTGGCGTTTGGCGCGGGCGAGGCGCTGTGACAGCGCATCTTCCTTGAGAAAGAACAAGGCGGCGGTCTCTGCAGCGGTGAAACCACAGACCGTTTTCAGCGCCAGAAAAAGCTGGTCCTGCGGGGCCAGCGCCGGGTCGCAGCACAGGACCATGAGGTCGAGTTCCGGATCACTCAACGAGGGCGTGATGACATCATCGTCGCTGGTCGCCAGATCCCAGTCATCATCAATGCCGAGTTCACGCGCAGAACGTCGGATGCGATCGATCGCGGTATTGCCGGCAACCCGGCGTAGCCAGGCTCTTGGACTGTCCGGAATGCCTTTATACGGCCAGGTCGCCAGAGCTTTGACAATTGCGTCCTGTGCGACGTCCTCGGCCAGATCGACCTTGCCAGGCCCGAGCCGGGAGACGAGGCTGGAAATCAGCCAGCCTCGCTCCCGTCTGATGGTTTCGTCCAACAGCGCGTGTATGTCGGTAGAGACCGTCATCACTCGTCCGCGGAGGCGTCTGTCTGCCGGATGAGAATGGTCTCATTATGCTTCATGTGCGGATGACTGCGCGCGATTTCGACGGCTTCATCATAGTCCGCCGCATTGATCACCATGTATCCGCCCAGGATTTCAGCGACTTCGGCGAATGGGCCATCATGCACTTCGATCGAGCCGGATTTATTGGTGACGACCTTGCCGCCTTCATCGAGCAGTTTTTCACCGCCCTCGAACTTGCCCTTGGCGCTCATCTCTTCGACCCAGCCGATATAGTCTTTCATAAGATCCATGAATTCGGCTTCGCCCAGATTGGTGTAACGGTCGGGTGCGTGGGGCAGCATCAAAACAAATTTAGCCATAAAAAATCCTCCCTCCAGAGGTCTGATTGAAGATCCTGCTTGATTGCAGCATCTGTCAACCAGACGATTGGAGAGAGGCGATCCTGACAGCGGTCAGAAAAAAATTATGAAAGCGCTGCAGCTGCCGTGATGGCGGCCGTAATCGCGGCTTCATCCATGGACTTGTCTACGGTCGAAATGACTTCGCCGCTGTCTAGATTGACCAGATACAGGCGACCCGTCTTGATCTTTTCGGGGAAGGTCGCGCGCATCGCGGACGCAACACCCAGGGTTTCGGCGTCGGCAAAAAAGGCATCTGCATCGCGCGACGTGTAATCAATGGTCGCAAAGGCGACGCCATCAAACGTGTTCGCAGCCTGTACAGCTTTTACCTTGGGATCGAGGGCTTTGCAGCTGCCGCACCAGTCGGCATAGCTCAGGACCGCGAGCACGCGGGTGTCTTCTGCGGGCGCGGTCACGGCGGCGCGTTCAGAGGCGGGGACATCGGCCTGACTACAGGCGGCCATGAAAGCGGCGGCGGTCGCGGCAAGAATCAATCGCATGGGAGGAGCTCCTTTTGAGTTAGTCGCCCGTCTTATCATGCTGCTTACCCCAGCGGCCTCACATTCGTGTTATCCGCGCGCTTCTTCGGCCCCCAACCGGGCCAGTTCATCGGCTTTTTCATTGCCTTCATCGCCGGCATGGCCTTTGACCCAGACCCATTTGATTTCGTGCCGGGCGCAGGCTTTCTCCAAAGCCTGCCACAAATCCTTATTCTTGACGGGCTTCTTGGCAGCGGTTTTCCAGCCATTCTTTTTCCAGCCATGGATCCACTTGGTCAGCCCGTCTTTGACATAGGTGCTGTCTGTATGCAGCGTGACCGTGCTGGCCTTTTTGAGCGCGTTCAGAGCCTCGATCGCGGCCATGAGTTCCATACGATTATTCGTCGTATCCGGCTCCCCGCCATAGATTTCCTTGCGCCGTTTGCCCGCGATCAAAAGCGCGCCCCAGCCGCCAGGGCCGGGATTGCCGCTGCACGCTCCATCGGTCCAAATTTGAATGTCTGATTTTCCCATGCCGGGGAGGTGGGTGGATTTGAGCGCAGCGTCAAGGATCAGAAGACCTCGACCTGAATCCGCTTGACCTGTTCTGTCGGCCGGACAATGCCGCGAAAGATGGCGCCACAGATCACGCCCGCGAATCCGCCAATCAGAGCGCCCGTTGCGAAACCGCTCATACCGGTCGCAAGATTCATATTGGTCAGCAGGAAAGACGCGATCCCGGTCGTCGACCCGACCAGAAATCCACCCCAGATCGCGCCCCAGCGATAATAGGGTGCGGCGTGTACGATGCCGCGCCGCGGCAAACGCCCGAGCGAGAAACCAATCGCGACCCAGGCGGCAGGCACCGTGAAATAGGCGAAATACCAGTTCATCGCGGACATCAGTGTGGCGAACCCGATCCCCTGCAGGAACCCTTCATTGCCGAAGATCAAACCCGCATCCTGTCCGAACAGGCTGGCGATCTGAAAGCCGAGAAAGAGCAGGATGACCCCGATCAGGGTGACCAGAATGCAAGCGGCCATGCCGCACAAGAAACTGGCCAGACCAATCCGTTTGAGTTTGGCAATTGTCGGAACCGTGTAGGCGGTGTGCTCTGCAGCAGGAACCTGATTGCTGGTCAGGACAGACCCGTTTGGACCAAATTCGACCATTTCAAGCTCCTTTCATCCCGTTTCGCATGTCATCAGCGGCCAGAATAGACGGCAATCTGTCCCTGACGAGGCGGCAATGGGGTTGGATTTGGGTTGTCGGGCCTGTTGTGAATGCGGTAGGCAGGCCGGATGAAACCCTCCCCAACTGCTGCTATTTGCCTGATCGGAGATGAATTGCTCTCGGGCCGGACGCGAGACATCAATACCCAGACCATTGCGCGCTATTTGGCGCCGTTTGGGATACCGGTGAAGGAAGTGCGGATCGTCCCTGACGAACAGGATCGTATCGTCGATGCCGTGAACAGCTTGCGGGCGGCATATAGCTATGTCTTCACGACGGGCGGCATCGGTCCGACGCATGATGATATCACAGCGGATGCGATCGCTGCTGCATTCGGGGTCGGCATCGGAGAGCACCCGGAAGCAGCCGCCTTGCTGGAAGCACGGTATCAGGAAATGGGCACTGAGTTCACGCCGGCGCGGCGGCGTATGGCGCGCGTACCGGATGGGGCATCCCTGATCGAGAATCGGGTCTCCGGAGCGCCAGGTTTCCAGACCGGCAATGTCTTCACGCTCGCGGGTGTCCCGAAAATTGTCGAAGGCATGCTCGATGATATCGGTCATCGCCTGGAATCGGGCGCAATCGTAATGAGCATTACGGTGCGCGGCGCCGGATTGCGTGAAGGCGATCTGGCAGAGGCGCTGGCCGCGCTTTCAGAGCAGTATCCGGATGTCAGCATCGGCTCTTATCCGTGGTTTCAGACTTTACAGGACCACGGTGTCGCGCTGATCGCACGTGGCACGAATACGGATGCCTTGGAGCAGATTCGCCAGGATCTGGACAATCTGGTGCGGGCGCAGGGCGTCGAGCCGGAACATCTGCAAGGCGAAGCTTGAGAAGATCATCATGAAGTCCCGCTCGCCGGGCGCGAATCAATATCAGGACATAAGGAGAGGATCGTGTCGGAAAATATAGTTTTGGTCGAAAAGGACGGACCTGTCGCCATCGTGACGATGAATCGACCAGACGCGCTAAACGCGCTGAGCCGCGCGCTGCGGGCAGAGCTGGTGAAGACATTCGCGGATCTTGCCGAAGATGACAGCATTCGCGCGGTTGTCCTGACCGGCGCAGGGCGGGCCTTTACCGCTGGCGTTGACTTGAAGGAAGCCGGCCAAACCGGCTTTGCGCTGGGCGCGGATGGCGGCGAAATTGACCTCGCCAAAGGACTGTCAGCTTATCCCTGGCCGATCATCGGGGCAATTAACGGCTTCGCCATAACCGGAGGGTTCGAACTGGCCCTGATGTGCGATGTTCTATTAGCGTCTGAACATGCCAAGTTTGCTGATACTCATGCGCGTGTCGGAATCATGCCTGGCTGGGGTTTGAGCCAGAAACTCTCGCGCCTCATCGGAATCAGTCGCGCCAAGGAGTTGTCTTTCTCAGGCAATTTTCTGGATGCTGACATGGCGGAACGCTGGGGACTGGTGAATCATGTCTATCCAGCAGACGAACTGGTCCCTTCTGCCGTCAAACTGGCGCATGAAATGGCCTCGTGCGACCCCGTTCTGTTGCGCAATTACAAGAAAATAATTGATGATGGATTCGCCACCACGTTCGGCGAAGGACAGCGGCTTGAAGTGACCCGATCTGCCGAACACGCCGCCGGAGTCACGGCCAAAAGCGTTGAAGCAGCACGGCAAGCCGTGACGGCGCGAGGGCGAAGCTTGAACGAGTGAAATAAGGCGAAATCCGAGCCCCGATGTGGCGGTTTTCAGTTCGAGACATGGCGGCAATAAAGAAAGTCATGGTTCCTGTTGCAAATACGCCGCGCCAGACTAAAAAAGGGCGCAGGACTGCCATTCTGGAGCCGCTTGGTCTCGCGTTTGCAAACAGAAAC
>JBCCCT010000111.1:0-11546 GCA_039033355.1 Pseudomonadota bacterium | reverse complement strand
GAGCGCGAACAGACGCTGCTCAATCAGGCCTTCATCGATCTTGCTGGCAAGGACCAGTTTGAAGCCGCCGCACAATTGCGCGAGCTCGAAGCCAATCTGGAGGCGTCCTATTTGCTGACTTCGCGCCTCTCCAATCTTTCAATCCTGAATTTCCTGTGATGCGTTGATGCGACTTCTGACCCCTCTCCTTTCATTCGGCCTCGCCGCCGCTGCTGTTTTCCTCCCTGCCGCCGACGCGCAAGCCAAATTGCGCGACGTGCTGGATATCGAAGGGGTGCGGACCAACGATCTGGTCGGCTATGGTATTGTTGTCGGATTGAACGGCACCGGCGACTCCGTCCGAAACGCGCCCTTCACCGAGGATTCGCTGACCAATATACTGGAACGCCTGGGCATGAATGTTCAGGGTGAGGAAATTCGACCCAATAATGTCGCCGCGGTTCTCGTCACCGCCACCCTGCCCGCTTTTGCCAGGAATGGCTCGAGCATTGATATCTCGGTCGCCTCGATTGGCGACGCGGACAGTCTGGAAGGCGGTACGCTGATCCTGACGCCCTTGCGCGGGGCCGACAATGAAGTCTATGCCGTGGCGCAAGGCAGCGTCATGGTCTCTGGTCTGAATGTCGAAGCCGATGGCGCCCGCGATACGGTGGGTACGCCCACCACAGGCGCGATCCCGAACGGAGCTATTGTCGAGCGGGAGATTCCGTTCGATTTCAATGCGCAGGATACCATTACCCTGGCGCTGCACACGCCTGACTTCACGACAGCAGCACGCGTCGAAGATACGATCAATTCAGCGCTTGGCGGCCCTGTCGCTTACATGCGCGATCCCGGGTCCATCGAGCTGAACATGGCCGGCAATGGCGGCTCGCCCGCGCGCATCCTCGCCGCGATCGAAAACCTGCCGGTCAAGGTCGAGACACCGGCCAGAATTGTCATCGATGAAAAGTCGGGCACGATTGTACTCGGTCAGGATGTCACCATTTCGCAAGTGGCGATCGCGCAAGGCAATATCTCGATCCGGGTGCGTGAGAATCCTGTGGTCGTGCAACCCAATCCATTTGCCGAAGGTGAGACCATTGTCCTGCCACGCACGGATATTGCAGTGGGCCAGACCGGGAATGAGAACATTGCCCTGCTGAACGAGAACACCACCTTGTCGCAGCTGATCGAAGGCCTGAACGCCCTTGGTGTGCGGCCTCAGGAAATGGCGGACATTATCCGGGCCATGAAAGCAGCTGGCGCAATCCACGCGGAACTCATCGTCCGATAGCGACGGACCATTCAAGTCTTTAGTCAGATGCCGGCGGCCGCGCCCTATTCTTCTTCTTCCGGCTCCGGCCGCTCAAGCGTGATGATCCCGTCTTTCTTGAACGACATCATTTTCATCAGGAAGTTTTTCAGGATCTCTTCGGCCGCTTCGGCGTTCGGCGCTTTCATCTGTTCCAGCTCATCCTTCATCGAATCCGCCATACGGTTCGAGATGTTGGACAGGAAGTATTTGCACACTTCTTCATAATCCCGCTGCAGACAGCTCATCACTTCGAGCATGGTGGCCTGATCGATTTCCTTGAACAGGACCGGCACCTGATTGCGATTCAGCATGACCGGAATGTCGGAGATTTCGAACATGCCTTTCTGGATCGGATCGACCTTGCCGGCATGCGATTTGGAGACATAATCCATCAGCGACGCGCGCCGCTCATTCGGCATCAGGCTCAGCATTTCACCCAGCGTCTGAAGATGCGCGTCGGCATCATCTTCATCATCCTCGGGCACCAGGAGAAACTCCATACGCACCATACGGGCGACAACAGAATCGATCTCGTAGGATGGTGGCGGTGGATTGACCATCTCGCCGAGCACGCTGTTCTGTAACGTTTCGTCGAGACCACAGATCAGTTCCGCGCACAGCGTCGCGTCCACATTGCGCAGGATCAGGCCGATAATGTTCGGCGTCAGCCCGGACAGGTATTTGACGATCTGAGCGGGTTCTCGCGCCGCAAACTTCTCCCAGAGCCGGCTATAGTCTTCCTTATTCTCGGGCTCCGGCACCTGCTCTTCCAGCGGTGGCGGTTCGCCGCCGCCATAGATGACATGCAGGCGCGGTTCATCGAGCACATTGGTCATGAATTCCTTGACCGATTCCGGGCTGCTCCGCATTGACCCGCTCGACTGGCGTAGGTGCCGGAGGAAATCGATAACGATTTCAATCAGCTGCTCGCGCGCCAGATAACTGATCGATTCCAGCGAGCTCGCGATATTGACGATCGCCTGATCATCCAACCGATCAATGATCGGCTTGGCGGCGTCCTCACCCAGCATGGCCACAACGACCGCAGCGCGCTGCGACGGTGACACATTGAGGGGCGGCTTTGTGGCCGCTGAATCCGCTGAATTTGGGGCAGTACTCACTAGGCATATCCTCTAAGCAGGGCTTCGGTAATCTTGAGCCAGCCATCGGCCAGGACAAAGAATCCGAGTTTGAACGGAAGCGATACGACGGTTGGCGGCACCATCATCATACCGACCGCCATCAGGATGGACGCAACCACCAGGTCGATCACCATGAAGGGCATGAAGATGACAAAGCCGATCTGGAAGGCGTGCTTGATCTCAGACAGCATGAAGGCGGTCGCCAGAAGGGAGAAAGACGGCTCAGTCTCTGGCCCAACAGGTCGATTGAGTGCGTCGGATAGCACCATCAAGGCTTCCGGATCTGTGCGCCTTGTCATGAACTCGCGAAACGGCTCTGTCGTCAGCTGCCAGGCTTCCTGCTCGGTCAGAGCGCCGTCAATGTAAGGCGACAGGCCATTGGTCCACGCCTCCATGAAGACCGGTTCCATGATGAAGAAGGTCAGGAACATGGCGAGCGCCATGATCATCATATTGGGCGGCGCCTGCTGGACCCCGAGTGCCTGACGCAGGATCGAGAAGACAATGACCATGAAGGGCAAACAGGTCACCATCATGGCAATGCCCGGCACCAGGCTGAGCACGGTCACGAACAGGAAAAGCTGGATCACGGTCCCGCTCAGGCCTTCGCCATCGCCCAGGATTCCCTGCAGCACTTCGGTGGCCGGGTCCGGCGCAACCTGCGCCTGTGCCAGGCCGGCGCTGACCAGGAGCGCGACAGCGATCAAGAAGAACCATCGGACCGCGCGTTGCGTGCCGACGGTTGGCTCCGGCCTAGCCATCTTCGCTTTCCTCAATTTGAGTCAGGCGGACGCCAATAGCGCCATCTTCCATCTCGATCAGCTCGCCATGCGCGATCAGCCGGTCCTCGACCAACAGTTCGATCGGATCATCAATCTTGGCGGTGAGCGGGATGATCGTGTCCGGCTTGAGTTTCAGGAGCTCTGCGACGCTGAGCTTCTTCTGCCCGATCGAGACGACAACATTGACCGGCAATCCGAAGATGGATCGTTTATACTGATTGGCCGGCGAGGCGCTTCTGCGCTCGGTTTCGCCAACCACGGTTTCGGCAGGTTCTGGCTCAGACATTTTGTCCCTCATGCGTGTTTGCCGGGCCGGTCAATCGCGCCAGGCTGGATTCCAGGAAGTGTTCCATATCGAATTGCAAACCGCCGCTGCCCCAATCGACATCGACGACGATGGGCCCATCGGCCTGGGATTGCAGCTCACAGAGTTCAGTCATTTTCGGTGAGGCCTGAATGGCGCGCTGAAACGCAGCTTCGAACGCGGCAGGGACTTTGACTCGCAACCGCTCAATGTCGTTCGGGGCCATGGCCTGCGTGGCGGTCGTCACCTCGTCGGCCAGCAAAGTCTCACAGAGTTTCGGGAAGGCGGTGCGCAAAAAATCTGAAACCAGGGTCTGACTGTGCTCCAGTGCCTGACGCTCCAATCCAGCCAGAGCGGCTTCGAGACTGTTCAGGATCATCCCCGTGTCGATCTCGGGCGGCATGGCGTTAACCGGCTCTGCTACAGGTGTTTCTGTATCAGACTCAGCTTCTATCTCTGCCTCAGGCTGGTCCTGCGGCATGTCAAAGCCCTCCTCGGGAGAGAGGCCCGGCGTCGCCGCGGTCTGCCCCTTATGCGTCTGGGACAGCGCATTGACGTGAAACCGGGGCAGCGAGAGGGGCGGCAGACTATTCATTCGCGGCTATCTTTCGATCTTCTTTCAGCCACTCCTGCAGCAGCGCCGCAGTCTGTTCCTCATTCTCGCGTGTATAGTCTTTCAGATAGTCGATCGGATCGCTGGCGGCCTCGAACAGGTCGGCATCAACGCCAGCATTCGGATCCACGGCGGCATCGCCATCTGCGCCGGCCGCGTCACCGTCACCACTGGCCGAAGATGGCCCCTGCGCGAAGACCGGCCGCATCACACCAAAGCCGAGCGCCAGAACGATCAGGCCGAGAAACGCGGCCTGTACAGCGGACCAGAGGTGCTGCTCGATCATCCGCTGCATCAGGCCTGGCGCCGGGGTCATCTCCACTTCAGGCAAAGCCTGGAACGGCATCAGCTCGACGGTCAGCGTGTCGCCGCGCGTGTCTTCGAGACCCGCCGCATTGCGCACCAGCGCTTCGAAATTCTGCCGCGCCTGCTCGATCTGCGTCGCTGCATCAGCGGCTGTGACATCGATTCCGAGCGCTTCCTGGTTCAGCAGGACCGCGATCGAGACGCGTTCAATCTGACCTGGCATGCGTTCGGTCTGCGTGCGGACCTCATTCAGCTCGTAATTGACGGTCTCGGTTGAATTCTTGCTTGAGCTCTCGCCGCCGCCGCCCGCACCAGCGCCTTGCGGCAAGTTGCTGGCCACGGTCAGATTGCCGCCATTGCTTTGATTGGTCTGGTTCGAATCACTGGTCGTGCGGGACCGCATGACGCGCGACTCAGGATCAAACCGGACGTCAGACACGACCGACCGCTCGCGGCTGACATCGACACTGACCGACACTTCGGCATTGCCTTCGCCGAGGCGGGCAAACAGCAGGCGTTTGATTTTCTGCTCGAGCGCGCTGGCCTGATCCTCGGCCATGACGCCAGGTGGCTCGACCGTATCCGTATTCGGCCCGGCCAGGATCCCGTGGCGCGGATCAATCACGACCACATCTTCCGGATTGAGGCCGGAGACGGCGAGCGCCACCAGGTATTGAATCGCTTCGGCCTGTCCGACGCTCAGGCGACGCGCAGAAGACAGCGTGACCGACGCCGTCGGTGTGGGTTGTGACCGCGAAAAGCCGGAGCGCAAATTGGCACCAATATGGACGCGCGCCGAGTCGACCCCGGGCGTGGTCAGGATGGTCCGCGTCAGCTCGCCTTCCTTGGCGCGCCAATAGGCGGCATTGTACATTTCCGACGTGACCGAGAACCCGTTCACACTGTCGAGCAATTCATAACCCTGGATCGATTGCCGGGGCAGACCGTCGCGCGCCAGGGCGAACCGCGTCTTGTCGCGCACATTGGCCGGAATGAAGATCGCTTCGCCGCGAATCTGATACGGCACATCCAGCTGATCCAGCTCATTAATGACCTCGCCGGCGCGGACCGGATCAAGTCCCGAATAGAGCAAGGACATCGACGGCTGCAGCGTCGTGCGCACGAGAAATGTCATCGCCGCCAACACACCCAGGACAGCGACGCCCAGCATAATCTGACGCTGCAGACTGAGTGCACGCAGATTGTCGATAAACCCCATACGCAGTGTTTCCGTTTTCTCGCTACGGTTGAACTAGGTTAATTTCTCGGCCGAAAGCGTTAAGGCTTCCTTTACTAGGAATTGATTTAAACAGGAAAACTACTTCTGGTTTAAAGGGGCTCCTATGAGTGAGAAGGCGGATGCAGCGCAGGAGGCGGAACCCCCTGCCAAAGGCGGCCTGAATATGATGGGTTTGCTGGTGCTCGGTCTGGCCTGCGCCGCAACTTCATTTGCCAGTGTCTATTTCCTGGCTCCTGCCCCGACCGTTGCCGCAGCCGCGACGACGACAGACGCGGAAGCCGATTACGAAACAGTCGAGAAAGCGCCGGCCGACAAGAAGCCGTACACTTATACCGAAGTGCAGGAAATCCTGATCACGATCGGCACGGCGCCTGCGACCCGTTATCTGAAGATGAACCTGTCCTTGGCCACCGAGAAGGGCGACGCCAAACTGGTCAAGTCTAACGAGACGGCCCTGATTGACGCCTTCCTGCTCTATCTGCGCTCTGTCAGCGTCGAGGATTTCGAGGATCCGGCCTTCTATAAACATATGCGCGAGCAGCTCGGCCGCCGGGCTGATCTGGTCCTGGGCGACGGGGTGGCGAAGAGCGTCCTGATCACTGAATTCTTGTTGAGGTAACTGCGTGCCGATTTCTCCCTTTGATATTGCGATCATTCTGATCTCGTCCGTCGCTTGCCTGTATTGCATTGTGCTCAGTCGGCGCCTGAAAGCGCTGCAGAATACCCGCAACGGCCTGGGCGCCACGATCAAGGCGCTGTCGGATTCGATCAGCGCCGTCTCGACCACGACGGATGAAGCGCGCTTCCATGCGGGCGAACTGGCCGCCCGTCTGGCGCGACTGATTGAAGAGGCGAAATTGTCATGCGCCCGGATCGAGGACACAACGATCCGCTTGAAGGACGCCCACGCCGCCGCTGAATTGCATTTGAGCCGCTCGCCGCCGCCCATGCCGGTTCAACAGCCGGTTGCACCGGCCCAAACGGTTCCAGCCGCTGCGCCCGTAAGCGAGGAAGACTCGCAACAGCGTCTGCAGGAAATCACCGAGTTGATGACGCGGCTGAAAGACCTGACTGAAGCCTCAGTGGCGGCAGCAGAAACGACAAATCCGGCCTTGCGTCCGCTGCCGACGCAACTGCGGTCCAGAATGAAAGTGGTCTGATGCCGATCAAGTCTGCCAATCGCTCCAATGTGCTTTTGACGCTCGGCGTTTTGTTCACGCTTGGCGCAGCGACCCGACTGATCCCGGCTGATATCGCGCAGGCCACGGCAGCGGAATCGGAGAGCGAATCCACAGTCGCGGCAGAATCCGATTCGACCGATACATTAGCCAACAAAGCGATGACCATAGAGGGTCAGATCTGTTTCAGCGAAGACCTTTCGGCGCAACTGGCCAGCGATCAGGCCCGCCTGGAAACCGAGTCCGACAATCTTGTCGCGCGCGAACTGGAATTGCAGGCCTGGGAAGCAGAATTGACGCAGACGCGCGAAGACCTCTCAGCGCTGCAAGCCACTCTGGAAACGCGCTGGCAGGACATGCAGGCCTTTGCCGGAGAAGATCTGAACCATTTGGCGCAAATGTATGGCGCGATGAAGCCGGACCAGGCCGCGACCATATTCAATCAAATGGATCCTGGCTTCGCCGCCGGTTTTCTCCGTCTGTTAAGCAGCGAACAGGCCGGTCTGATCATGGCCAATATGGAATCACAACAGGCCTATATTGTCAGCGTTCGGCTCGCCAGCATCAATGAAGACCTGCGCCGCAACGATTCCTGATCGCGCGACCTATTGTCTACGTAAATCCCCCTAGTGACTTGGTGGCGTAACCTTACCACCACTTTAAGTAGTTTTTGGCCTAATCCTTGCTTTAAGGTTGGATTAACCAATAAAATTCGTCGGGGACTTATGGCGGACACAAAATTTACTTTCCCTTTTCGGGTGATCAAACAGTCTTGGATCACGCGAGAAGATCTCAGGGCGAACCCTGATATTCTCTATGTTTTCGGAGACAATGTCGCGCGTGAGGGACAGCGCGGCCTGGCGCGTCAAATGCGCAATGAACCCAATGCCCATGCGGTATCTGTGAGCTGGGGACCATTTGAACCCTTCTCTTTGTCGACGTCGGAAGCCGCCGTCGCGCGGATCGATGAAGACCTGATTGCCCTGATTGAGCGGCAGCCCACGGTCATTGTCTGGCCGCTTGCGGGGCTTGTGCCTGAGTTTCAATCCATGCCGGATGAGTTGCGACTTCACCTGAGGCGCGAAGTTCGTGTCCGATTGGGGATTGAAACGCCGATTTGATCGGCAGACAAAAAAAGCGCTTACATCCGGATTAACCATAATTAAAACAACCCAGAGTAGAAGTTTGGCAGAGCTTTAAATGGGGAGTGCGATGGCATCCGCAGCACATGCCGAGAAGATCGTGGACCAGGACGTGGCGCCGGTCAGCGAGCGCACGCAGATTTTTCAGAATTGCAAATCCGCTTTCGACCGCATTCGTAAACATGGCACACCGCCTGATCCGGTCACCTATGCCTTGTGGTATTCTTATGTGACCCGTACGCCCCCCGGCGTGCGTCTGGCGATCGACAAATTGCTGGCCAGTGGCGGCGCGCTGGACAGTTATGAGCTGAACGAGATTTACAATGAATACCTCGCGCGCTCGGAAGCTGACGATACGAATGAGACGATCGGGCGAGAGATTGAACACAGCATTCAGAACGTGTCCAAACTGCTCGAAACGGGCATCACCCAAAACGCCCATTTCCGTACGACGCTGAACGATTTGCAGACCACACCGACCAGCGATGCACCGGAAGAAGACTTCCGTTCGCTGCTCACGACGCTGATTTCGGAAAGCCAGAAAATGTCCGTGGTCTCGACCCGTCTGACTGATGGTTTGCGCGAGTCGCAGGCGCGCGTGAAAAAACTCAATGAAGAACTTGAGCAGGCGCGCAAGCAGAGCCTGCTGGACCCCCTGACGTCAGTGGCCAATCGCCGGGCCTTTGAAAACCGACTGAAATGGCAAATTCAGGATTTCGAAGACACCCGCAACGGGTTCTGCCTGGTCCTGGCAGATCTCGATGAATTCAAGAGTGTGAATGATAATCTTGGCCACCAGGCGGGAGACGCCGTGCTGAAAGCGTTCGCTGCGACCCTGTTTGAGCACACAAAGGGATCCGACCTGGTCGCCCGCTATGGCGGCGATGAATTCGCGATCATCTTGCCAAATATCGAAGTGACGTCCGCTTACAATCTGATGGTGGCCGTGAAGCACAAGTTCGAGGACATCGCGCCTTCGACGGCGCAGTTCCAGGGCGCCAGCACAACTGCCACAGCTTCATTCGGAATCGCGGCTCACAAGTCGCGGCGGTCTGCCGAAGATCTGGTCGCCGCCGCGGACACAGCGCTCAATCGGGCAAAGTCGCTCGGTCGCAACCGGGTCTGCGCGGAAGGCCTGTCCTAATAGGTCAGAATGATTGACACGACCAGGGTCAGGCCAAGGGCCAGCGTGGACAAGGCGGTCAGGCCAGCACCGGCCATCCGCATCAGGATGTAGAACCGCCCACTTCCTTTCGCATCGACCAGGTGCGATCCGGAATCGCTGGAAAAAGCGATAATGTGCAGCATCCGCGCAACCAGAAACACGACCCCAATCACCAGCGCAAAGATCGTATCCCCGAACAGCAATTCATACAGGGCCAGGACGACCAGGAAGATGGCGGCATTCTCGGCCAGGTTTCCGTGTCGTCTGACCAGGCGCTCCAGCTTCATGTCGCCCGAATTTCCCACCCCCGTCCGGGCGCGACTGCGGTAGGCGCCGACCATCAGCATTGTGATCGTCTGAATGGTCAGCAATGTGCCGGCCAGCATCGCGCTGAAAACCGGGGGTGAGAGTGTCTCGGGCATATCTGGCTATCCTCTTACTGGTCAGTTCGCAGTGGCTCAAGCATGCGCCGGGACGAGCAGGACCTTGCCATCGCGCCCGCCCGCAGCCGCGCGGGTGACGGCGTCCGCAATTTCCTCCAGCGGATAACGGGAATCGACCTTGGTCTTGATCTGCCCGCTGGCAATCAGGGGCACCAGCGCGCCGAGCGCTGCCTGTTTCTTTTCCGCGGTCGCGGTCTCATACCATCTCGCCAGCCAGAACCCACGAGGACGGACATCATTGGTGACAATGGCGCGCAGACTCAGCTCCGGTTGTTTGCCGGACAAACTGCCATAGGCGACAATGGGAGCACTATATCCCAGTGTCTCAACCATGCGCTCATAGGTGTCGCCGCCCACGCAATCCAGAGCCAGTTTGATTTCGGCGCCGCCAGTGGCGTTCCGGACCTGCTCGACAAGATCCGGCCCATCGACCAGGACCACAGTTCCGCCCAGTTCGGTCAACGGCCGGACCAGCGCCTCGCGGCGCACGATATTGACGGTCTTGATGCCGCGTTGGGCAGCGAGCTGGATCACCATTTCACCAACTGCGGAGTTTGCCGCACTTTGAATGATCCAGTCGCCTTCGTTCAGGTCGGCAAAATCCCGCAGCATCAGGTGCGCCGTCATCGGATTCACCGCCAGCATGGAGAGCTGCTCCACATCGCCGGGGGGCGCTGGCACAAAGCCGGCGGCCGGAGCCACGATCTCATCCCGCCAGGTCCCGCCGACACCAGCAAGCAGCACCAGCTGCCCCACCTGTAAATGATCGACACCAGCGCCTAACGCCACGACTTCGCCGACGCCTTCGCCGCCTGGAATTGAGGGCAGGTCCGGCGCGGCAGCATACTGACCGGCAATCTGCAAGAGGTTGGCAGGATGAATTGGCGTGGCGAGGACCTTTACCCTGGCCTCGCCCGCTTGCGGGGCACGATCCGCGACCGGTTTCAGTTTCAGCACGTCAGCAGGCTGACCCAGCTCGGTAAATTCGATGATGTTCATATTCAGGCTCCATTCGGCTTCTAGTGTCGAAACTGCAATTTAATAGCGGGATATGATGCAAAAACCTCTGGTTCCGGGCAGGTGTATTGTCTTTTCGACAATTATGAAGCAGGCTGATGAAATAATCACCAGATGCGAGGTGTTGATATGGACCGCTTACGCGCGATCGAATATTTCATCAAAGTGGCCGAGTTAGGTAGCTTTACAGCCGCGGCCCGGGCGTTCGGTGTCCCGGCCTCGTCCATCTCGCGCCGTCTCCAGGATCTCGAAGCGGAGCTCGGCACGACATTGCTCCACCGCACGACAAGAAGCGTCAGTCTGACCGAGCTTGGCGCGGTCTATCTTGAACAGGTACGGCCTGCTCTGAAGGCGCTGGATCATGCTGGCGACCTGATCATGGACCAGCCAACGGCGCCCAGCGGATTGTTACGAATCACAGCGAATCCCGGTTATGGGCGCCTGCGCCTGATGCCGGCCATTCACAAGCTGCGCGCTAAATATCCGGACCTGATCGTCGACGTGGAACTGACAGACCATGTCTATAATCTTGCCAGTCATGAAGTGGATATCGCGGTGCGCGCTACGGCTTCGCTCCCGGATCGCGCGATTGCCCGCAAGCTCGCAGGCACGGAGATGAAATTGGTCGCATCGCCTGACTATCTGGCCAGATCTGGTGCGCTGCGAACCCTGGCAGATTTATCTGCACACCGAATGCTCCTCTATCGTGGGCCGGATAAGCTGATCGCCTGGCACGCCAAGACGGTGCAAGGTTGGGAAGAGGTGCCCACGCGCCCGGCCTTTATCTGCAATGTCGGCCGCGAACTGGTCGAGCAGGCCATTGCCGGGACGGGCCTCACCCTGTCCTTTGGCTGGGGGGTTGAAGCCGAACTCGCGCGCGGAGATCTGGTGGAAATAACGCTGGAGGATGCTGACCT
>JBCCCT010000110.1:0-11600 GCA_039033355.1 Pseudomonadota bacterium | reverse complement strand
TGCCGTCGGTTGGGCCAGAGTTTCATTGACGCTTGGATCGCCCTTCGCCGCGCGGCGCATCAGGCGCCAACGCATCCAGGCATATTTGATCGCCTGAACCGCAAAGGGTGGCCCACTGCCATCGCGAATATAGTCCAGCAATTCGCGATCATCGATGCGCTGCGCTTTCAGATAATTGCGCCGAATGCCGAGCTTCTTCATCTGCTTCAGCACATAGCGATGCGACCAGATGGCGTAACACGTGCCGAACTCAACAACATGATCACCGATCCCACTGGTCAGGCATTTGCCGCCAACCTTGAACGAAGCTTCGAGGATGGTGACCTTCTCGACGCCACGATCTTTCAGCATCCGCGCCATGGTCAGCCCGGCTGGTCCACCCCCGATGATGAGATACGATGCTTCCGCCATGTGATAGAAACTCTTTCTGAGTTTTCGCCTTGCAACGAAATCGTTTACGATCGGTGTGTTAACGCGCTAGTGAGTATTTGCACAAGCGCTCATTATTGTGGTTTTCGTAGAGTAATATGGATCTTTTCCTGACCCTTCTTTTGACAGTATTCCGCACCTTTCGTGGTCCACGCGAGGCGAATGTCTGGGATGGCACACGCTATCGGTTCAAGCTGCGCCGGTCTGATCTTGATCGCGAAGGCAATTTGCTGCCCTCGCGCGTGCCGTCTTACATTGATGTTTCGTTGGTCAACTTTTTCATTCAGACCAAAATGTCCGACGTGGTGCGACGTGAAGGCTGGGTGCCGATGGTGTTGAGCTCGATTCAAACCCGCAAACAGCCACGTGTGCCCCAGGGCATGATTGAAATTCACACGCGCGTGGTCGGGTGGCGTGAGCACTATGTCGAGATGTGGCACACCTGGTTCGACGAGTCCGGGGCGGAAATCCTGCGCTCCATCTATGTCACACGGGTGACCCAGAAGGGGCGCCAGAAGGTCACCGGGGAAGACATGTTACGGGCGCTGGGCGAAGAGATTGTCGACCGCCCGCTATCGCCCATGGCGGCGCGGCAATTGGACGAATTCCTCGCCACGCGTGAGGCCAATCGCAAGGCCAAGGCTGCAAAGGCGGCTTAAGCAAACTCTGTAAAATTCACCGATCAACCGTAACGGGATTCAAAGCTAAATCCGGTAGGCCAGACCTGTACCCAAAAGAGGCACAAAATGGCTATTCTGAACCCTTCAAATGTCGCACTTTCTCCACGTCCGGTAGTCGATCTCAATCCCGGGCGTTTGCACGACAAAATCCTGATCGCTCAGGAGAATTATGCCGACTATCCCTTCCTGACGACGGCGCTGCCAACCGGCCATGCCGAGACGACGGATTTCAGAACCGCCATTCAATCGGCCCAGAAACTGGCCAATTACCTGCGCCAGGACCTCGGCTATGAGCAGGGCGACGTCGTGGCGATCCAATCGCCGAATTGCACGTCTTACATTGTCAGCCTGCTCGGCGTCTTCCTCGCCGGCCTGACCGTGACAAATGTGAACCCGCTTTACACCGCGGCCGAGACCCGTCGACAATTGAAGGACAGCCAGGCGCGCTGCCTGATCGGATCCACCATCTTCTCCGAAATGATGGAAGAGGCGATCGAGGGCACACAGGTTGACCAGGTCATTTCGATTTCGGTGACCGATTTCTTCAAGCCGGTGACGCGCGGCGCGCTGAACTTCCTGCTCCGCAAGGTCAAAAAGCTGGATCGCGCCTTTACCGGGCCGCATCGAACACTCAACGATATTCTGGCAAATGCGCCAAAACCGGACCCCAAGGCGTTCGACTATGTCGCTGATCTCGATCCGCATCGGGACACGATCTACCAGTATTCCGGCGGTACGACCGGCGTCTCGAAAGGGGTTCGCCTGACCGAAAACGGGTTGATGAGCAATATCGCCCAATTCGCCGGCGCCTGCCCGACCCTGCTGACCACGCCAAACCAGTCCATGTTGCTGGCACTGCCGGTCTATCACGTGTTCGGCATGCTCGCCTCGGTCATTGCCATCACCAATGGCGGGCATCTGGTTCTGATCCCGAACCCGCGGCCGCTGACCAATATGAAAGCTGCGTTCAAGAAATTTCAGCCAGACATTTTCCCAGGCGTGAACACCTTGTTCGAGAAACTGCTCGAGGAAGACTGGTTTCAGGAATCCGGCAAATGTATCAAGACCACGATCTCGGGCGCCGCGGCCCTGCATGACCATACGGCCAAGTCCTGGATGCAGGCGACCGGATCAAACATTGTCGAAGGCTATGGCATGACCGAAGCCACGACGCTGATTGCGGTGCGCGACCATTCCGTCAGCACATCGCCGGGTTCCGCCGGCACACCGCTGCCAGGCACGGAAGTCCGCATCCTGCATAATGACGCTGTAACGACCGCCACCGACACGGTGGGAGAGATCCTGATTTCCGGCCCGCAAGTGATGCAAGGCTATCTTGGGCGCGACCAGGAAACCCGGAATGCCTATCATGGCGACTGGTTCAAGACCGGTGATATGGGCCGATTTGATGCGCGCGGCGAGCTACACATTGTTGATCGCTGCAAGGACATGGTTCTGGTCAGTGGCTTCAATGTGTTCCCGAACGAAATTGACGGCATTCTGTCGACGTGCCCGGGCATCGTTGAGGCCGCCAGCGCAGGGATCCGGGTTGCGGCAGGCGGCGAGGAATTGCACGCTTTTGTGGTCAAACAGGACGAAAACCTGTCCGCAGAAACGGTCATGGCGCACTGCCGAAGTCACCTGACGGGCTATAAAGTACCGCGCCAGGTTCACTTCATCGAAGAGCTGCCAAAGAACCCGATCGGCAAGATCTTGCGCCGCAAATTGCAGGACTATTGCTAATTATTAAAGCGCTTTAGGCGTGACCCCGACAAGCTTTGGTCGTATTTTCTCCACTATTGGAAGCGAAATAAAAAGAGTCGCCAACCGTGAGTGATTGGAGTATAGGCGCGCGGCTTGATGGTTAATATCGATTAACGGACCGTTGGTTGTTGGAGGAGAAGGCCCACAACCGATCTAGAAAAGAACGGCCTATGAAGCGATCCGAGGTGGGGTTAGACACTCAACATGACTTGGCAAACACGGCTGGTCGCGTTTGTGCGACATCCGAGCACTTGGCTCATTGCGATCTGTGCGATCCTTTCGGTATGGCACCTGAACAGCGCGCCAACCCTGCTCAAACAGCTGCGTGCCGTCACCATGTACGATTATTCGCTGTCGATGAGTTTCGTGGGCGATGATCGTGATGTCGATGTCACCACATTCCTGCCCGCGGCGGATGAGCGTCAGGACATTGTGCGCGAGAACATTCTGTCAGGCCAGCTGCAATTCGATGACCAGACCGACCCGTCCGGGCGGCGTGGCATGTGGTCAGGCGATCAGGGCCGCGACATTCGCTATCACGCGCTGATCACGTCCAAGGAACTGGTCTATGACCTCGATCCGGCGCTGCAAGTGCCGCAATTCCTGCCGGAACAGTACGGGCAATATCTGATCGAAGAAGAAGGGATTCAGGTCAATCACCCCGAAATCCGCGATCTCTGGTCCTCCATCCAGCCCGATGATAGCCGCGAACTGGTGCCGGTGCTCACCGCGATTTATGACTATACCTATCAGGACATTGAAGGCGCCCCGTTCAAGGGCTTCACCGACGCCCTGACCGCGCTGCGACTGGGCCGCGCCAGCTGTAATGGCAAAGGTCGTCTTTTCGTTGCCCTGGCCCGCTCAAATGGTATTCCGGCCCGCCTGGTTGGCGGCGTGATCATGAATGAGGGCTCGAAAAAGACCTCTCACCAATGGCTGGAAGTTCTGATTGAAGGCCGCTGGGTGCCGTTTGACCCGACCAATGGCTATTTCGCCCGACTGCCCGAGAATTATCTGCGCCTCTATACTGGCGACCACGCCCTGTTCCGGCATACGCGCAATATCAATTTCGATTATCGCTTCACCATTTCACCGATCAGTCAGTCGCCAGCTTTGTTCGAGTTTGAAGAGAACGAGCCCGTGCTCAATCGCTTCAATGCGGCGCGTCTGATGCAGCTGACGGGCCTGCCAGAAGAGATGATTGGCGTCTTTCTGATGTTCCCGCTGGCGGCTTTGGTGACGATCTTCCTGCGCAGCGTGGTCGGCATTCAGACATTCGGGATCTTCATGCCCATGCTGATCGCCGCGGCGTGCGTGAATACGGGACTCTGGCTCGGTCTCGCCACCTTTTCGGGCATTGTCGCTTTTGCGGTCCTGATGCTGGCCTATTTCAACTCGTTCAATATCCTCAAAATACCCAGACTCGCGGCCGTTATTACGATTTGTACCGTTCTGTTTATTGGCGTCCTGCTCTGGCTGGGTGGCCGATCCAGTCTCCAATTCGGTATTCTGGCGCTGTTCCCGGTGGTGATTATCTCATTCCTGGCCGAACGCATTCACAACATGCTGGATGAAAGCGACTGGAAAGGCATGACAAATACAGGGATTGGCACGCTGATCACGATTGTCGCCTGCTATATCGTCTTCTCATCCGTCATGCTGCAAGGCCTGTTCGCCCTGATGCCGGAATTGCTTTTGCTGGTGCTCGCGGTACAGCTGGCCATCGGACAATGGTCGGGCATGCGCCTGCAGGAATATGTGCGCTTCCGGTCGATCCTCGGCAATGGCCCCGTGCTGGGCATGAATTCGCGCAACCGCAATTACGTCAATCGCCTGAACTCCACCGAATTGCTGGACCTTGCGGCGGACAAGCTGCGCAGCAAGGACATATTGCAACAGGCCGGCGTGCCCGTCGCCAAGACCTATGCTGTCTGTCGCTCGTTCCGGGAATTGCCGGAATTTGTGCAAACCATGTCCGACCTCGGCGCGTTCGCGCTGAAGCCCAATCGCGGGTCGCAAGGCAATGGCATCATGATCATTCGCGGGCGCGACGAAAAGAACTTCGTCACGGCTGGCGGCAAGATCCGCACACCCGAAGACATGTCCCGACATGTCGGTGAAATCCTCAACGGATCATTTTCCCAAAGCGGCGACGAGGATTATGCCTATGTCGAACCTCTTCTGAGTCAGCATTCCGAACTCAGCGCGCTTTCCGACTTCGGGCTGTCCGACATTCGCGTCATTCTGCATAAACAGCGCCCAGTTTCCGCAATGTTGCGCCTACCTACCGAGAAGTCGGGCGGCAAAGCCAACCTGCACCAGGGCGCCATCGGGCTGGCCATCGACATTGAAACCGGCAAGGTGACCAATGCTGCGCTCAAAGGCACCGTAACGCCGGAGCATCCGGATACAGGCGCCGAACTGATCGGCTTCAAGATCCCGAAATGGCGGCAGATTATCGATATTTCCATCGCGGCTGCTGACGCCATCCCACTCGGCTATATCGGCGTTGATATCTGCCTCGATCAGGACCGAGGCCCGCTGGTCCTTGAGGTCAATGGTCGACCCGGCATCGAAATCCAGAACGTTCAGCAAAAGGGCTTGGTCGAAAGCCTGACTGACAGGGGACTGGCCCATGCATGAGCAATCACCATTCTTTTCCGCGCCCGTCCTGAGCGGACTGGCCCTGGCCCTGGCCGGGATCGCGCTGATCGCTGAAACCGTGGTCCGCACTGATGATCAGAGCGGCATCATCCGCACCATTTCATCCGATGATCAGCAGGAAATCGAACAGATCGTCGAGAGCGACATTAACGAGGATTTTCAGGCCGATCTGATTGCGATTGTGCAAGACACATCACTCGCGCCGCTGTCGTCCGACAAACTGCGATCCACTCTGTTTTTCCGCACCGCGGATGATGCAGAGCGCCCGAAATTCGAAGCCTATGTCGGCGGATTGCTGGCCAAGCGCAAACGACATGAAGAGGCGCTCAGCGTCCTGTCTGCCTTGTCGCCGGAACAACGGATCGAACATGGCAGCTCATTCGCTTATGCGCAGTCATATCGCGGCGCAGGCAACATACCAGCAGCGATCAACGCCTATGCAATCCACGTGGCCGCCAATCCAAATCACAATCCGGGTTATGTGAATTACGGCATACTGCTCGCCGAAACCGGTCAGCACGAAGAAGCCGCACGTGTTTTTGAGCGCTCGGTCGATATCACCAGCAGCTCGCGCAAGGGCAAATCACTCTCCCTGCTGGGCCAGTCACAAATGGCGCTTGGCGCGTATGAGGCGGCCATCGATTCCTTCGACAAGTCTATCCAGTTCCGCCCCAATAGCGGCCCGACCTGGCGTCGATTTGCCACCGCCAAGGCCCGCGCCGGCACCTATCTTCCTGGCGAAGTTGAGGCCGACTATCAGCGCGCGCTGGCTTTGGCCCCGGACAGCGCCATAACGATGAAGGAATGGGCCGAGTATAATTTCTCCTTCGGTCGGTTCGAGTCAGCTCTGCCTATGTTCCGCGCGGCCAGCGATGCCGCAGCAACAGACTTTGACATCCTGTTTTCCAGGTCCGCCAATCTGCTCGCATCTGAACGGCCGCGCGCGGCGCGTCAATTGATCCGTCGGATGGAAAATATCGAAATGTCTTCCGAGCAGCAGGTCCTGCTGCTCGCCCTGCAAGAGGCCAGCGGCGTGATCCGACCGCCGACACTGGAAACCCGCGACGCGACCTGCCTTGATACGCAGCAAAACGAGCGGCGTGCCTATGTGTGCCTGCTCTTGAATCTCGCCGTGGAAGATATGGAAGCCGCCACACAGGTCGCCGAAACCCTGCCCGAAACATCCACTTTCACGCAGCCAGCAGCCTTCGCACTGGCGCGATATGAATATCGTCAGGGCGCGCCCGACTCCGCCTCGGAGCGTCTTGATGTGCTGCTGACGAAAAACCCGCAAAGCCCGCTCTTCTGGCTGTACAAGGCGCGGGCGCTGGCCGTGAGTGAAGCCAATGATGAGGCCCTTCTGGCCTTTCAGTCGGCGCTCAACCTGAACCCGGAAAGCCGCAAGATCACGCTCGAGCTGAGCGACCATCTCGTGCGAATGGAAGCCTATGCGGACGCCGAACAGCTGCTGAATGGCTATGCTGCGCTGAAGCCTAATGATGCCACTGTCCTGATGGCGCTGGCGCGAATCCATGAGGCGGCCGGCGAACCGGAGAAAGCCGAAGAAACGCTGCTCCAGTTGATGGATATGAGCGAGGAAAACGATGCGGAGCTGACGCAGCAATTGGTGTCCGTCCAGGTCGCTCTGGAAAAATTCTCGGATGCGCTGGAAAATGCCGACAACCTGCTCGAACAGGATCCTGCCAATATCGCCGTGCGGGAGCTTCGCGTTGTGGCTCTGACCGAGCTGGATCAGGAAGACGAGGCCCAGGAAGAGCGCGATCGCATTCGACGCCTCACCCCGGCGGATGAGACCGACGCAGCAGAACCTACAGAGCTCGCCTCCGTCGCGCCTTAGCGCGCATTTACAGGCAGTCGCATTTCCGCAGCCACGCGCCGCAGGGCGGCTTCCGCCACGCTCAAAGAGACTTCCAGGTCTTCGAGCGTCTCCGGTGAAACATGCTCCAGGTCTTCCTTCACCCAGAGAATGGCTTTCAGCATGTCGGCGACGTATTCGACATCCGAGATTTCGATATTTGGGGTCTGCATGTGAAACATCCTTGCTTGAACAAGTTCACAAAACTTGATTGGCGGGCGGCCTCGTACAGCGATCAAAAACTATACTGAAGACAGTATTTGCAGTCGCAACTGCCATTAACTAAAGTTCAGCTTGAAAACACACGCCGCTGGGCCGTTTGGATCAAGATCAGCCCTGTCGATTCAGACCCGTTTTGAGCCTCGGCATTCACGGACCAATTGGCCAAAGGGCAATAATCGCATGACGCCCTGATTTTCATGCTTAAGAGGGTTTGACTCTATGGCGTGTTTGGTGTTTATCCGCGCCTTCATGCCCGCGCCGGGTTCGGCAGCGGCAAAAGTTTCATTTTTTGAGTTCTGAGAAGGACGAGCGTCATGTTCGCGGTCATTAAGACAGGTGGCAAACAGTATAAAGTTGCCGAAGGCGATGAAATCGTCATTGAAAAGCTCGCCGTTGATGCAGGTGAGAGCGTTACATTTGAAGACGTCCTTATGCTTGGCGACGACAAGAAAGTAACCATTGGCGAGCCCATGGTGGCTGGCGCCAGCGTGGTCGGCACAGTCGCCGCACAGCGCAAGGGCGCCAAGGTCATCATCATGAAAAAGCGTCAGCGTAATACGTATCGACGCAAAAAGGGCCATCGCCAGCTCGAAACCGTCGTGACGATCGACTCGATCCTGGCCGACGGCAAGAAAGCACCAGCGAAGAAGAAGGCAGCGCCGAAGAAAGAGGCAGCGCCGAAAGCTGAAGCTGCGCCAAAGGCTGAGACCAAAAAGCCAGCAGCGAAAAAAGACGAGGCTGCGAAGCCCGCAGCCAAGAAGGCAGCTCCGAAGAAAGAAGCCGCCCCTGCCAAGGCTGATGACCTGACCAAGATGAAAGGTCTCGGAAAAGTCTTCGCCGGCAAGCTGGAAGCGGAAGGCATCACGACATTTGCGCAAATCGCGAAAATGAAGAAAGCCGACATTGACGCGCTGGAAGAGAAAATCGGCGCAGCTGGCAAGTTTGAGAGCAATGACTGGGTCGCCCAGGCGAAAGAGCTCGCGAAGGGTTAAGTTTTCAGCTATAGGCTGGAGCAGAAGATTGGAGAGCGGATATGGCTCATAAGAAATCAGGCGGTTCATCCAAGAACGGACGCGATTCGAATCCTAAGTATCTTGGCACCAAGAAATATGGTGGCGAGCACGTGATTCCCGGCAATATCATCATCCGCCAGCGCGGCACCAAGACCTATCCAGGTCGCGGCGTCGGCATGGGCAAAGACCATACGCTTTACGCGCTGGTCGAAGGCAAAGTCGAGTTTACGCGCAAGCGCAATAACCGCCAGTACGTGTCAGTGACACCGCTTGCGGACGCAGCAGAATAGCGCGGTCGTACAGGGCCGCCGGGTGGTGGCCAAAGAGTTCCAAAGGGAGGCAGGCCACTGCCTCCCTTTTTCTTTGCCTCCCTGATGGAGACGTCAAATGGCGAGATCGTTTGAGTTCAGATCGGAGCGTTTCTTGATGCGCCCGCCCGAAACCCGTGATGCACGGCAGATTGCCTGCTGTGTGAATGACATGACCATGGCGCGCAATCTTGCCCGCCTGCCCCATCCCTATGCGCCGAGCGATGCGCTCGACTGGGTCGCCTATGCGGATAAGGCGCGCGTGCAGGGATCGGAATTCGCCTTTGTCATCACCCATGAAGAAGCTGGCGTGATCGGATCGGTTGGGTTCAATCGCGCACAAGGCGAGGCCTGGGAGATTGGCTATTGGGTCGATAAGGCTGTGCAGGGCAAAGGCGTCGCCACTGAAGCCGCGCAAGCGCTTCTGGCCTGGGCCGAGCGCGAGTTTGGCGTCACCAAATTCGTCGCCGGTCACTTCCAGGACAATCCAGCCTCCGGCCGGGTTCTGGAAAAGCTCGGCTTTCAACGAGTCGGGGAAAAGCAGCTCTATAGTTTAGCCCGCGGCGGAAAAGATTTAGCATGGCGCTACGCGCTGGGCGCTTCACCAGAAGTTGCCATGGGTGCAGCGCACTGAGGGAAGGTCTATGGCTGATCCGATCATCTTGAAGACGCGGCGCATGCTGTTGCGCCCGCCCTTTATGGACGATGCTCCGCAAATTGCGGAACGGGTCGGCTTGAAGGAGGTGGCCTGGAATCTCGGTCGCGTACCGCATCCTTATCAGATTTCCGATGCCGAAGACTGGCTTCAGGATGTGCCTTCCAGGTGGGAGGAGGACACGGCCTATGTGCTCGCCATGACCCGGCGGGGAGAAGGCGTGATTGGCTGTATCAGCCTGCGTCTGATGCCCATGGATGTCTGGGAAATCGGGTACTGGCTCGGCAAACCCTGGTGGGGCCAGGGCTATGCCACCGAAGCCGCCACAGCCCTGCTTGACTGGGCGGAGCGCGAACTCTCCATCTCGCGCTTCGCGTCCGGGCATTTCACCGACAATCCAGCGTCTGGCCGCATCTTGACCAAGCTCGGCTTCATTCGTGCCGGTGAAACTGAATTATACGGTCCGGCGCGCGGCGGCAAATTTCCTTGTGTTCGCTACGCCAAAGGGATCGAGCCGGACCTGGCTGTGAAACTCGCCGCACATTAGGGCCAGCGGCCAACCAGCTGCTCTGGATTGTACAAGGAGCTTGCGTCGGCCGCGGCGAGATCTGCCTCGATCGCGCGAAGGTCAGCCTCAAAATCGGAATTGGACTCATCGACCTCAAGCGCGCGACTGAACGCGATCAGCTTTTGCCGCAAGGCCGCGTGTTCCGCCTCGGGAAACCGCTCATGAATCCGGCCCGCGGCGGCCCGCATCGCGTTGGTGTAAGCAGACGTTCGCGGCGCGTCTTGCGTGAGGCCCGCACGGATAAGCTGGATCTCGCGCCGCCACGATACCCGCTCAAGCTGATCATCGTCGCAAGTGGTATCGTCCAGGGCCCGAATGTAAGCCGCGAGGTCCGAAACAGCATCCCGATCAGGTGGCGTCCCCGAAAACTCTTCGATGATCTGAGCCGAGAGAAATGATTCCAGTATTCCAGGGTCGGAACGGTCGACACGTGATCGCCCCTCCGCGGTTGCAAGGTCTGGGATGGGGACAGGATTGAACACCTGATCCGCCCTCAATTTGGAGAAAAGACCATGTGTGACATCAGCGGTGCCCGGGGCACCTGAAATTCCGGTAAACACGAAATCAGGATTACCGCGGCCATTACGATGACAGGCGGCGCAGCTCAAACCCGCCTTTGCGGCCTGACCGCCAAGCAGAGTCGGGCTTTCAAACAGGAGCGCCCCTCTCTGTATCGCCGGTGTCACCGGCTGGGTCAGACAAGTTGATGGGTGTTGGGTCAAGTGAGCGACAGGATCAGCTGTCGAGCTCAGCCATTTAAGCGCTGTCAGATCCGGCGGCGATGGCGCCGGATCTGATGGTGATCCCTGACAAGCGACAAGCCCGATCATCAGGCCCGCCAGCCTCAGCCCCCTCATGTGCGGGCGTCGGCAATCCATTGCGAGAGTTCTTCGGTCTGTTCGCAGCCGAATGGGCAAAGCGTGTTCAGCTTGTCCAATTGCGCCTGTGCGCGGTCCAGGTCGCCCATTTCGACATAATACTCGCCCAGATACTCATTTGCGCTGAGATGATCCGGCGCGATGCTGAGCGCGGCGGCATAATAAGACAGGGCCGTTTCCCGCTCGCCCTTCTTGCGATTGGCAAAGCCGATATAGGTCAAAACGTCAGGATGCGGCCCGAGAATAGCGCCCGCCGTGCGCAATTCGGCAATCGCGGCGTCATACTCGCCGAGATTGATCAGGCGCAAGGCTTCGGAATAAAGCACGTCGCCGGTCTCCAGGCTGACAGGCTGTACCAGCGGCGCGAGGCTGGATGTCTCAATGCTCGTGGCAGTCGACTTGGCCGCTTCAACTTCGGCAATGGCGGCGGCAATCTGAGCCGCTTCCGGACAGTTTGAGGCGCATGTCGTGGACGCTGATTGCAAGTCGGCCAGCACGGCATCTGCCTTGTCCATCTTGTCGAGCTGGACATAAGTCGCGCCC
>JBCCCT010000109.1:0-11603 GCA_039033355.1 Pseudomonadota bacterium | reverse complement strand
CTCATCACCACATCGCCATTTGAGAGCGGGATGAAATCAACATCCGGCGCCGAACGGACAAACATCGCAAACCGGTATTCATCGGGCGTGTCGGCATCCGGATTGGCGCAGGTATAGACCCCGGCATTGAATTTCAGCTGGTTCTCGCCCGGCGCCGTTTCCTTCAATTCCTGCAGGATGAGGTCGCCAGCGCGCATCCGGTCATAATCAGCCTCGTCCAGCGTGAAGGTCCGGATGAAAAAGCCCTCGCGAGCCGCATCGTGCAGCGTCTGGCTGTCTATGCCGGACGTCTCGACCAGGATGAATTCTTCGTCCAGCCGTGTTTCGCCAGCGCCATCAGTCACGCCGAGTTCGAAGACAACGCCATCGTTTTTGATCCGAAAGCCTTCATGCATGCGCACAGCGACTTCCAAGCCGCGCAGATCGTTTTCCAGTGGATTGATCGAGCCGATAATCTCCTCGGCCTTTTCCTCATCCATGTCTTCCATGCCCTCGATCTGGACCGGCATGTCAGTCGGGAGCGTCGTCCCGTCGGAATCGGACGGCGCGGAACAGGCTGTAGCGAGGAGTGCGGCGGCGAGTGTGAGTTTTTTCATCTTTCGTCCCTCTGGTCTATGTCATGCCTAGGGGACTGAGCCCAAATAGGAAGAGGCGGGTGCAGATGCCCCCATTAAGAATTATCCAACAAAGGAGACGGCATGGCGGACTTGAGCGACTTTAAAGGCAAGCGGGCCCTCGTGACCGGCGCCGGAGATGGCATTGGGGAAATGTTGGCCCGCAACCTCGCCGCAGCCGGCATGCAAGTGGTGGTGCAGGACATTCGCCGCGAGGCTGCGGAACACGTGGCGCATGAAATTGGCGGCGTGCCGCTGGTCTTCGATGTTTCGGATCGTGAGGCCTGTATCGACGCGGCAGATCAGATTGCCGATCAAGGTCCGCTCAATCTGGTCTGGATCAATGCGGGCGTGGGAGTCGGGTCGCCGATCCTGACCGGCAAGGCAAAAGCGGTTGAATGGGCGCTCGATGTCAATGTCCGGGGCGTGATATGGACCGCGCAGGCTTTTGCACCTCTGATGACCGAGGCGACAGGACCGCGCCATGTCGGAATCACGGCATCGACAGCGGCCTTGCGACGGCCCGAGGGCGATTTTCCGCTTTATGCCACAACCAAGCATGCCACTTTCGCGGTGGCGGAAGCGCTGCGCGGCGAGCTTGCACAGCAATGCGTCGATACGACTATTCTCTGCCCGGGCCTGCTGAACACGAAAATCTGGGATGGCGCCAAGGCCCGGCCAGATCGGTTTGGCGGTGCGCGCCATATGGATCCGTCGATCTCCAAAATGTGGGACGAGGCCAAATTGCCTGATGTGATGTGGCCGGATATTGCGCGCGTGATTGGACAGGGCGGCGGATATCTGATCTGCTCGACCGATCAAGGCGGAACCAAAGCGGCGTTTGAAGCGCGCGCGCAGGAGATTTCGTCGGGGATCGTGGAGGTATAAATGAAACTGGGGCTGCAAATCGGGTTGGGCGTCCTGTCGCTCATCCCGCTCTTCTTTTCGATTATGGGCATCATCAATGGCGCCTCATTCTTCATGCCGGATGGCGGCTATCCGGCCGCGATCGATAACCAGCTGCGCTATCTGTCCGCGATCTATCTTCTGGTCACCCTGCTGCTCTGGTGGACCATTCCCAATGTCGAGAAGCATGGACTGATCCTGGCCTTTATCTGCGCCGTGATCTTTCTCGGCGGTCTTGCGCGGCTCCTCTCGTACACAACGGTCGGGCCGGGAATTGACACCCAGTTTGCCGGCATGGTGCTTGAGCTTTCGTCGCCAATCTTCCTGATCTGGCAAAGACTGGTTGCGAGAAAGGCCGCTGCCGCCTAAAGGGCGGGCCATGAGCTTGAAACTTGCGATTTGGGATATGGATGGCACCATCGTGGACAGCCGCGAGGTGATCCAGACGGCTATGGTGCGCAGCTTCGAAACTGTCGGGCTGACGCCGCCAGCCTATGACGATACGCGCAAGACAATTGGTCTTGGCCTGCACGAGGCGTGTCAGATTCTGGCGCCAGAAGCGTCTGCTGACAAGCTGGCTGAACTGGTTGAGACCTATCGGCACGCTTTCGTCGCATTACGCGCCGAAGGCGAGGGGTTTGAGCCCCTTTACGAAGGCGCCCGCGAAGCGATCGAGCGTTTGGCAAATGATGGCTGGCTCCTGGCGATTGCCACCGGCAAGGCGCGCCGCGGTATCGATGCCTTCTTCGACCAGCACGCCATGCGACACCTTTTTGATACGACCTGGTGCGCGGATGATGGTCCGGGCAAGCCACACCCGTTTATGTGCGACGAAGCGATGAAAGCCGTCGGGGCCGAGCCGCATCAGTCCCTGATCATTGGCGACGCGATCCATGATATCCGCATGGGATTGAATGCTGGCATTCACACACTCGGCGTGAGCTGGGGCTTTGGTGAGGCTCACGAACTATCCGATGTCGGCGCGCATGAAGTGCACCATGATTTCACCACGCTGAATGACAGCCTGGACGCCTTTGCGGCGCGGGTATCCTGATGGACAAGGTGAACCTGCCGAAGCGCTTCTACAAACAGGCCAGCGTGGCGGAAGAGGGGCAGGGCTTTGCTATTCTGCTGGATGGACGCCCGATCAAGACCCCCGCAAAGACCGCGCTCTGCGTGCCGACCCGTGGCCTGGCGGAGGTGATTGCCGCGGAATGGGACAGTCAGGGCGAGACCCTGGACCTGCAAGGCATGACGCTCACCCGGCTCGCCAATGTCGCCATTGACCGGACCCCGGATACGCGCACCGAACTGGCGGACGAATTGGCGCGATATGCGGGAACAGATGTGACCTGCTATCTGGCCGAGTCGCCTGCTGAGCTGCAAGCGCGCCAGGAGGCGGCCTGGAAGCCCTGGCGCGAGTGGGCCGGTACAGAGCTCGGCGTGGTTCTGGTTCCGGTGATTGGATTGATGGCAAGCCCGCAACCAGAGGCGAGTCTGCAAGCCGTCCGCACGCATGCGCTGTCGCTCGATGATTTCCGACTCACCGCGCTGACCTGGGGCTGCAGCCTGTTAGGGTCTGCAATACTCGCGCTGGCGATCGAACGCGGGGTCTTGTCTGCAGAGGCTGCGCTGTCCGCATCCTGTGTCGACGAAGACTGGCAGATCGAGCAATGGGGGGAAGACGAAGAGGCGATGGCGGTGCGCGCACGTCGCGCGCGAGACGCCGAGTCTCTTCAACTCTGGTTTGAGGCGCTTCGCTAGAATTCCCCTATAAGGCGCTGTCTTGCTTGACTAATTTTGAAATGTCGCGTCCAGTCCGCGCTGGAGGACGTTTTATGTTTCGGATTGGATTGCTCGCTTTCAGTGCGTGGGCCCTGACGGCCTGTGCCTCGGTTGGCAACCTCACCGCCGTGAACAAGAAAGAGACGCTGGGTTCCGGCTTCAATGGCAATGGCTCCGCGCCAGCAGGGGTCTTCATCGATGCCGAACAGCGCGCGGTCCTGTCGAACAAGCGCGCGGATGAAGAGTTGCGCGTCGTCTGCGCCGAACCCGCGCCGGACGCCTTGTCTGCGATCGCGGCCCAGGCCGGGATCAGCGTGTCGGACATTTCCAATGCGGTCTCGGCCGAAGGCGGTGTGTCTGAAGCCGCGGCCAATATCGGTTTGCGCACGCAGACCATCCAGACCCTGCGCGACGGATTCTATCGTGTCTGCGAAGCCTATATGAACGGGCTGTCGGAAGAGCAGTATTCAATCATGCTGCGCCGATTCCAGACCAATATGATTGCGCTTTTGGCGATCGAGCAGCTGACCGGTTCGGTCAAAGGCGGCGACGCCGTGGTCAGCGCATCAGCGGGCAGCGGCCTCGATTATCGCGAGCAATATTTGCAGCGCTCAGCCATGGCGTCGGCCGAGCAGACTCGGCTGGCATCCGAGATCCAGCACACGAATGAAGAAATCGCGCTGCTCGAAGAGACCAATAATCAATGCTATGTCGGCAACACGACCGCGGGCTGCTCGGCAAATGATATTGAACGCCGCAATCGTCAGGTGCTCGACTTGCGGTCGCAGGCGCGGGCCATGGAACGGGCCCAGGCTTCGGCGCAGGCCACCTCTGACATCAATGCCAATCTTGCCTCCACGGCGCCGTCCGCGAGCGAGTCCAGCGCTGGCGGCATAACCGGGTCCTGGCCATCCTCGCCGGCTTATCCGCCATCTTATGCGGTCGCAGAAGCGGTCCGGGATATCACCATGGCGATTGTTCAGAATGATTATGGGGTTCAGCTCTGCTTTGAGCATTTGCGTACGGTCACTGCCAATGGACAGACGGCCCTGTCTGCGCATTGCGATGAGGTCATGAACGCCTATGTCGAGCAGCTCGAGAATGCCAATGACATGCGGCTGGAAATGCAACGGGCGCAAGCCGCCATCATGCAGGAAGTGGCCGCGGGCGGAATCAGCGTCAATGAAGCCAATGAATTGATGGCCTCAGTGTTTGGAATCGGCGCACCCGCGCCGAGCGCAGGCCGAGCTTCAACGCCATTCATGGAACCGCTGGCCGCCCCGGTCGTCGGCGCGCCTCCGCCACCCCCGCCACCACCTCCGCCGACACGGCAATAAGCGGTCGGTTCGAACCGACAATTTCCTCTGGAATCGAGTCGCGCTCTGTGCTCCAATCATGGTTAAGGGGGCGTGCGTTGGACGGTGGGGACCATCCACAAACGCAGAACACATTGGAGTAAGCTCGACCATGTTCAAGCGTGCAATATTTGCTGTTTTTATTGGATTTTTTCTACCGCTTTTCGCGATCGCGGAAGACCGGATTGCGCTCGTCATTGGCAATAGCAATTACGAAACCATGGGCTGGAAACTGGCCAATCCGGCCAATGATGCGCGTCTGATGAAGGACGCGCTGGAATCCGTCGGGTTCCAGGTCAGCCTGCTGATCGATGCGACCGAAGACGATATGGAAGACGCCTTTGCGGCGCATGGTCGGCGGCTCACCTATGCCGGCAAGGACGCCGTCGGGCTGATCTATTTTGCCGGACACGGGGTCCAGTCCGAGGGCTATAATTATCTCATCCCGGTCGATACGAATGCGGTGACCGAACAGGATATCTGGGCCCAGGCGCCGCGTCTGGGGCAGGCCTTGCAGCATGTCCGGGCGGCGGGGAATGGCGTCAATTTTGTGGTCCTGGATGCGTGCCGGAACAATCCGCTGCCAAGCTCCAGCCGGTCAGCCGGGTCAGGTGGTCTGGCGCCGGTGGCGCGATCACGCGGATTGCTGGTCTCCTATTCGACGGAACCGGGCTTCACCGCCACGGATGGCGCTGGCAATAACAGTCCATACACACAAGCGCTGGCCGCCGTGATCCAGCAGGACGGTTTGATTGCCGAACAGGTCTTCAAACGCGTCGCCGACCAGGTCTATCAGGCGACCGATGGGGCCCAGACCCCCTTCTACAATTCCGGTCTGATCGGCGAGGATTTCTGTTTCGGCGATTGCGACAAGCCCGCCCCGGCCGTGCTCGATGCGGGGATCGTGTTCCAGATGGCCTCGATGGGGCGGGATGTGGGCGACACGGAAGCCGCCGAAAGTGAGACTGCCGCGACGACCTTGCCCGAGCCTGCCGCTGCCGCTGATTTCTCTGCGTTTCAGGACTGTCAGGACTGTCCGGAAATGGTGGTGATCCCGGCCGGCAAATTCATGATGGGCTCACCAGACAACGAATATCGCCGCCATGATGATGAAGGCCCGGTGCGCGAAGTCTCAGTCGAGCGGTTCGCCATGGGAAAATATGAAGTCACGTGGGGGCAATATGAAGCCTGCCGCGCGGCAGGGGCCTGCATGCATGATGCGAAATCCGTACGCTCTTCCAACCCGCTCTGGGTGATGGATGACCGGCCTGTCTTCGATTTGAATGCCTTTGATGCGCAGGCCTATGTCGACTGGCTGAACACGCAGGTGGACGGCGCGCCATATCGTCTGCCATCCGAGGCTGAATGGGAATATGCCGCCCGGGCCGGGACCACGACGCCGTTCCATACCGGCGAGGAGATAACCAGCGAACAGGCCAATTATAATGGCCAACGCGGCTATAATAATGGCGCCCGCGGCGGCGGTTATTTGCGCATGCCCGTCGCGGTTGGATCCTATCCAGCCAACGCGTTTGGCCTGCATGACATGCTCGGCAATATCGCTGAATGGACAGCGGATTGCTATACCAGAACCTATGCGGGCCTGCCGCGCGATGGCAAAGCCATTCCGGGGCGCGAAATGTGCTCGCAACCGGTGCGCGGCGGCGATTATGAAAAAGTGCCGTCCTATGTTCGCTCTGCCATTCGACGCGCGCAACCGTCTTCCAGCCGGAATGACACAATCGGCTTCCGGGTGGCCCGAAGCCTGGATTAGAAAAAGGCGACCCGTTCGGATCGCCTTTCCCTTTGGGTGTGAGCGTTCGGGACCGGCACAGCCGGGCCCCGATCACCCCTTTACGCAGACGACCTGTTTCAAAGTGTGCACCACTTCGACCAGATCGGTTTGTGCGGCCATGACTTTGTCAATGTCCTTATAGGCCATTGGCGTTTCATCAACGACCCCGCGATCCTTGCGGCATTCGACGCCTTTTGTGGCTTCGATATGGTCCGCCACAGTGTACTTGGCCTTGGCCGCTGTTCGAGACATTTTCCGGCCCGCTCCGTGGGAGCAGGAACAGAAACTCTCGGCATTGCCCTTGCCGCGGACAATGAAGGATTTCGCCCCCATGGACCCCGGAATAATACCAAGTTCGTCTTTGCCGGCCCGGACGCCGCCCTTACGGGTGACCCAGACATCTGCGTCAAAGTGGCGTTCCTTCTCCACATAATTGTGGTGGCAGTTCACCGCAGATTTCTCGATCGTGAATCCCGGCAGGGTTTCGCGGCACGCCATCAGCACTCGATCCATCATCGACTCGCGATTGAGTCGTGCGAAATCCTGTGCCCAGTCGACCGCTTCGATATAGTCATCGAACAGAGGCTCACCTTCGACAAAGAAGGCGAGATCCCGGTCCGGGACATGATATCCAAGCACCCGCTTCTCCAGCGCGGCGCGGGCCTCGCTGATAAAGTAGGTGCCGATGCGGTTGCCGGTGCCGCGAGAGCCGGAATGCAGCATGATCCAGACGCGGTCATCCTCATCCAGGCAAAGCTCGATAAAGTGATTGCCGCCGCCAAGCGTGCCCAATTGCGCGCCGAACTTGCCCGGCGTGATTTTGGGATGCTTGTCATGGATCACATCCAGACGTTCCGCCAGTCGCGAATTGCGCAGGCGCGTCACGACGCTCGCCGGGGTATCCCGGTGATTGCCGCGCGGGCCATTGCCGACTGGCACCTTGCGTTCAATCTCGCTGCGCACGCGCTTGAGATTGTCCGGCAATTGCCGGGCTGTGAGGCTGGTCCGCATCGCCATCATGCCGCAGCCAATGTCGACACCGACGGCGGCGGGAATGATTGCGCCCTTGGTCGGTATCACCGACCCGACTGTGGCGCCGCGCCCGAAATGGACGTCCGGCATCACTGCCAGGTGTGAGTGAATGAAGGGCAGGCCAGCCACATTCTCTAACTGTTCGCGGGCTTTCGGTTCCAAAGGAACGCCTTTCACCCAGGCTTTGATCGCTCCGCCTCGCGACGTTTCGATCACTTCAAAATTGCTCATTGGTCTTAGGTCCGTTTGCGACCTCTCCTCTGATTTTGTTATCCCTCCGCGCGGCACCTTTTGGCCATAAAAAACCCTCCGGGCGAGACGCGCGGAGGGGGCGGAAGGACCGGTGATTTACACCGGTTGGGTGGCGCATCCACCCGTCATCCAACATCCTCCATAGCGGCAAGACTCTGTCGTCCTTCGGACGCAGATCTGCTCTGGCTGGAATATAGATTCCGCGTTTTCATGGCGGCCTCTCTTCGTTGAATGGACGCTGCGTTTGACAGAATGTCGCAGGCGCGTCAACGGATATTTTGAGGCATTTTCGAGACACTCTTTTTTGGCCAACCAATTTGAACACTGACGGAGCGCCGCCATGACCGATCCCCTGGAGCGCGCCGACAAGGTGCTGGTCGCGCTCGGCCATTTTGACAGCCGCGCGGCCGCGCAAGCGGCAATTGCGGCGGGCAAGGTGCGCGTCGGCGGCAAGGTTGTGAGCAAGCCGTCAGAGAAGATTTCGGCCAGCGCCAGGATTGAAGCCGAAGCCGAGCACCCTTTTGTGTCGCGGGCCGGATTGAAACTGGCGCATGCGCTCGACGTGTTTGAGATCGACCCGACGGGCTGGCCCTGTCTGGATGTGGGGGCATCGACCGGAGGCTTCACAGAAGTATTGCTGATCCATGGCGCGCAGTCAGTCGTGGCGGTCGATGTCGGCCGCGATCAGCTGCACCCGCGCCTCCGCAACGATCCGCGCGTGACCTCTCTGGAAGCGACAGATGCGCGGGCGCTGGCAAAAGCGGATGTCGACCCTCCGCCGCGTCTGATTGTCTGCGATGCGAGCTTTATCTCGCTGCACAAATTGCTCGAAATTCCGCTCTCATTGGCCGCGCAAGACGCAAGCCTGATTGCTCTGTTCAAACCGCAATTCGAGGTTGGCCGCGAGTTTGTCGGCAAAGGCGGGATCGTCCGCGATCCAGCCGCCACGGCGCGCGCAGAGCAGGCGTTCGTGGAGTGGCTTGCCGAACGAGGCTGGCATGTCGAAGCGCAGACTGACAGCCCAATCAAAGGCGGTGACGGAAATTCTGAGCGATTGATCTATGCCCAGCGGGCGGACAAGGATTCCCAATTATCTGCTTGATTTCGCCCAAGTTCGCATTGAACCTGACATCGGGATAGATCGAGGGAAAACAGATGTTAAGCAGACCTCTGATACTTGGAGTTTCGGCACTGGGTCTCGCCGCGTGCGCGACGACGGATTTCAGCGAACCATCAGCGACGGCCTGGCCGGAACTCTCGACGTTCAAATCCGAGGCTGAGTTTGAACACTATTTCCGGACGGTGACCGGGCGGTTTGAGTCTGAAGACAGCGCGCCCGATTGGTCAGGAAACATACCGCTATCTGCGCCGCCACCCCCTCCGCCAGCCATGGCTGAAGCGTCTGATGAGGTTATGTACGAATCTGTCGTGGTAACCGCGTCCAAGGTCGACGAGGCAAACCCATCGATTACCAACACACAGGAAGCCGGGGTCGATGAAGGCGATATTGTCAAACAGATCGGTCAGTATCTGATCGTCATGCAGGATGGCCGCCTGTTCAGCATTGATCTGTTGCCCAATGGAGAGCCTGGGCTGCGCTATGTCGATCGCGAGAATGTCTACCGCACGACGGAAGAAGACACCTGGTATGATGAGATGCTGGTCTTCGGTCGCCAGATGATTGTGATCGGCTATTCCTATGATGCCGAAGCCAGCGTGTTTGCGGTGCTGGAACTGGAAGAGACGGGCGAGATCACCTTTCGCGATCGCTTCTTCTTGCCTGCACAAGACTATTTTGACGGCGACAATTATACGACGCGGCTGGTTGACGGCCAGCTGGCGCTCCACACCTCCTTCTATCTGAGCGATGTTGAAAGCTTTGAACAGCTAAACGCGCCTGTGCTGTCGCGCACGATGGCGCCGGAAGACACACCCCGCCTGTCTGCGAGACGGGTTTACCGACCGGTCCAGGACGCGGCGGACCCTTTATTGCACACGATCACGATCTGTCCGTTGCGGGACCTGAAACAAGGCGACCTGGAGGTCCCCGCCTGCAATACAACCGCGTTTCTGGCGGGCGACGATTACGAATATTACGCCTCGCTGGACGCTGTCTGGCTTTGGGTGAACAAGGAGGGCCACCGCTGGTGGATGGAAACGGACGAGGACGACACGGCTGAATCCACCGGGCTCCTGTATCGGATTCCCTATGATCGAACCATCGCGCCGGGCTTTGCCCGCGTGGCGGGTGAGCCGGTGAACCAATTCTCACTCGCGGCCGGAGCAGATGTGTTCCGCGCTTTCGTCGAAGTCGATCCGGTCGATGAGGCTGACGAAGACGCCTCACCATTCCGTTTGCTGCAATTGCCTTTGAACGACATAGGTCGGGCCCCGTCGGCAATCGACGCGGCGGATTATGTCAGCCTGCCAAATGTTGCGGATGGCGTGATTGAGAACCGGTTCACCAATACACATTTTGTCTACACCACGTTCAATACCTGGTGGTCGCATTGGCGGCCTGACGCTGAGACCGACCTCGATGCAGAATTGACCTTTGTGCCGCTCGAGTCACCGAAAACACCAACCCGGTTGAAACTACACCATAATGCCATCCGCCTGGAACGCGCGCGCGATCACATCGTCGCGACTGGTTATGACGATGTGCACGGCCTGAACCTGACCCTGTTCGATTTGCGCGAGCATCTGCCGCGACAAGGCGGCAGCGTGAAACTGGTTGAACGCTATGAAAGCGAAAATCGAAGCCATGCCTTCAATAGCAGCATCGCGGCGGATGGGTCGGGTCTGATTGGCTTGCCAACGGTGCAGCAGCGCTGGGAAGCCGGACGCTGGGTCTGGCGATCCGACAGTTCAGATCTCTCATTCCTGCGTGTCGGCAGCGATGCCAGCTTGTCATCTGTCGGTACGTTGGCGGGTGCCAAAGGTGATCCGCATGAGAGCTATACGTGCGAAGTGTCCTGCGTCGACTGGTATGGCAATTCGCGCCCGATTTTCACGCTCAATCGATTGTTTGCCTTGTCCGGAACCAGCCTTGTTGAAGGCGACGTGACCGACCGGGGTGTGGCGGAAATTCGCCGGGTCGATCTGACCCGGCCGCTTGACCGCTAGCCCGCCGGCCCGCGCGGGCTCGGGCCGGATTGGCGGCGATTGAGGAACGCCAGACGCTCAAACAGAGCGACATCCTGCTCATTCTTCAACAGGGCGCCGTGCAGTGGCGGTGTCAGCTTCTCCGGGTCCTGCTCGCGCAAGGTCTCCAGATCAACATCCTCATTCATCAGCAGTTTCAGCCAGTCGAGCAATTCAGACGTTGACGGCTTCTTCTTCATGCCCGGCACTTCGCGCATTGAGTAGAATGTGGTCAGCGCGTCAGAGACGAGCTTGTCCTTGATGCCCGGATAGTGGACGTCGACAATCTCTTTCATCGTCTGCTCGTCCGGGAATTTGATGAAGTGGAAGAAGCAGCGGCGCAGGAAGGCATCCGGCAGCTCTTTTTCATTATTCGACGTGATGATCACAATCGGGCGCTGCGCCGCTTTGATCGTTTCATCGGTCTCGTAGACATAGAATTCCATGCGATCGAGTTCCTGCAACAAGTCATTCGGAAACTCGATGTCGGCCTTGTCGATCTCGTCAATCAGCAGGATGGGGCGCTTCTTGGCCGTAAAGGCTTCCCACAGCTTGCCCTTCTTGATGTAATTCTTGACGTCCTTGGCGCGCTCTTCGCCCATTTGACCGTCGCGCAGACGCGACACGGCATCATATTCGTAAAGGCCCTGGGCGGCTTTGGTGGTCGATTTGATATGCCACTCGATCAGTTCGCAATCGAGCGCTTTGGCTACCTCGATG
>JBCCCT010000108.1:0-11632 GCA_039033355.1 Pseudomonadota bacterium | reverse complement strand
TGGTCATGGCAATGCCCGCAGCATTGTGCGGGCGCAAACGCCAATGGCGAATGGCGGCGAAGCCTTTGGCAAACGCATCCTGTCTGAAGCGGGCGTGCGCCGCGTGTTTGAGCAGCAATCCAGCGGTCTGGATCTGGTCCTCGGCATCCCGGTCAATTTCGGCATGGGCTATGGCATCAACAACCCGCTTCTGCCGATCGGACCGAACAAGCATATTGCGTTCTGGGGCGGATATGGCGGCTCCATCGTTCTGATAGATCAGGATGCGCGCCTTTGTGTGTCTTATGTGATGAACCGGATGGAGCCTGGTACGACAGGCGATGTCCGAGGGCTGTCTATGGTCATGGCGGCCTATCAGGCGCTGGCCTAAATCGATCTGGACTTCAAATACGGGGCTTGACCCTACAGCCCCGTGAGGGCGCATATGGCATGTCATCGCGAAACACAGGAGGCGATGATGACGCGCTTGAAAACCTATAAAGTCAAAGACGTCGCCAGACTTTCTGGCGTCTCGATCCGCACGCTCCATTATTATGACGAGATCGGTCTGTTGACCCCGAAAGACCGGACCGCCGCCGGATACCGACTCTATGATGAGAATGATCTGCTCCGCCTGCAGCAAATCCTGATCGGGCGGTCGCTCGGCCTCGCTCTGGAGGAAATCCGCAAGTCTCTGGACGAAGACGGATTCAATTATGCCCGCGCCTTGCAGAAACAGCGCGCGCTGCTGGTTCAACGCCTGGGACAGACACATAAGATGATCGCCGCCATCGACTCGGCCTTGACCAATCTGGGTGAAGGCCGCGCAACGACGGACTTCAAGGCGATTTTCGATGGTTTCGACCCAACTGATTATGAGACCGAAACCAAATCACGCTGGGGTGAGACGGATGCCTACAAGGAAAGTGCGCGCCGGACCAAATCCTATAGCGATGCGGACTGGACCCTGATCAAATCAGAGCTCGACTCGATCTGGACCCATGCGGCGCAAGCCATGCGACAAGGCGCAGCGACGGATTCCTATGTCGCGCTCGAAATTGTCGAGCGCCATCGCAAACATGTGGATCGCTGGTTCTATGATCTGAGCCCGGAAGGGCACAAAGGTCTGGCCGATATGTGGGAAGCAGATGAGCGGTTCCGCGCCAATATCGACAAGCATGGCGCCGGGCTCACCACCTGGCTCGTCGCGGCGGTACGGGCCGCTGAAGAAGCCATTTAGCCGCGTCGGGCACCTTCCGATCTTGCCAACTCCCCCAGCGCTGGCCAAAGTCTGCCGAAAAGGCGCGTTGGGAGGCGGCTGATATGATCAAGCGGATAGCGTTGGGCACGGGCGGGATTTTGATCCTGCTCATCGGCATCATTCTGGTGCGGACCTTCAATTATGGCGGGACACCGCAGGATGTCCGCGAGATTGTGCTGCCGGAGGTGCCGGACTTTGATGCCGGCATTGCCGCCCAACATCTCAGCGAGGCCATTCAGTTCCGTACAATGACCGTTGCGCCAGGCGATCCGCGACCGGGACAGGAAGGCCCCTGGCTTGATATGCAGACCTGGATGGAAGCGACCTATCCGGCCTTTCACGCTGCGGCGGCCAAGGAAACCATCCCGGGCGGCTATAGCCTGCTCTTCACCTGGCAGGGCAGCGATCAATCGCTCGATCCGATCCTGCTGATGGCGCATCAGGATGTCGTGCCGGTCAATATCGGGACGGAAGGGGATTGGGATGCCCCGCCGTTTTCGGGCGCCATCCAGAATGGCTATGTCTATGGCCGCGGCGCGATTGATGACAAAGGCTCCATGGTCGGGCTGTTTGAAGCGCTGGACGCTCTGGCCCGCGAAGGCTTTCAGCCGAAACGCACCATCCTGCTCATGCTGGGCCATGATGAGGAAGTTTCGGGTTCGGGCGCCAGCGCCGGGGTCGAGCTGCTCAAGTCGCGCGGAATCTCGCCCGTCATGGCGCTCGATGAAGGCTTTATGGCGGTCGAGAACAATCCCCTGACGGGCGGCACCGTGGCGTTCATTGGCGTCGCCGAGAAAGGCTATGTGACCTTCACGCTGACCGTCACAGCAGAAGGCGGACATTCTTCAACACCGCCGCGCAATAGCGCCACCGTGCGCCTGTCGCGCGCCCTGATCGCTCTTGATGAGAATCAGATGACAGCCGATATGGACTATCCATTGGTCTCCGGCCTGTTCAAGGCGACCGGGCGCGATATGCCCTTTGTGCAGCGCATGGCCTTTGCCAATGAATGGCTGTTTGGTGGTTATCTGAAAGGTGTGCTGAGCGCCGAGCCGGCCGCGAATGCGATGATCCGCACCACGACGGCGCCAACCATGCTGACCGGATCCGCCAAGGAGAATGTGCTGGCGCAACGGGCCACGGCGATCATCAATTTCCGCATTCACCCGAAAGATACCGAAGAGAGCATCCTCGCCCATATCAAGGACGTCACCAAAGATATTGAAGGCCTGGAGGTCACGCTGGGGCGCAGCGGCATTCGCGGCACCGGGGCCTCGCCGGTCAGCCCGATGGACAATCTGGCCTTTGGCGTGCTCTACGCCGTTGCCGCCGATTCCAGCCAGGCGCCGGTCGCGCCGGGCCTGGTCCTGGGCGCCACGGATGGACGCTATGCGACGGCGATTACCGATAGTGTGTACCGCTTCATGCCTGCGGTCATGTCGCCGGAAGATCTGACTGGTTTCCACGGCACCAATGAACGCATCACGGTCGAGAATATGGGCCGGCTGTCAAAAGGCTATGCCCAGATCATCCTGGCCATGGATGCCAATGCAGAATGAGGCCTAAAGCGCCGCGATAACTGCGTCGCCCATTTCGGTTGTCGACATCGACCCGCCAATATCGCCTGTCCGGGCGCCGGCTTCGAGCGCTTTACCGACCGCGGCGAACAGTCTGTCAGCCGCCTCCGGCCGTCCGAGCGACCAGCGCAGTGCCATTTCCAGAGACAGGATGGCGGCGCAAGGATTAGCTTTGCCTTGCCCGGCAATGTCCGGCGCCGAACCATGCACGGGTTCATACAGGCCCGGCTTGCCCTCATAGCTGAGCGAGGCACTTGGCAACATGCCAATCGACCCGGTCAGCATGGCGGCGGCATCGGACAGGATGTCGCCAAACAGATTGCCGGCCAGAATGACGTCAAACTGTTTCGGATCGCGCACGAGTTCCATGGCGCAGGCATCTGCCAGGACATGGCGCAGCGCCACGCCCTCGCCTTCAGCGGCGTGCAGCTCGATCACGGTCTCGCGCCAGAATTGGCCGCTTTCCATGACATTTGACTTTTCGGTCGAGACCACTTCGCCGCGGCGCCCGCGGGCAATGTCAAAGGCGACGCGGGCAACCCGGTCAATCTCGCCCTTGGTGTAGCGCGAGGTTTCATAGCCGAAGCTCTTGTCGCCAATGCCGCGCTCAAAGCCGCGTGGTTCGCCGAAATAGACGCCGGAGGTGAGCTCCCGGACAATCATGATGTCGAGACCGTCGACCACTTCGCGCTTCAGGCTGGACGCATCGACCAGAGCCGGAAAACAGAACGCTGGACGCAGATTGGCGAACGTGTCCATACCCTTGCGCAATTGCAGCAAGCCCATTTCCGGGCGCAAATGGCGCTCGACACCGACCCAATTCGGGCCGCCAACAGCGCCGAGCAGGACAGCATCACTGGACTTGGCCCTCACCAGCGCATCGACGGTCAGCGGTTCGCCATGCGCGTCGATCGAGGCGCCGCCAACCAGATCTTCCTGGAAGGTCAGATCCGGCGCCAGCACTTCAGCGACCCGCCGGGCCTGTTCGGTCACTTCCGGTCCGATCCCGTCACCGGGCAATAAGAGCAAGGTCTGGCTCATGCGATCCTCTACAGCGTCAGTTCAGTTTCGCGCCATAGATCAGGTTGTAAGGGACAAGTCCACTGCGACTTAAAGGGGCAAGGGCTCGGGCTCTGCCTCATACATGCGCACCTGCAAGTCTTGCGGCCCGACTTCCGCCAGGGCGGCGCGGAACACCGCCATATGTGGTTCCGCAAAATGGCTGACCAGGGCGGCCTTGTCTTTCCAGCGTTCAATGATGCGCAGCAGATTGGGATCGATCAGGTCGCGGCTATAGGCATATTCGATACAACCGGCTTCCTCGCGGCTCGCCTTGATCATGGTTTCCATCGCCGCTGTCGCCTGATCCCAGGCGCCTTCAGGAATGCGCGCGCTGCCTTCGACAAAAATCATTCAATCACCTTGATATCGAGCACCAGGGTCTCCGCCACATCCTCGGGCGAGCGCTCATACGAGAGTTTCAGTTTCGATTTGCCGGAGGCCAGGGCCTCAAACACGAACATCTGATGCCCGCCACTGCCAACGACGCCTTCCGGCGCCGGATCCGCAAAGTATCCCTCGCTCAATTGATCGAGCTTGGACGCATCAATATCCTTCAAATACCAGTAATAGCCCGTCGTCGGATTGCTATCGAGCTTGAGCTGAAGCTTACCTTCCGGTCGTAACGTGATGTCGGTCCCATTGGCCGGGTCGGTAAAGGTCTGGACCGGTGCCGCCCCTTCGAGGCCCTGGACTTCCGGCTTGGTGTTCATGATGTCCGGGATGCAGGCGGTCAGCATAACGGCGCCGAGAAGCGGGGCAAACATATGTTTCATCAGGCCGACTCCAACCAGGGTGTGGCCAGCTTGCGCTGCGTTTCATAAGCGCTGATCGCATCTTCGGCCTGCAGGCTGAGGGCAATATCATCGAGGCCGTTGAGCAATTTCTCGCGGCGGCCCTCATCAAACTCGAAGGCATGCTCAGCACCATCTGGCGTGGTCACAGTCCGGGTTTCCAGATCGATCTCGAACACGCTATTGCTGCCCCCGGCTTGCGCGGCAAGCGCATCGCAAATCTCGACCGGCAGGGCGATGGCGAGAATGCCATTCTTGCCGCAATTATTATAGAAGATATCGGCAAAGCTTGGCGCGATCACGCACGTAATGCCCTGATCCAGCAAAGCCCAGGGTGCATGTTCGCGCGAGGAGCCACAGCCGAAATTCTCACCCGCAATCAGGACGCCGGCATTCTGGTATTGCGGCTTGTTCAGCACAAAATCAGGATTAGGCGAGCCATCGGCCAGCGTCTTCAATTCGTGGAACAGGCCTTCTGACAGACCATCGCGCTCGGTCGTCTTGAGGAATTGCTTGGGAATGATCATGTCGGTGTCGACATTGACCATCAGCTTGCCCTTATCCATCAGGGGCGCAGCAGTGGAGCGGAGTTGCGTAAACGCTTTCATGGTGAGCTTTCTAGCGCGGCGTGTGAGCGATGAACAGGGTCGGCACGTCCTGCGTGCCATTTCGAACGGTGAAGACTTCAGATCCAGGCTTCCGACCCGTCCGAATCTCGCTGACATCGAGGCCCGCGTCCGCAAGCCGGGCCTGCGCAGCAGCAAGGTCATCCGTTTCCCAGGTCAGACCCCAGATAAAGTCATTCGCGCTGGCCTCATGGTCTTCGCCGAGCCGGTGAATGACTTCCAAAGTCAGGCCGCCGAGGCGAAAGAACAGAAATCGCGTCTTCCATTGCTCCGCCGTCCGGTCGAGCGCGAACCGCAAGCCGAGCCGGGCGCCATAGGTCGCGACCGCGCGTTCGGGATTAGGCGTATTGATGACCAGATGATCGAGCGTCGTCGCCGCGCCTGGCGCGACCGTTTCAACGGCCAGTGGCGCATCGGGCTGTAATACAAACGTCTTCACGCCCGCCATTTTATCATCCGGAATACGGAATCGTTTCCAGCTTCGGCTCGCGCCTGTTTCCAGATGCGTGCTGGTGGTCTCTGAAACGTCGCTCGGCGACAGGCCGCGACGGGTCATGGTGTGGTGATCGCCGCTAATATCATCACTGCGATAGGCCAGTGAGGTGAGCTTAGCGCCATCCTGTGTCATCGCTCGCAACTTGTCTGCGGTCTCGCCCGCGCCTGCCGGCCCCATCAATTCCAGGGCTGTATTGCCAAGCGCGAAGACCGCTGTGCCGACGCCATCTCCGTCCGCGCGCCAGGCCGGATCGCGGCCGAGCAGAAGCGTGTAATCTGCGATCGCGGCATCGAGGTCTGGACAGACCAGGACGAAATGGTCGAGCGCTGTAATCATGCTCTGAAACTCTCCAATTTACGCTTCTGCTCACCGGCCGCATCGAAATTCTTCGGCGCCAGCCAGGCTTCAAAGGCGGATTTGAGGGTCGGCCAATCCTCATCCGTCATGGCGTACCAGGCGGTGTCGCGATTCTTGCCTTTGACGACCATGTCATTGCGGAACACGCCTTCATAAGCAAAGCCAAAGCGGCTGGCCGCCCGATGCGAGGCGGCATTGTCATTATGGCATTTCCACTCATAGCGGCGATAGCCCAGCTCATCGAAAAGGTGGCTTGCCATGAGATACATGGCTTCGCTGGCCGCGGGCGTGCGTTTCAGGGCCTCACCAAACGCGACGCAGCCAATCTCGGCGCTGCCATGGATTTCGCGAATGCGCATGTAACTTGCCATGCCCAGCACTTTGCCATCATTGCCCTTACGGATGACAAGCGTCTCCCAGCCATGATCGGCGCAGACATAATCGAGATGTTGTTCAAACGCCTGGCGTGACTCGAACGGCCCGAGTGGCATGTAATCCCAGATATGTTTGACAGCCGGTGCTGCGACGGCGTCATACAAGCCGTCTCCGTGCGCCGCCCAATCGAGCGGTTCCAGAACTGTGCGCTGGCCCGCCAGCGGCCATTGTCCGGGACGCTCGCGGCGGGTCCAGTTGCGCAGGCTCACCCCCCGATAACCCCGGTAATCGCCGCCCGCGCCGCCAGATGCGGACTCATCAGATGGGTCCGGCCACCGCGGCCCTGACGGCCCTCGAAATTGCGGTTCGAGGTTGAGGCGCAGCGCTCACCTGGCGCCAGAATGTCCGGATTCATGCCAAGGCACATGGAACAGCCCGGCTCGCGCCATTCAAAGCCGGCGGTTTCGAACACTTCATCAAGGCCTTCGGCTTCTGCCTGTGCGCGGACGAGGCCAGAGCCTGGCACGATCATGGCGCGCACGCCTTGGGCCACTTTACCAGATTTTGCGACCTCGGCAGCCGCGCGCAAATCCTCAATCCGTGAATTGGTGCAGGACCCGATAAAGACCCGCTGGACCGGCGTGCCGGCGAGTTTGGCGCCTGCCTCCAGGCCCATATATTCCAGCGCGCGGGTCGCCGCGGCCTGTTTGACCGGATCGCTCATCTGAGCCGGGTCGGGGACGGTCGCTGAGAGCGGGATGGCCTGTTCCGGGCTGGTGCCCCAGGTCACGGTCGGCTCAATCTCGGCAGCATTGATATGGATCACCTCGTCCCAGACCGCATCCGCATCCGAATACAGGGTCTGCCAGTGTCGCTCTGCGATTTCCCAGGCGCCGCCCTTTGGTGTCGCGGGGCGGCCTTTCATATAATCGAACGTGGTCTGATCCGGCGCGATCAAGCCGGCCCGGGCGCCGCCTTCGATGGACAGATTGCACAAGGTCATCCGTCCTTCCATGGACAGGGTGCGGATCGCATCGCCGCGATACTCCATGACGCAGCCCGTGCCACCAGCGGTGCCGATCCGGGCGATCAGGTGAAGGGCAAGGTCCTTCGCTGTGACGCCATCGGCCAGGGCGCCAGACACTTCGACCGCCATATTCTTCATCTTGCGGGCGCGCAGGGTTTGCGTCGCCAGGACATGCTCGACCTCGGATGTGCCAATACCATGCGCCAGGGCGCCGAACGCCCCATGAGTTGAGGTATGGCTGTCGCCGCAGACAATGGTCATGCCAGGCTGGGTTCGACCCTGCTCAGGACCGACCACGTGGACAATGCCATTATTGATATGCCCCATCGGGAAGAACTCGATGCCGTGCTCAGCGACATTGCTCGTCAAAGCGGCAAGCTGATTGCGGGCGGCATCATCGCGCACGCCGTCCAGGCCGAGCGCCTGTTTCTCGGTCGGTGTATTATGGTCCGCCACGGCCAGAGTCAGATCCGGGCGACGCACTTTCCGACCTGCCGTTTTCAGACCGGCAAAAGCCTGCGGCGTCGTCACTTCGTGAATCAGATGCAGGTCGATAAACAGGAGCGCCTCACCCGTTTCAGCATCCTCATGCACCACGTGTTGGTTCCAGATTTTATCATACAGGGTTTGACCGGCCATCGCTGTTCACCTTTCCAGCCGCGTGTATCAGCACGGGCTGCGCCATTCTGCAAGCGGCGAGGCGCAACAAAAAGGCGCTGAGGAAAAACCTCAACGCCTTCTCGTAGCAACCGGCTCCAAACTGGAGCCTGGAGAGACGACCGGGCAGGGCTCGCTGCCAGGTCGATCAGGTGGATCCGAGCGCCGCGGCGCTCGGACCAGATCAGTTACAATCGCAAGATGCGCCGATATTCAGAACCACCAGGCTGGCACGTACGGTTTCGTAACGCGTCGGGTTGGTCACAGTTTCGGTTTTAGCATTCATCTTGCGGATTTCGATCGGCTGGATGATCGTCCGAACAACCGGCTGATAGATGTCGCGCTGAGTGACAGCTTCGAAATAAGTTTCGGAGCGTTCTTCCTGATACTCTTCGGTGACTTGCGGAACGTAATTCACAACTGTTTCCGGCACGGTCACGCGCTCGGTACGACGGGCCAGCGTTTCCGTCTCGTAGCGTGTGTCGCGGGTGATCGTCTCGGTGCGACCTTGCAGGACCTCATTCACGACCGGCTGGATCGTGGTGACGACGACCGGCTGAACCACATTGCGGGTGACATTGTCGATATAGACATCCTCGACCTCGAGAATGGTCCGCTCGCTGACTTGCGGCGTGATATTCTCGATCACACGCGGCGCATCTTCCGTTTCAACTCGCAGCGGCAGACGCTCTTCTTCATAGCGCGTCGCTTCGGTAATTGTCTCGGTTGTGGCCCGCAGGATCTGACGCTCGATCGGCTGGATCGTGGTGATCGTCTTGGGCTGATAGATGTTCCGTTGGGAGGTGTAAGGAATAACCTCTTCTGTGTATTGTTCCTCAGTCACGGTAGTAAGGTCTTCGGTGACCGTCTCAACCGTATCTGGAATGATCACAGAGTGGCGCTGAACTGGCGCCGTGCGCGTCTCATAGCGGATCTCATTGGTGATCGTCTCGGTGACCGGACGCACGATCCGGCGCTGAACCGGAACGACCGTCGTCCGCTCAACCGGCTGAATGATCTCGCGGCGGGTGACGACGTCATAATACGTCTCGGTCACTTCATCGCGCGTTTCAGTGGTCACTTGCGGGATGTAATTCTCGACCACAGTCGGGACCGTGTCGCGCTCATACTGCGTCGCGAGGCGGTTGGTTTCATAGACGCGGTCTTCAGTAATGTCCTCGACCGAGCCCTGCAGAACCTGGCGGGTAATCGGCTGGATCAGCGTCCGCTGGACCGGCTGGGTGATGTCGCGGCGCGTGACGGCGTCGATATACTCAGTTGTTTCTTCAATCTCTGTGCGGGTCTCGACCTGCTCGTCGACATTCTCACAGCACATGATGGTTTCAATCGCGGTTTGCGGTCCGCCCAGATAGCGCACATCCGTGTTTGCGCCGCTGGCGCCGGACTGTGAGATGATGTTGCGGATTTCGTCATCCGTGAGCGCACGGTCCGCTGTAGTGTCGCCGCTGGCAGAGTAACGCTCACCTGCCGCCTGGCCATCCCAGCTATTCTTGTCCCCGTCGGCAACGGCCGACAGCGGAAGCAGCACTGCAGCTGCCGTACCGATCATGATCGATTTTGATACTTTCATATCTTGTACCCCTTTTAAGCGACGTCTGCGCACCGCTTGATATTACGCCATCCAGCCCGACCCGATCCATTTCGGGACAGTTGAACGACAAGACGCAAAACGTGCGCCATTTATTTCGTATAGGAAACGAAACACGAGATTCCAATCGGATTCCCGCGATAAGAGAAAAATCTACTGCTATTTTAGACAGTTAGAACAAGAAGTTAGAACGCAGAATTCGTGCCAGTTTGCGGGGTTCGCGTGGCCAGGCCAAAGAAAAACCCCGCCGATGAAGCGGGGTTTCGGAATAGCTGGGTTTCGAAAAGAAACTATGCTTCGGCGTCGCCCTCTGGCGCTGCGTCTGCAGCAGCTGCTTCAGCTTCAGCCGCAGCGGCTGCGGCCGCATCTTCAGCTGCTTTCGCTTTTGCGGAGGCTTCACGCTCTTTCGCAGCTTCTTCGCGGCGCGCCACTTTTGCGGCATCGCGCTGACGACGCAGCTCGGTTTTAGACGTGGTGATTTCGGTGGTTTCCATACCGTGGCCGGTGGTCCGTTCCGCAATTCGGGCAGATTTACCGCGGCGATCACGCAAATAGTAAAGCTTGGCGCGGCGCACGCGGCCCTTGCGCTTCACTTCAATGCTTTCAATCATGGGCGACACAACTGGGAAAACCCGCTCAACGCCTTCGCCGAACGAGATCTTACGAACGGTGAAATTCTCATTGAGGCCTTGTCCGGCGCGGGCAATGCACACGCCTTCATAGCGCTGTACGCGCTCACGGTCGCCTTCTTTAATACGCACGTTCACAGACAGCGTATCACCTGGCGAAAATTCTGGGATGGTTTTGCCAGCGGTGACGCGGGCAACTTCTTCAGCTTCAAGCTGTTCAATCATGTTCATCGTCCGTCTCCGACGCTCGCAATTTGGGTCCATTTCGGGAAGCCGCCCATAAATCGGGTCGGCGAAGTTTTGTCAATGCCTGACTCTGCTGATTCCTCCACTCGGCAACAGCTTTGTGATCCCCGGACAGAAGCACGTCCGGTGTAGCGCGGTTTTCCCAGGTTCGTGGCAGCGTATATTGCGGATACTCGAGCAAGCCATCGCTGAAGCTTTCATCTTCGACCGAGGCCTGATTTCCGGCCACGCCCGGGATCAGGCGAAGTGTCGCCTCTAGCATCGCCATCGCCGCAACTTCGCCGCCGGCCAGAACAAAATCGCCGAGCGAGACTTCCTGCATCTCGCGCCCGTCAATCACGCGCTGATCGAGACCTTCAAATCGCCCGCAAAAGAAGATCAGACCCGGCCCCTGCGCCCAATTGGCGGCCATGGACTGGGTTAATGGCGCGCCGCGTGGACTTGGATAGATGAGCGGCCGGTTATCTTCCGGCAGGCTATCAATCGCTGCTGCTGCAACGTCGGGACGCAAAACCAGGCCAGCGCCACCGCCAGCGGGCTTTTCATCGACCTGACGATGCTTGCCGAGGCCAAATTCGCGTAACTGCACCGTTTCCAGGGACCAAAGCCCGTCCTGAAGAGCTCGGTCCAGAATTGATACTCCGAGTGGCCCGGGAAACGCCTCCGGATAGAGCGTGATCATGGTTGCCGCGAAGGTCATGACGGTCCGACCGAGAGCGCCAGAACACGGGAGATGACTGCACGTGGCAAGTCTGACTGGCTCTGCCATTGATTGATCGCAGCATCGACCTGTTTCAAGGCGGTCTTACTGGTCGCACTCGGCTTATCCAGCACGTTTTCGCGCATCAAAGCGGCGCAGACATCGCGCGAGGCGATCCAGGCATCATATCCGGTAAAGCGGAGGAAATATTGCGCCGTCGCGCCACCAAGCCGCGACCCA